>NZ_JZRD01000008.1:0-308105 GCF_000963995.1 Pantoea sp. SM3
GTCTCGGTCATTGGAAAGAATGAAATACGCGTCAGACGTTTCCGACGGGTTAAAGCACCCCAGCGCCCGATAGGCCGTTGTAAGGTTGAACCCGCTCAGCATCGGCAGAGGCCGCGGGCCGCATGGCAACTCTTCCACCCTTTGATACAAACCCTGTTCAATCCAGATCATGGCCATCTCCTTCGCGTATTTTCATTCTTCCGTAATAGTACGGCGCCCGTTGCCTCCCGATGCCCCAGAAATGCAACAATCCATGTTGCTTTAGTCTGTGATATGCGTAAAACGAAGCCCTTCCGTAAAGAGGATTTTACATATTGTGATCATAGCACCCACGGCGAATAAGTTTTCAGCACATCACATTCACCCCGAGTAACTGAGAGTGTGGTTATCGCCCACAGGCACGAAAATCAGAATTCGGTTTTCCGTTTATCTTAAAATTGTCCTTCACTTTGCGTGAAGCGGAAAGCCAGTCCATATTTAAGCCAGCTAAACTGGAGAATGTATGAACTGGATTGATTATGAATTAGAAAAGCCCGCAGACGGTCAGGTTGTCGCCATATGTACGGATGAGGGGGTGGGTAGCGGAAAATATGAGGCAGCATTTAATAATTTTACTCATATTCTCATGCCTGGCGACGCTACATTCAGGCAGTATCGGGTATCGCATTGGTTTCCTTTACCAGACGATCATGGAATGGGTAAAAAATAGCCAGTTTTTTAAGTGCAAAAAAAATCCCGGGACAATTCCCGGGAAAAGATTCAGTTTCCATTTCACCCAAAGCCGGAACAATCCAGGCCGGATTGAAACTAGTTCATAATACTGGTTTGTCAAAAATTAATTTTTTTCCTGATTAGCTTCTATCTTTAAAGGCCTGCGAGACAACTATGCTCTAAGATATTTGACGCGCATATAGACTGAATGAGAATTATCCTAAGCTACCAGTCCACTAACAGTGCAGTCACTTCGATTATCAAATATGGCTGGAAAAAGATGCAGATATCAGACTTACCTTTTTCAATGAGAAGTTCACTATTCAACACTTATCAAAATTGCTGGAACGATGAGATTGGAGGGTTATGCCAGCGTTAGGATGTCACCGATAGTTGTATTAAAAGTATTCCAAAAGCGGCTGCATAACTCAAAAAGAGTGATATTTTACACGCTTGTTTGAATGGGTATGGCAGGTGTTAAGTACAAGTAACTGATTAAAAAATCGCCATATAGTATTGAAGGGGTAGAAAGATTCAAAAAAATATTCTAAACATAAAGTTAAACATATCGTGTCGGGTGAATACTCGTCAACGTGTTCATAAATATTACTATTCGCACCTGAGTGATTCAAAAAAATGAACGTCATCCCTATGTCTTACAGCACCAGTACGGTTTACCGTCGTTTCGAAATGCTCGGGAACATTGAGCATGAAACGTGTCGTATGTGGATACTGTTCGATGAGAAGCTCTATTTTTCGGCAGTCGTATGTTCTGTACCGACTATGCAGGGTAATGTGGCCCGGCATAAAATTTTAGCAACCATGGATTGTACATGTGACCTTACCGGCAGGCTGACACTCGAACGCTATTGGCAGTCTGATAAGCTCACATGCGAGGTAGACCTTTCTGAACCGATCACCAGGGCTCTTTCAGAAAAGAAAGGTCTGTGGATGAAGCCAGTGAGCGCAGCCTGAATTACATAACTGAGGACTGGTTGTTCCTCGTTTCTACCAATCTACACTATCAGTCCCTAAACCCTAGCGTAAGTTAATTTTTTGCATTCTAAAATTCTACATCTTCATCCTAAGATCCAAACAATATGAGAATGATCACCAATTAGCACATGAATCAGCATATAAATATGCTCAAAATGGAAAAATCAAATTTTCGAACAGGTTAGTGTCACGACTTGGCCTCTAACTCAACTCTGGTAGTCTCTTACTCAACAAATAGCTAACGTCCGGCGTATCAGACCTGCTTAAAGCTCATTAAGACGAACCACCGCCAGATGCAAGTTAAAGTACTATCAGAATTTGATGGTACTTTAATGTATTGAATGCAGACTGGATCGTGAAAAAGATAAAAAACGGACACCCTAGTCTGCCTATCTCTTTTGCATATCGTGGGGTATGAGCACAATACTGACGCAGATTGCTGAAAACCATCTATTATTGAACAGTTAGAATCAACTTTTTTCAAAAAGAGGGATAAGTAATGAATAAAAAAGGCATAGGTTTCCTGTTAATTGCTTCAGCTTTCGCAGTTTCAGTTACGGGCTGTTCTTCAAATCAGGCTATTAAGACTACAGACGGTCGTACCATCGTGACAGATGGTAAGCCTCAAATCGACAGTGATACGGGTTTAGTATCTTACAAAGATGCCCAGTCAGGACGAACTGAACAAATCAACCGCGATAAAATCACCAACATGAGTGAATTAGATAACTGATAAGGAACAGTCCATGAAAAAAATCACTTTCTCAATGTTAGCCGCGCTTATCGCGCTGTCGGCTTTAACTGGCTGTACCCGGACAAGTTATGCCATTCATACTAATGATGGTAGAACAATTGTCAGCGATGGTAAGCCTAAAGAGACTGAAGCAGGATTGCTAGGTTACACTGATGCTAACGGCGTTAAGCAACAGATTAATAAGCAGGATGTCAAAGAAGTATCAGAAATACCACATTAATCAAAAACACCGCCAGAAGTGGCGGTTTTTTTACATTCCAAGTTACGACGTTAAAGTACTTCCTAGGCTATAAAAAAATTAAGCCTTTCCGACATTGGATTCACTTCAAAGCTGAATCAGGTATCAATGTTGCTAAAGAAGCTTTACAGCAATGCATAGAGGAGATTTGTAGGAGTTAGCTCAACTGGAATTTGCTAAAATTAATTAAAAAAGATTTGAAGTGAAACTGGCATTATGATGTTCAGTCGAGATAAGAATTTTTGTGGCCAAATATTAAATTTAATCAATGAAGCATTCAATGTTTCGCTTATTCAGTGATTAAATAAGAGGTGGTTGTTGTTTGATTGGTATGGAGTGAGCTTAATAAATCGATCGAAAATATGTGAAGTATGTCAATTATTTAAAATTTAATTAAATATGACCTGATTTCAGTAAGGCCACTCTGGGCATATGATCTATAGTATATGAACTATTAATTGAGTTTATTGGAAATGAGATGAATATTCATTATCTTGATGAAAGCGATAAAAATAGTCAAAGGGTAGTGTTGCCCCCAACAGAAATTATGATTGGTGAACTGGTGCATGAATTGTTACGTGAGCGCCGTTGTGTCAACAGACGTGCCATGATATCGCGACTATTGTTAAGGCTTGAAAATGTCACATGTCCAATGGAAGCAATATATTATGCAGAAATCCTAAATATGTTTGAGCAAAAATAGCTTTTTATTATTCTCGATAGTTTTTAGTTAGTATGATTTCTGGAGACTTGTTTACGATAATCGGTACTACCTTACTGGTATTTAACTATTAAGGGGAGTGTAAGGCTATCTCTGAATACTTGATGAAATACATTAATCAATAACTTTTAAATGGACTTACGTTTTCCCTGACAGGTACTTTTAAACGCATTTGCAGCCAGACTAAGGTCATAATCATCCAGTATTTCTCTCCCGCGCGGAGTAAGTTTGTATCGCTCTTTTTCACGCATCCATTCATCGCCCAAAAGAAACTCAACAAGCCACATATCTGACAACTCCTTTCTCACAACGGGTTTGACAGAAGAGGGGACTGATCCTCTCTCTTTGATTATTGACAACAATCTAAAGTGTTTCTGAGCAAGTTTCATATCAGCCATCCTTCGCAATAAATCCTTAATAATTTAACCAGTGCTTTGGTTACATGCAATGAAATTTTTCATTGTGTCGCACCTTCAAGCAACAAAGGAGGGGGAAAAAATAACAGCTATATGCAAATTCGAATTTTCATGCTGTTAAATAATATTTCAATTTCTTTTGTGCTTTCAGTCGTTAATCATAAGATTCAGTTAAAAAACACGATTTGTGTGAGCAAGTTAAAATTATCTTGAAGTTTTTACGACCAAGAAAAAACCCGCATTAGCGGGTTGAAAGCTGGATTTAAAAGTTGGTTTTATGACCGATTCTTAAAGTTTACTCATCCCCCTAGGGGGTGCTTAATTATCTGTATTAAGCTATAACATTATAGTGCGCTTAGGTGATGAACACGATTAGGATGAATCTCATAATCTCTCAAAATGAACATTAGCAACACTGTTAATGGAGTCATGCGCTGCTAAGTCGGAGCAGGCGTATCGTTAACTGAACTTGTGCTTACAGTTCCACAAGCGTCTGTGAAGCCATATGTCCAGTTCAGGATCAGATAGCGGCTTAGCAAAAAAATACCCCTGAGCCTGGTCGCAACCAAAATCACTCAGAAGAGTGGCTACTTCAGCGTCCTCTACACCCTCCGCAAGCACCGTATAATCCAGCTCTTTTAACATTTTGATAATACTGCGCGCTATGATGAGCGCTGAGGCATCTTTGAGTACACCCGATATAAGTGAGCGATCAAGTTTTATTACATCCAGCGGCATACGTCGCAGATAACTGATGTTACTGTAACCTGTCCCAAAATCATCCAGAGATATGTTAAACCCTTTTTCATAAAGTCTATGCAAGCCGGATAGTGCCTGTGCATTTTCAATAATCCGCTCAGTTTCAAGGCATTCAATTCCCAGGAGGTTATTAGGTAATCGGGCCTCAAGCATTTTCGATTCCAGTAGCTCTGCAAAATTGCTTTTTGCGAAATCGTTAAGGCTGACGTTTATTGTGACGGGCAATTGAATATTTTGTCGATTGAGTCGCTTAAGGCAGGCTATCGTCGTGTCAATCACCCATTCTGTCATCTCATGCAGTAGGTCCGTTTGTTCAGCCATTGGTACAAAAGCAGCGGGTGACAGTTCACCTCTGACAGGATGTGTCCACCGTATCAGCGCCTCAAGACCGACGGGCTGACCCGATTTGAGGCAAGTTTTAGGCTGATATACAAGGTACAGGCCCTTATCAAAACGTATTGCATCAGAAAGCTCATTCATAAGCGTAAAATCATTCGAATGTTTTATTTCTTCTGACTCTTTATAAATGACTGAAGGTAAGTTTTTATCGATCGCTTCCTCAAGTGCAGCCGAAGCACGGCGAACGACATCATAGGCTTTGGATGAAATTGCCGTAAAATCCGTTTGGCCCGCATGGGAAGTGAGGGTAATTGATATCCCATTACCTAATTCTGCACAGATGCCTTCCATACGCCCGGCAATCCACGAGGCGTCCAGGCGGCTTTCGTCGCGAACCAGAATGGCGAAGCGTCCAGTGGAAATCGCATAAATCATCTCACCGTTTTGAGGACGTAACCGGCGAGGCAATTTTATAGCTATATCCCTGAGAAGTTCTTCAACCGGCATCATTCCAACTGTTTTAGCTAAGTCATAAGCATGTGCCATTTTCAGGCAATCAATAATAATCAGACGACGCTTGAACTTATCTCCCTCTGCAGCGAGCGACTGCATATCGCTGATTAATCGTGAGCGGTTAGGCAAGTGAGTAACAGGGTCATCAAAACCGGTGGCATGCCAGGCTTCCAGAAATGACATTACTAACTCAGCAAGCTGTTTCAGCGTTGCGAGCTGCGTATCGCTGAAGGGATGTGGTTCCCGATCAGTCACACAAAAAGTACCTAATACTTGGCCTTCTCGATCTTTAAGCGGAACGCCAGCATAAAAACGAATGTAAGGTTCACCCGTAACAAAGCGGTGGGTTAAGAAACGAGCATCAAGCCATGTATCTGAAACGATGAGTGCACTGTCGCCATCAACAACATGTTGGCATAAAGACTCTTCTCTTTTTGAGTGTTTCAGTGAGAAATTATGCGAGGCCCGTATGTATTGAAATTCCTCATCTAAAACTGAAATGAAGCTCCCAGGGATACCCAGCGCCTGATTGGCTAAATGTACAAATTTCCTCAGGACATTGTCCCTTTCTTCATCAGGGGCGAGAAGGGCTTCAAGCGCACGCTTAAGACGTTCATTAATAGCATTTAAATTTTTATTCATAAATCCCCCGTGCCGGGTCAAATAACCGGAACGTAAAAGTGTAAGAAAAATAACCGACCGGAAGGAGAAGGTATAAACTGAGTGAAGACTAAGCATTTTGTTGTCTCTTTCACCATCATAGACGGTCAATCGAGTTCGTCCTGTTTTTTTTAGTTTAATTAAAAGGGTCTATCTGTTTGAGAAAAATATTTCTTGCTGGAATATTTCCTTTTTTTTAAATGCCTGCCAGACTCTAACTGAGAACGCACTTGCGCGCAATCTAATAGCACGCTACGAAAATAATTTTTATGGTTACTATTTTTTTCTAAATTAATCACAACACCAGGTAATTAAATGAAATTTCTTACAAACTTTACTATTCGCCGGGTAGTGCAGTGCATTCTTGTTGCCGCTTTTATTGTTGTTGCTCTTGCTGGGTTATATGGTTCAGAAATCTTAAGAGATCTACATAAACAAACGCAGCGTGAAGGAAAGTTGGTTGCTCAACTTATCTTTCTGACCCGAGCAGGTAATGTGATGAATTCAGGTGACGATTCCTTAAAGAGAACCCTGGCAGGAGAAGTTCCTGCTACACCAGACTGGAATGAATTTCGAACAGCCTTGACAGGTTCTGATATAAATTTTAATTCAGTATCAAAAGAGCGTTTGGAATTCCTTCAGGAGAAACTGGCTGATAAAGAGAATGCATTCAATAATGATCGTCAAAAACTTGAGTTAGCTTTCACCGTTGCCTCATTATTTATCATTGTGTTACTGGTGTTCTGCGACCGTTTTCTGGTCGTGCACCTCGTTGAGCCTCTGACAACCTTAAGGGAACATTTCAGAGGAATTGCTTCCGGCGAACTGACTAATCCATTGCAAGATTTGGGTAGAAATTGTGTAGGGCAGCTGGTACCACTGGTGAAAACCATGCAAGACAGTCTTTTGTTAACTGTAATTTCCATCAAGAAAAATACGGACCTGCTGAAGCGTGAGGCTGAAGACATCGAAGCGGGCAATACTGACCTCTCTGGCAGGACTACTCAACAGGCATCTTCCTTAGAGAAGACAGCCCATAGTATTACCCAGTTGAGTGCAAACGTTCAGCAAAATGCATTAAGTGCTGATGAAGCAAGCAGTCTTGCAGAGAAAGCGGCATACATAACCGGAGAAGGCGAAACGCTGGTGAACTCAGTTGGGCTCATGATGAATGGTATTACCGAGGAAGCCGAAAAAATACGGCAGTTTACCGCCACAGTTAACAGTATCGCATTTCAGACAAATATACTGGCGTTAAACGCTGCCGTTGAAGCAGCACGGGCAGGAGAGCAGGGCAGAGGATTCGCTGTTGTTGCTACAGAAGTTCGTACACTTGCTCAGCGCAGCGCAAGTGCAGCCAAAGAAATTGAAGGGTTAATCAATGCAACTCTCTCTCGTGTGAATGAAGGCAAAGAGGTCGCAGATCGTGCCGGGAACACTATGGAAGCGTTGACCCAATGCGTTTTTTCAGTTGATGAACTCATCAGGAAAATATCTTATGCTTCAAATGAACAGAGCAAAGGGATCATTCAGGTGACGCAGGCAGTAACCGATCTCGAACGGGTCACACAGCAAAATTCCACATTGGTCAGGCATGTTGCCAGCTCAGCCGTAAGGCTCAATAGCAGAACCGAAGACATGGCTAAGACCATCATTCATTTCGCATTACCGGCAACCAATCAAGTGTAAGACACATTAACCTACGCCATGGGATAACTGATTTAATTGCTAATAAAATCTCATTTAATTACAGATAATTAAATCATGGTCTTGGGTGTTATGAGAGGGGGATGATCCCTGAGCCATGCACGTATCTGTTCTGTATTTGAACCTACTTCCCTGATAGCTCTGGTCAGCCTTTCCTGAGTGGTTTGGAGCGTAAGAGTCCAGTAGGTTATTTGCCAGTGCTCGTTAATTATTACCTGCGTCAAATCATGGGGGATGCGACGTTGAATCGGGTCTTTCATGACTAACCTCATATGAAAAAATTTTTCTGATTTAATTGGGGCCAATTGGGGGTCAGATTCTGAATGATTTGATTAAACTAAAAAGCAGAATATTCCCTAATAAATGTCTAAAACTATTTATGGGATGTTTCTGATATAGAGACGGGGATTAAGCGAGGCGGGTGAAAATATAAGCGAAGCGTTAATTTTCCATAACTAGATTTTATGAGCATTAAATATTTGAAAGTGGATTTTTTATAAAGTTTCTTTGACCATGACACACACCAAAGACCAACGCCAGAGATAAGTTATGATGAAAAACAACTTTGTACCGGTAATGTCCGTCCAGCATGATATTCGAAGTTTACGCATTGAAGCGGGTATGACACAGGCTAATGCAGCCGAAAGATTTAATCTGAGTCTGAGAGTGTGGCAAATGAAGGAGTCGCTTTCGAAACCTGCTCAACTCAGTCAGGGAGAATACGAATTTTTACTACTGCTGGCAGGAAAACATCCTGAATATCAGCTTTCCACCAGATAAATTTTGCCGGCAGTATGAATTCTGCCGGCACATCAATTCAGGTCTTAAAAATAGTGAATCAGGGAGCAAATTCTTCAAGCACCCAGACACTTACGCTACCTGCTTTACATCTAAAGACGCCTTCTCCCGATTCATTAGTTTTAACAACTTCATCGGAGTTATAAAGATAATCTCGCCAGGCCCGATTAGCTAAGGATTCACTGAGATTAAGCGTTTTCTCCCCATCATCACCATTTGACATTATCACAACGCATCCTGGTTGTTCCGCC
The DNA here is from genome assembly GCF_000963995.1 of Pantoea sp. SM3. Taxonomy (NCBI): domain Bacteria; kingdom Pseudomonadati; phylum Pseudomonadota; class Gammaproteobacteria; order Enterobacterales; family Erwiniaceae; genus Pantoea; species Pantoea sp. SM3. The sequence continues at coordinate 8,864 of NZ_JZRD01000008.1, forward strand.
GTACCACTCCGGCTGAATGCAATGCAGTTTGGATGATCAAACCAGGACGTCTGAACACCATGCGCGAATTGCTGACGTGCCAGCAGTAGCTTATCGAGTTTATCTATGACTGGCATGTCAACACGATGAGTTTCACCATCATTACCCGTATCTTCATAGTCTGCTCCAAAGAGGTCCGGGTAAAATACTGAGGGAACGCCATTTTCTCTCAATAAGATAAGCGCATACGCCAGTGGTTTAAACCAGGCTTCAACAGGGGCTTCAAGAGACTGGAGGGGCTGAGTATCATGATTCGCAACCAATGTGACCGCATGAAAAGGGTCGGCTTCAACTAATGTACCTTCAAAAATTCGACTCAGATCATAATCACTACCTTGTTTTGATGCCTCATGAAATTTCATATGAAGAGGTGCATCGAAGAGCATTGTTTTCCCTTCAACCTGCTCAATATACTGTTGTAATTTATTCAATTCAAAAGACCAGTATTCTGCCACAATGAACAGAGGGGTGTCTGAAACAGCCTGCACATGCTCGATCCATTCTTTATAAAACCAGGCGGGAATATGTTTAACTGCATCAAGTCTGAAACCGTTGCAACCCGTTTGTTCCATAACCCAGCGTGCCCAGTATTTGATTTCTTCAGTTACTGCGTGGTTTCTGAAATCGATGTTTGAGCCCATAAGGTAATCAAAATTACCCATTTCTTCATCAACCTGCTGATTCCAACCTTCTCCCGTATAATCATTAACTATCTTAAATACCCCATCCTCTGAGGGGTTTTCAATGTGATCTACACCATTAAAACACTTAAAATCCCACATAAATTGAGAGTATTTTCCCGCTCTGACCGGAAAGGTATAGCGTGTCCAGGCTTCGCAGCTAACAACTTCTTCATCAATTTTCGTGCGGTCGTTTTCGTCCACTCTGTTGACCTGAACTGCCTCCTTTTCATCAGCCCCCATTTTATGATTAACAACAACATCTAATAAAACGGCAATATCATTATTTTTCAATGAGCTGATAGCTCTGAGTAAATCTTCTTTATTACCATACTTTGTTGAAATACTACCTTTCTGGTCGAATTCTCCCAAATCGAACAGATCATAAGTGTCGTATCCCACAGAAGTTGCACCCCCGGCGCCTTTGTAGGCAGGAGGTAGCCAGACCATGTTTATTCCAGATTCATTCAAGCCTGACGCTCGCTCGATGAGTTCGGGCCAGAGTTTACCACCATCAGGGTAATACCAGTGGAATGCCTGTAACAGAGTTGGATTCTTCATTTGTTTCTCCATGTTTAGACATTTTAATTATGGAGTGAAAAATGATTTTTGCAGCGCGGAAGGTTTTTTATATTTTATTTTTTTTCATTGACAACTCTTAAGAAAGAAAAAATGATTTGTCGTGAGGAAAACGACAGGGCCTTTTCAAGCTGTATAAGCAGAATTCCGTAAGGGTAATCTTTTGTCTTTACTTAAATTCATTTAATGTATCGCTGGATGTAGATCAATAAAAATTATCTTATTGTAACGATTTCTAAATTATTGGGTGATATGCGACATAACGAAAAGATGATGAGACGTGGTCGAAATCTGAGTGAGGTAAAAGAAGTGGCAATCGATTGACGCGTTATTAACGACTTTTTGCCAAGCCGTTCTAATGAAAATTTGGGATGGGAAATTTTCATGTAGCGAATTTAAGATTGAAAGCTGAGCTTGTTTATATTGACTAACACTGTTAATTCAGGGAGGCTTCCAAAATTTTGCATATCCAGATGTTAATTCTGAATGTAATTAAAACAATCACATTGAGTGCAAAATTTGCTCTGCCATTAATTAACCTTGGCATTAAGGTTAATTATGGGCGTCCATACAAATAACGGTCAACACACTAAAGAATGTTATACACGCAAGGGACTGCCTGAAGCCAATCCTATTACGGGTCATGCCTATGAAGAAGACAACCATACCGCAAAGAATAATCCTAATGAACACGGTGAAATTCGACGCACGCGCGACGATAGTGAAGACCATAAGCATGACCCGTACGGGGGCAAATGAACCAGTAATTAGAGAAAGTAAGCGGTTTTGATTAACACTAAAAAAAACCTCTATAAGTGGAAATCCATAAACACTTACAGAGGTGATGCAATGCACCATTCGTTACATGCGGCGATAGCCGCGGCCCAAAGTTATACAAGTTGACATCAATTGTACATTTCTTTTTCATTGCTAATGAACTCTCCCTTATATAGCAGCATGATTTCACAAAAATTCTTCGATGAATTGAGTATTAATGATTCAAATTATTTATGATTAAATCAATCTCGTGAGGTTTGAGTGATTGGTCGTTAATGCTGAACTAATTGATTACTATCAAGTAAAGCGTAAAGATAAATAAAGTGCGCATCTAATAGTTTATCCAGAAGCTAAACTTTTAAATTCACGGCTTCGCTTTATTTTTTGATTTTTTCTGCTATTAAATATTCAAATAATTAGCAGTGAGTGGTGAAGTCAATGAGAGAAAACGGATTTGATCTGCAACTTTACGTTGTTGAGATTAGAAAAATAGCCGCGGCACATCAGTCGGGTTTGAGTCTTTTGGAAGCCAAAAGGCAGGTAGATTCTACCGTACAGCATATGCGAATTAACCTGAGAGATGACAAACCTTACCAGGCCCGCCAGTGGAGTACCTTGCTGGATGCTCTTAAAGCTTATAATCGGAACACCGTTGACCCCCGATGGGCAAAAGTGATAAACCACGCCAATTTCAGAATAAAGAGCCGACTAAACACAGTCATTTACTATCGAAAAAGACTCAGCGGGCAGCAGTAATGCCAAATGGATTTTTAAAGTCATTTCAAATCAGGTTAATCGAATTTAAAAGCCAGATTCAATAGAATTTATTGCGTCCGTCTCAATTAAAAAATGATGTTTTTTCTATCATTTTGAAATTCATTCGTCCTGATGCTATGGAGTAGGTTTTTTCAAAAGTGTGAAAAAGTATTTTTGATAAAATTCAAACGTCCTTTGATATTGCCACCATCACTTATCAGCAACTCGAAGATGATCATGCAGACACTGAATTTCCAAGTTAGGAACCTACCCGGCCCTGGTGTTTGAAACCTCCTCAGTACGTATTGAAGTGCTTTGATACGTTCTGAAAGTATGATTGAAATCAAATTGTTTTTTAAGTGGATAGGCTCAGAATGCCACTCACAGAAAACAAGATATGTTTTGTGCCAAGATTTTAAAAGGCCAGTAGTGCCCAAGAGTATCAAGGTCTTGATTAGCCATGCGCGGAGAAATAAAAAAGCCCGGATGAATTTCCGGGCAGCAGAAGTTTTGCCTTAAATTGATGACGTCCCGTTGGGGACGGGACCCGTTTAGTATGTAACTGAAAAATTGCTGATCTTAAAATTAAAAAAACGCAGGTTGCTTATATCTGCAGTCGCTGCGGAGTGTATCAGATAATCTTTTATAACCATTTCAGGCCTGCTGTGACGCATCGAGTCACCGCTGCAGGCCAATACGCTTTTCCTGCATAACAAAAGCATTCATGCGCTTAAGCATTGTAGTCTACGAGTTTTTATTAACTCTGTGGTTGTCCGACGGGGCCTTTACCTAATGGCCCACCGGGCACCGACTCATTACTTGGGGCATGTGGGCGGCCATCGTTACCCACCGCGGGGCTTTCATGCTGGCATCCCGCCAATGTAACCAAACTCGCTATAATGAACATCCCGCCTAATAAATTTTTCATAATTTCCTGCCCATGGTAAAGCAACGATATGTTGCTAATTAAGCGTAGGGTTTTTATTTAATCTGTCAAAGTTCAGGAGCTAAATTTGTTTTTTGATTTGAAATTTGGGTAAGGCCATTTAAACCCGTTCCATACGGGCATAAATTCGCTTTTCAGAATAAGTACCGTTCAATATGATATCATTCCTGTTGGCATTGCTCCATCGCCTTAACGAAAGAGCTTTTTAACCGCATGGCAGATAATTTGAGATAAGCAACGTATATGAGTGTTTGAGTTTCTGGTGAATGCTTATCAAAATATTCAATCACCAGTAATTCTCTGCTTCATCTCGCGCTGATGCTTGTGATAGTCCTCGCCACACTCTGCAGAACAAAAAGCGGTGTTAGCCACAATTGCCTCATAAGTGCACCAGATGCAGTTACCATTTCGGCTTACCAGGCGCGGCTTACGGGCAGACAAAGAGGCCGCTAAATGCGCTTCTTCACGTTCCTGAGCCAAATCCACATCATCCATTAATTAAAATCCTTATCATCAATATGTTGTATTACTAAGCGCTTTTCGGCCTGAATTATCAGATGCCATTCACTGCGCAGACGTTCAGCTTAGTTCAATTGTTGAGAATAAGCGGTTCAACGCTTTAAATAATCTGAATTTGGTGATTTTTCATATAAACTCCCTACATTTAACATTCCTTCCCGGTTACGGATTTACCCACCGCCGAAAGGGGCTATTGAGATCCTTTCCATACCGTATATCCATTATCAAATGCCCTACACGTCTAAATTCCTATAGCATTCAATCAGCTTACAAAGTCTCAAGCGGTACGGCTTGAACAGCATCACCAACTCATCAATGCTGTATGTAAATACAGTGGTAACGGGAGGGTTTCGACATGCCTCGCGACTACGAGATTATGATTGCTTTCAGGCAGGCGGTTAAACGCGATGCCGCTGGCCGTTATACCATCAGGACACTCGATTTTGTCGAAGAACTCAATCGTCTGAACTGGCGCTACTCGCTACGCGCCGCCAACAAATGGATCGAGATGCACACAACGACCTTCAGGGATATTTCCCTTCGGGAGGGGGAGGAGAGGGCTTTCCAGGTGTTCAATCCCAACGGATGAACCGGTTACAGGCTGAAACCCGCCAACATATCGGTGGTATTTTTGTTTACATAAAAAAAAAGCATGAACCAGCCTTGAATCCGGTTCATGCAGAGTGCTGACTACTAAATTTTAGTTTTTATTTGCCCGCTCTGATGCGTCGAGTCACCAGGGCGTGGGTCCCTACCGGGTTTACAACAGAAAGATAACCATCAGAACCAGCATGGTGGTGACAGCCGGTATAATCAGGTATCGCACGTTCAATCTCCTGTGCGTCATAACACGAGAATTTGAATCGATGAAAACCTGCCTACATCCACCACGAACCGCTAAATTGATAATGTCAGCCTGATGGAAACTCCTGAATTTTACTGCCTGCAGAGCGCAGGGGCAGGTATTTCAAAAAACCGTTCAGAAACTTTGACAAGCCTATCGTGAGCACGGTGATGGCCACAATATTCAGTATGACAACGGATCCTGGTGAAAAATCTATAAGTCACCTCAGCCAACCAGACGGTACACAGTCAAAATACGAAGCCATGCCGGTAGCATGTCGGTCATCACTGAAATCACCAAGGCTGCGTACTGATGATTCACCTACTGAGCACGCTCCATTTTTGTCCCAGCGTTCCCGCCCAGGCATTTTGCTCACTAAGCGTAATGCACATTTCAGAGACTAAAAGCGTAGCCGAAGAACGAAGTCAGGGGTTTTACATGGAGTTGAAATAGACGGTAAGCCTCCATGCCGAAACGCCACTCCTGTGGGCTGCCCGTTATCAACCGCGTGGTGCAGGGGGGAGTAAGCTAAAAAAAGCCCGCACAAGGCGGGCCAAAAAGCAGTGGCTAAGGAATGTCTCTCTCGTATGAAACGCATCCTGTGTGCAGTGCTGCCAGTCAACGACTGGCCCTCATAACATAGTCCATTAATTTGCGGGTGGTAGGATGTGTTAACAAAAGCGATAAAATTCCAGTAATTTCCAATAAAGCATACTGATTAACAATCAAAAAACTTAATTTCAGAGATTTAACCGAAGCGGCCAGCGCTTATTGCTGATTATCTCTTGTTTAAGACGGCCTGAAATGTGCTCAAAAACTATCATTTTCGCGCTCATGATTTCCGCCCCAGCAGACAGAAACACTCCGCACACCTGACATTAAATCCCCTTTACCCACAACACCATTGGAAAAAGTATTCATGCCCGCTTTGATCGAGTCTGCTGTTTACGATTACTGTTTATATATACAGCTCTTATCAGGGCGATTTTTATGGAGTTTTTTAGACTAGCGGAAATTCGCGCCATACTGGAGTTACCGCTTTTTATTGCCAGAGTCCCGTGTGGCTTTCCTTCGCCGGCTCAGGACTATGTCGAACAGCGGTTAGACCTTAATAATCTGCTGGGCAGCCATCCCTGTTCGACCTACTTCATCCGGGTCAGTGGTGATTCTATGATCGAGGGTGGTATTAACGATGGTGACATGCTGGTGGTAGACAGCTCCGTCAGCGCGGAGCATGGGGATATCACCGTGGCAGCGATTGCCGGCGAGTTCACCGTGAAGCAACTGATGACCCGGCCATTCCTGCATCACAAACCCATGAATGCTGCACTCGCCATTATCCCGATCCCCGATGCTGATTAGTTTGAGATCTCCGGTGTGGTCAGACACTCCATTAAGGCGATGGGCCGTTTATGTTTGCCCTGGTGGATGTGAACTCCTTCTACGCCAGTTGCGAGACGATGTTCAGGCCTGATCTGCGTGGTAAGCCGGTGGTGATGCTGTCGAATAACGATGGCTGCGTCATCGCGCGATCGGCAGAAGCGAAAGCTCTGCAACTGCCTATGGGGGCACCGTACTTCAAGCTCAAGGATGAGTTCAGACGTCATAAGGTCCATGTGTTTAGCTCGAATTATGTGCTGTATGCGGACATGAGCAACAGGGTGATGACGACGCTGGAAGACATGGCGCCGTCCGTCGAAATTTACTCGATCGACGAAGCATTTATGAACCTAACGGGGGACCGTAACTGCCGCGTACTGGAGGACTACAAACCACAGGCCAACAGTGATGCGCTGATGCGAGTTGTTGACGGCCTTAACCAGAGCGGGAAGGGGAAATTAGGGTTTGCAGGACAGGGAATGCAGAAAACATGGGCCATGAAGCGGGAAATGTTGTCCCCGGCGTACACAACCCGCTTTTCGGACCTGCCCGTTGCGAGGTGACATTTTGACTAAACCCTCTGCAGCAGCTGCTACCCACAAGCTCAACATGTTATTTGTTTAAGTTTCAGGGGCGGACCTGCATCATTGATGAACGACTCCGGCCCGAGATGGGGATATGGTTTTGCTGGATATGTCACTGATGTATGAGTGGGGAAACCTATACACACATCCACACCGGGTAATAACGGATGAAGTATTGATTCTGGAAGAAAATTTACTGGAAGATATGGCTATCCTTGGCGTTGTAACGCATGAGGTCACGGCCATAAAAGGGCAAGATGGATCGCCAATCTGGTGCAGTAAATAAAAAGCCCGGGAGAATCCTGTCACCCGGGCGGCATCAATGTATGCCAAACATTTCCAATAAGAGTTGTGTCGTCTAAACAGGGAAGTAAAAGGCGACCTATTGAAAATAGACTGGAACTGATTAAACGCTAGCGAAGCGGCAATAAAGAGTGAGAAAAGTTGATGTTTTGACATTTGATGGTGGCTGGAAGAAGGTGATTCGGTTAGGGGGGCAGTGCAAAAAAGTCAAAAGAAAGACACTCAAAGCGCTAGATAAGATAATTCGGATAGAGAATCCTTTGACTTTAACTGAAGTAATCTTGTGCGAACATTAACAGCATGAAAATTGACTTTTCATTGAGGTTTACAGGCTTTGACGCAAAAAAAAACAGAATGCCCTTGAGTCCAGCCTGTGCGGAGAGTGTCTGGTAATCATTTTTCTTTTTATTGTTCTGCCATGATAAGACGTTTTACCACATCATGGAAATCCATTGTGCCTGGATCAGAAAAATTATTGCAAGCAAAAGCACCGTCGTTAACGCAGGAATCGTCAGGTATCTCATACGGACCTGTTTTCTCATTCAGGAGGAATTTTATTTACCGACAACTGTAGACCATGCAGGAAGAAAGATCGCACTACGGGTGAGTTCAATAGCGGGCAAATTTTGGGATAATGATTGTACTTTCTGATATCACGCATCTTACATTTTATTGCATGTAGTGATGCAATCATTCCCAGTTGAGTACAAAAAACACCCGTCAGGGGCAGGTGAACGTGTAGTGAATAGGGTTATTGTGCACCACTGTAATTGCCTGAAAGTAAAAAACACATAATACTTGCATCGGCTGACAGTCATTAAAAAAGCACATTTCAAGCCGGAAGAATCGCATTGAACCTGGCAGAAATGCATTCAAATGCTAAATCCTCATCAAGTGGAAAAGCGCGCTTGGTTTATGTACAGCGTCTCTGTTTTGATTCTATCTTTCAAAATGCTCCGTGAATGCTCGTTTTAGAATCAATGAAAGATTCAAAAACAGAAGTGTATGAGAATCTTCATTTAAAAGAAAAGCCCGGAGCTGGTGGCGAGCCGGGCCTGCACAAAGAGTGCGAATCATGATCAAACGGAGTTTTATCGATATCACAGGAAAGTGGTAGCGATAAAGACAGTTTAGACCGAAATAATGGGATTGCATGCGAAGCGGGAAGATTGAGTCATGACTAAATAATTTTATTAAGATAATGCCTATTATGACACTGATAAATCTAAGCGATGTTAATGGCCTAACGCAATGAAATAATTAGCTTAACAGAGTGAAGCTTACCTCTTCCCCAAGATCAAAGTTAAACAATCAAAAATCCTGTAATCAAATTGCTATAGTCAGATTCGCAATCATTAAAAACCAGGTTTGCCATCATGTAATCTAAGCGTGAGGGATGGATGTTTAATGAAAGTAATAGTGAACTTATTCGGTGTGTGCTGGCGAAGTCATGCTTTGAACGACGGGATATTATGGATGCACACTCTAGCCATTTGAGATAGCGCATGTTCTTAATGGGTTCAGGCCCCTGCCCGGAATGAGCAGGAGCATGCGGGTAATTTTCAGGGTTCGTCTATGCGTGAAACTTTCAAATGCGCATTTTTACCTTTGCCAAACACCTTGCCACTGACGCGAATTTTATCTTCAGAATTGAAGGTTTTGCTTTTGAAGGTAGCTACTGGGGCGTCAATATTCACCGTGCCCGTGCTGTCACGAAACTGATAAATGTCGCCTTTCACTTTTTTAACGATGTAACCCTCAAGAGTGACATAACCGCCCTGGCGGAAATCTTTGATCAGTGTGACCGGTGTTTCCGAGGTGTCTTCGGATCCTTTGTAACCTGCATCTTCTTTGCTCTGAGGGGGTGGGGTTTTACCCGCTTCAAATCCGCCAGTTTCAGCATAAGTGCCAAAACTGAGAGGTAACATTACTGCGATCCAGGCAACTTTATTCATTTTAATCTCCATTTATGAGGAATCGACTTTAAGCCTGGCACAACATGATAAAAGTGACGGATGCGCACGTAGTTTTAATGTTACATAAAGAGTAATAATTCAGCGATTGGGGGAGTTAACGATCCATCCAGGGAGTTAAACGGGGGCAGAATCAGGGGCAAAGATCTATTTCAGACCACTAAATGGGGCATTGTCATTGGTGTTTAGTATAGAATGGCTTACTTACACGATATTTTAACCGACTTAGATATCATCAATATCCAATACTGCCAAGAACTTGCAGTAACTGTCTAATTTGTTCAGGTTATATAGTTATTTCATCGTTACTTATTGATTTATGACATTATTTTCACGCTTGAGAATGAACGCATGGGCCGTTGGCGGCTGAATGGAGCTTCAGCGGCAATAAACCCCTATCACATGAGTGCGTATGGTACGGATTGCGCAGGCGAATGCCAGTCTGATGTGATCTCTTTTCACGGTTTCCTGCGATAAAACCGCACACGTTGCCAGAACAATCTGCCCATTTATTGATCTGGGTAAAGATTGTGCGCATCGCTGCCTGACAGGATGGATGAAGTATTTTCTTTAGTTTCTAAAGGTGAGGAGAGGCAGATGCAAACGTACGACATGGTTTTTGAAGAAGCGTGCCGGCTAGTCGGGCAATGTTATCTCGAGCTGGCGCAGCGCGGATCAGCAACAGAAAAAGAGGTGGTAGCGACGGAATTGCGCAATCTGCAACTGCGCTATCGGGAACTCACCGGCTCGCCAAATCGCGCGGTTGAAATGGCGATCATTCAGCTTCAACCCTGTTGAAATATCAAGCCCGGCCCGCGCGCCGGGCTTGATTCATTTAGTCACTTTTCTCTGCTTTACCGGCCATTTCCGCCAGTCGCTGATAGCGTTGATTGGCGGCTTCGGTTGCTTCCTGCCATAGCTGCGCAGCGGCTTCCGGTTCACGGGTTTGCAACTGGCGGAAACGCTGCTCGTTCATCAACGCCTCTTCCAGCACCGAGGTGGGCGGGCGAGAGTCCAGCGCCAGTGCCGCTTTGCCTTGCTCGGCCCGACGCGGATCAAAACGATACAGCGGCCAGAATCCACTGGTGGTCAACAATCGCATCTGCTCATGGCTGTAGGCAAGATCGTAGCCGTGCTCTTCACACGGACTGTAAGCGATGATCAGCGATGGGCCGGGCCAGGCTTCAGCTTCCTGAATCGCTTTCACCGTCTGATTCAACTGCGCGCCCAGCGAGATTTGGGCCACATACACATGTCCATAAAGCATGGTGGCAACGCCTAAATCCTTACGTGCTTTGCGCTTGCCTTGCTCGCCAAACTTGGTCACTGCACCGAGCGGCGTGGCTTTGGAGGCTTGTCCGCCGGTATTGGAGTAGCACTGGGTATCGAGTACCAGCACATTGACGTTTTCGCTCAGGCTCATTACATGATCAAGACCGCCATAGCCGATGTCATAGGCCCATCCATCACCGCCAATCAGCCAGACCGATTTCTCAACCAGCGCATCGGCGATAACCTGCAATTCGCCAGCGTGCGCTGATGATGAGGCAGACAACTGCTGGCGCAGTTGCGCAATTTGCTCACGACGTAGCGATGTCAGTACATTCTCTTGTTTAAGTGCCGCCACTAAGTCATCAGGCAACAGCGGCGCGCACTGATCTAACAAACGGAGCGCGCGCTGTTTTTGCTGATCGACACTCAAGCGGAAGCCGAGTCCGAACTCAGCGTTATCTTCAAACAGAGAATTTGCCCATGCTGGGCCGCGTCCTTCTGCGTTGGTGGTGTAAGGCGTGGAAGGGAGATTGCCGCCATAAATGGATGAGCAGCCGGTGGCATTGGCAATCAACAGGCGATCGCCATACAACTGCGTCAGTAATTTAATGTACGGCGTCTCCCCGCAACCGGAGCAGGCACCTGAGTATTCGAACAGGGGGGTGATCAGCTGCGATGTTCGAATATCAATACGCTCCAGCTGTTCCGCAGTGATTTCCGGCAGCGCAAGAAACGCATCGTAATTCGCCTTTTCAGTTTCGACATGCTCGAGGCGGGACTGCATGTTGATGGCTTTAATTTCCGGATGCTGGCGATCGCTGGCTGGGCATACTTCCACACAGAGATTACAGCCGGTGCAATCCTCAGGCGCCACCTGCAACACGTATTTCTGGCCGCGCATATCGCGCGATTTGACGTCCAGTGAGGCGAGGGAATCCGGTGCGGAATCCAGTGCCTCAGGCGCGACGACTTTGGCACGAATCGCCGCGTGTGGGCAGGCTGCTACGCAGTGGTTACACTGCGTACAAAGGTCGGGTTGCCAGATGGGGATCGCTTCCGCAATGTTGCGTTTTTCCCACTGTGTGGTGCCGACGGGCCAGGTGCCGTCCGGCGGCAGTGCTGACACCGGGAGTTTATCGCCTAAGCCCGCCAGCATGGCAGCGGTGACGGTTTTGACAAAATCCGGTGCGCTATCGGATACCACCGGCGGACGGTGCGGGCTGTGCTGATCAACCGCCTGCAGCGGCACCGCTTCCAGCGCTTGCTGTGCCATTGCCAGGGCCTGCCAGTTACGCTGCACCAGCTCCTCGCCTTTACTGCTGTAGCTGCGTGCAATGGCATTTTGCAGTTCCGTTAAGGCACTGTCACCGGGCAGGATCTGCGTCAACTGGAAGAATGCCATTTGCATCACGGTATTGATGCGCGCGCCAAGCTGGCATTCACGCGCGATGCGCGCCGCGTTGATGACAAAGAAACGTGCCTGTTTATCGTTGAGCTGGCTCTGTACTTCCTGCGGCAAGCGTGACCAGACTTCATCGGCGGCATAAGGCGTGTTCAGCAGAAAAATGCCGCCCGGTTTTAGCTGATCAAGCATCGAATACTTGTCGATAAATTGCAGTTGATGGCAGCCAATAAAATCCGCCTGCTGCACCAGATAGGCTGACTGGATGGGATGCTCACTGACGCGCAGATGGGAAACGGTCAGGCCGCCGGCTTTTTTCGAGTCATAGACGAAATAGCCTTGCACATGCCACGGCGTGGCATTGCCGATGATCTTCAGATTATTTTTGCTGGCGCTCACGCTGCCATCACTGCCGAGGCCGTAAAACAGCGCTTCCAGTCGTGCCTGATTTGGCACGATATTAGCTTCCATCGGCAGCGATAAGTGCGTGACATCATCATAAATACCCACGGTGAAACGTGCAGGCGGCTGTTCACGTTGCAGCGCACGAAACACGGCTAGCACAGCATCAGGGGCAAACTCTTTCGATGAAAGACCGTAGCGTCCGCCAATCACCTTCGGCAGCGTCGGGCGTTCACCCCGGCTAAAGGCTTCAGCCAGCGCAGTCATCACATCCAGAAACAGCGGTTCACCGAGTGCACCAGGCTCTTTGGTGCGATCCAGCACCGCCACGCGCTGAACGGAAGCAGGCAGCGCGTTGATCAGATGTGCCGCAGAGAAGGGGCGATAGAGGCGCACTTTTACCAATCCCACTTTTTCGCCGCGTTGTAACAGGACGTCAATCGCCTCTTCGGCGGTGCCGCAGCCCGATCCCATCATCACTATCACGCGCTCAGCCTGCGGATGGCCATAATACTCAAACGGCTGATAGCGGCGGCCTGTCTCAGCAGCAAACGCGTCCATAGCGGCTTCAACATGGCCGGTGCAGGCGTCATACCAGCGGTTGGTGGCTTCGCGCGACTGGAAATAGGTGTCAGGGTTGGCAGAGGTGCCGCGGATCGTTGGGTGATCCGGCGTCAGTGCGCGTGCACGATGCGCGGCAATCGCGGTTTTCGGCATTAATGCCTGCAACTTTTCATCGCTGATCGGCACGATTTTGTTGATTTCATGTGAGGTGCGGAAGCCGTCAAAGAAGTGAATAAAGGGCACGCGGCTATTCAGTGAAGCCATCTGTGAAATCAGTGCGAAATCCTGGGCTTCCTGCACGCTGGAGGCACACAACTGCGCGCATCCGGTCTGGCGAACGGCCATCACATCGGAGTGATCGCCAAATATCGACAGCGCATGCGTGGCAACAGTGCGCGCTGCGACATGCAGAACAAACGGCGTTAACTGTCCGGCCAGTTTATACAGTGTTGGGATCATCAGCAGCAAGCCCTGTGATGACGTGAACGTGGTGGAAAGGGCGCCGGTTTGCAATGCACCGTGCACGGTGGCGATCGCACCGCCTTCTGATTGCATCTCCACCACGCGGGGGATATCACCCCAGATATTGCGGCGACCTTCGCCAGACCAACTGTCGGCCAGTTCAGCCATGGTGGAGCTGGGTGTGATGGGATAAATGGCGATCACTTCACTGGTGCGGAAAGCCACCGAAGCCACCGCACCGTTGCCGTCGACGGTAATCATAAATCGTCCTTTGCTACGCTGAGAAACCCGAAACTTTACGGGGGTAATGATTCAGTTTAGCAAAGGGGGTTAACAGGACTTTTTCATCTGTGTGGTGGCGTCAGGTGAACGCACTGCCATCTAAAGTTGTCGGTTTTTACATCATTTCCAGTGACTGAACGCCTTTGATCTCCATCACTTTATCGTAAATAGCGTGAATTGCGGCATTGCGTGACAATGTCACCTCTACGCTGAGTTCACACAGGCCGTTTTCTTCATCCCGATTCACCACGGCGATATGACCATAGCGAATATTTTCGCGTTGCAGCACCAGCAACACCAGCGGCACACTTTTGGGTTTGAGGTGCACCATCAAGGTATGATGGCGACCGATCAGCCAATGGCTGATGCGGCGGAAGGTCTCTAACACCACCAGCGCTAACACCGTGCCATAGATACCAATTTCATACATGCCGCTACCAATCACCAGGCCAATCGCTGCGGTGACCCACAAGCCTGCGGCGGTGGTTAAACCCTTGACCACTTGTTTTTGAATGATGATGGTCCCGGCACCCAGGAAGCCCATCCCGCTCACGACCTGTGCCGCAATTCGGCTGGGATCGAGCGCCACGTGATCACTATCAAGCATGTCGGCGAAGCCATATTTCGATACCAGCATAAACATGGCACTACCGATACCCACCAAAATATGGGTGCGTAAACCGGCCTCTTTGGCGCGCATCTGACGTTCGAGACCAATCAGCCCACCCAAAATGCCGGCGAGCGCAATACGGATCAACATGTCCTTTAGCATGATTCCTCCTTACGCATTGAAAAATAGGATTGTTTCGGTGAAAAAGGCTAATCAGATCCAATCAGGATAATTCTGCTTGCAAAAGGCGATAAAAAAATTTGTAAAAAGCTGTGTCACCTATCGATCCCTTAACCTACCTGACATATGCTGGTGGCTCTTTTACGCCCAACTCCCCGGAGCCCGACCGATGAAAGCCGCTACCTTACTGCTGGCCGGTGCAGCACTGTTACTTTCTGCCTGCAGCAGCAACAGTGATGACGAACCACCGCAACAGGCTACCGCAGCACACGTTCAACCACATGTTGTGATGGCCTCCATGGCCGAAGTGAATTGCAGTAATGCCGGGGGAACGTTGGCGTTTTCACGCCAGCTGGATGGATCGCGTATTGGCATGTGCCAGTTAGCCAACGGCCGTCGTTGTGACGAGCAGGCGCTGATGGGTGGGCAGTGCGCCCGCTGAGGCAGGCGCAGCCTCTTTACGCTTTCACCTAATTCGGGCAGGTTTCGCCACGTTCAAGCTGACTTAAATTGCTGAGCGTGGTTTCGGAAATCGCCGTCAGGGCTTCGGCGGTCAGAAATGCCTGATGGCCGGTGAACAACACGTTATGGCAGGCTGACAGGCGACGGAACACATCGTCCTGAATCACATCATTCGATTTATCTTCAAAGAACAGATCGCGTTCATTTTCATACACGTCCATACCCAGCGAACCTATCTTTTGCTGCTTCAGCGCATCAATGGCTGCCTGTGAGTCGATCAGGCCACCACGACTGGTGTTGATGATCATCACGCCATCTTTCATCTGGTTAAAGGCTTGCGCGTTCAACAGATGATGATTTTCCGGCGTCATTGGGCAATGCAACGTAATCACATCGGATTCGGCAAACAGCGTTTTGAGGTCGACATACTCGACACCCAGTTCGAGTGCCGCAGCGTTTGGATAAGGGTCAAACGCCAGTAAACGCATGCCAAAGCCTTTCAGGATGCGCAAGGTTGCCACGCCGATTTTACCGGTGCCAACGACACCCGCCGTTTTGCCGTGCATATTAAAGCCGGTCAGCCCATCCAGTGAGAAGTTAGCATCACGTGTGCGTTGATAGGCGCGGTGAATGCGGCGATTCAGCGTCATCATTAAACCCACCGCATGTTCCGCCACGGCTTCCGGCGAATAGGCCGGTACACGCACCACCTGCAGGCCCAGACTTTCGGCTGCGGCAAGATCGACATTATTGAACCCGGCACAGCGTAACGCGATCGTTTTCACGCCCAGTGCTGCCAGCTCTTCCAGCACCTCTTTACTGCCATCATCATTGACGAAAATGCACACGGCATCGCAGCCGGCGGCATTCTTGGCGGTGGTTTCGCTGAGCAGGAAGTCAAAAAATTGCAGCTCAAATCCAAAGCTGGCATTGACGTGTTCGAGGTATTTCTGGTCGTAATGTTTGGTACTGTAAACCGCAACTTTCATTATTTCGCTCCTGAAAAATGCAACGTCGGTATCCTCACAGAATAACGTTTTCTACATCATTTTGCTGATCTTCAGCCAGGCTATACAGGTAACACCTTCATTTGCCGGGCATAACATGACATCATCTCCGTCAGGATTGCGTAAAGAACAGGATAGTTAACTGCCATGTCGCGGGGCCTCCGTCGAACACTTGCTGCGCTACTGGCGCTGATACTGCTGCTGTTGGGATTATTGCTGACGCTGACGCAATGGTTGCCGCGTCTGGCGGGGATCTGGCTGCCGGAGAATACCCGCATGGAGCTCAATGGCTCACCGCGCTGGCATCACGGCGGCGTGCATTTTCCGGCGGTACGCTATCTGGCCGGTGATTGCGAACTGGCGACAGTGAAAGATGTGGCGCTGGGTTGGCAAGATAAACGCTGGCAGCTCAGTGCACAGACCGTGCAGCTTAATAGTGATTGCCTGCAAGCCCTGCCACAGAGCGATGCCAGTGGTGCGCCGCGCAGTCTGGCCGAATGGCAACAGATGCTGCCGGGCGCTGATATCCATCTGGAGCAACTGAGTATTTTACCCTGGCAGCAATATGCCGGTCGTTTTGATCTCAGCTTCGATAAAACCGTCCAGCAGTTGCACTATCAGGGCGATAACCTCCGGGTTGATGCGCGTTTGCAAGGGCAGCAACTGCAGATCGCACAACTCCAGCTCAGCCATCCTCTGCTGCCAAAACCGCTCGATTTGCACGGAGAGTTAACGCTGCCCACCTTTGCCAATGGGTTACCGATTGCGGGCGAACTCAGCAGCGACGTCAATCTGGCGCAGTGGCCGCAGCCGCTGGCAGTGACGCTTAACTGGCAGCAGCAGCAGGGCACGCTGGTGATAAATCAACAGGGCGACGATCAGCCTTTGTTACAGTTACCCTGGCAGGTCGATGCACAGCAGATTCGTATCACCCAGGGACATTGGCGCTGGCCGCTAGCCGATCAGCCTTTGTCGGGCGGTCTGGCGCTCACGCTGGAGCACTGGCAGCAGGGGCTGGAAAACACTCAAGTCAGCGGACGGTTTAACCTGCTCACCACGGGGCGCGGAGGTAAGGGAAACCTGGTGCTGAGTGTCGGGCCGGGCACAGTGAGCCTGACTGACAGCGCGTTACCGTTCCAGCTAACCGGCGAAAGTAAGTTTGCCGATCTGCAGTTATTCGGCAGTATGCCGGGAATGCTACACGGCATGCTGACTGACCCGCAAATCACGTTCAAACAAGGCGCACTGCTGCGCCTGCGTGGACGCTTGCTGTCGACGCTGGAAGTGGACGAAGCGCGCTGGCCGCTGGCGGGTGTCACGCTGGCTTCGCGCGGCATTAATGGCCGTCTGCAGGCCATTTTAAAGGCACACGATCCCAACTTTGGTCGCTTCACGCTGCATCTTGATGGCCGCGCCAGCGATTTTTGGCCAGACAGCGGACGCTGGAACTGGCGATACTGGGGCGATGGATTGATGCAGCCACTCAATGCCAAATGGGATGTGAAGGGCACGGGCAGCTGGCAGGATACATTAATCAGCCTGGACACACTCAACACCGGTTTTGATCAACTGGCTTATGGCATGGTGCAGGTTGATAAACCGCGCCTGACCTTGACCGCACCGGTGCGCTGGCAGCGAGACGTTGCGCATCCGGCTTTCAACGGGGGTTTTACCCTGAAATCCGGTCAGACGCAGTTTAGCTATGGCGGCTGGTTGCCGCCTTCAGAACTGCGCTTTGAGGCCAAAGGCAGCGATCCGAGTCGCTTTATCTGGCGTGGACAACTGACTGCTGAGGATATCGGCCCGGTGCGGGTTCACGGTCGCTGGGATGGTGAACGTCTGCGTGGTGAAGCCTGGTGGCCCGCGCAGTCATTAGCCGTGTTCCAGCCGCTGCTCAGCAGCGATTTGAAGATGCGCATTCAGTCAGGTGAACTGCGGGCACAAATGGCGTTTTCTGCGGCCACCCAACAGGGCTTCGAAGCCGGTGGTTTCTGGGCAGTGAAACAAGGCAGCGTGTGGATGCCGGACAGCGAAATCAATGGCATCGACTTCACGCTGCCATTCCGCCTCAAGGATCACCAATGGCAGTTAGGGCGGCGCGGTCCGGTTTCACTGCGCATCGCCGAAGTCAAAAATCAGTTTGCCTTGCAGAACATTACCGCCGATCTGCAGGGTCACTATCCATGGCAGGAGCGCCAGCCGCTCACGCTGAGCAACGTCAATCTCGATCTGCTGGGCGGTCATGTCAGCATGCCAGAGCTGAGGATGCCGCAGCATGAGTCCGCGCGCGTTTCACTGCGCGAGATTGATCTCAGCAGGCTGATCACGGCAATCAAACCGAAGCAGTTTGCCATGTCGGGCAAAGTGAATGGCGAGCTGCCGCTGTGGGTGAATAATCCACAATGGTTGATTGAGAAAGGCTGGATCGCCAATAGCGGCCCGCTGACGTTCCGTATGGACAAAGATATGGCCGATGCCATCGTCAGCAATAATTTTGCTGCGGGAGCCGCCATGGACTGGCTGCGCTACATGGAGATTTCCCGTTCGTGGGCAACATTAGATCTCGATAACTTCGGCAATCTTACGATGCAGTCCGAAGTGAAAGGCACCAGTCAGTTTAGTAATCGCCGACAATCAATCAATCTCAACTATCGGCATCAGGAAAATCTGTTCCAGCTGTGGCGCAGCCTGCGCTTTGGCGATAATTTGCAATCCTGGGTGGAACAAAATGCCACCCTGCCATCGAAGAAGGATCCCCAACCATGAGCCTCAGGGCATTGCTGGTGTTGGCAGCTGGGCTGCCGCTGATCGGTTGCGTGCCGCGCATTGAAGTGGCGGCACCGAAAGAGCCGATCACCATCAATATGAACGTGAAGATCGAACATGAAATCCACATCAAGGTCGATAAAGATGTGGAAGCGTTGCTGAAAAACCAAAGCGGCCTGTTTTGAGGAGCGGCATGATGAAATCAAAAGCGATGGCATGGTTGCTGGCGCTGCTGCTGGTGCCTTCAGCCTGGGCACTGACGCTGGATGAAGCGCGGCAGCAGGGCCGCGTCGGTGAAACACTCAGTGGCTATGTGGCGGCGCGTCAGCAAGACGATGAAACGCTGGCGCTGGTGAAACGGATTAACGATGGCCGTACGCAGCAATATCAGCGCGTCGCGCAGCAGAATAATCTCTCTACCAGCGAAGTGGCGCGTATCGCAGGAGAGAAACTGGTGAGTCGCGCGGGCAGCGGGGAATATGTGCGCGGCATCAACGGGCAGTGGTTACGTAAGTAACGCCAAAATGGGTAATAAACAGCCATAAAAAAGCCGGGCACTCAGGCCCGGCAAAGATGGCATCATACCCATTATTCTCGGGTATTCATCACGTTCTTAAGATTACGCAGCAACAATTTGCTTGATGGCATCTTTAGCGTCGTTAGCCGCTTTGGTTGCCACCTCTGGACCATAAGCAATACCTTCCGCGAACACGAAGTTCACATCGGTGATGCCGATGAAGCCCAGGAACAATTTCACGTATGGGGTCAGCAGATCGGTTGGGGTATCTTTGTGGATACCGCCACGGCTGGACAGGATCACGGCACGTTTACCGGTGACCAGACCTTCCGGGCCCGCTTCGGTGTAACGGAAGGTGACGCCAGCACGTGCGATCAGGTCGAAGTAGTTTTTCAACTGAGTCGGGATGTTGAAGTTGTACATTGGCGCAGCGATAACCACAGTGTCATGCGCTTGCAGTTCTGCAATCAGCTCATCAGACAGCGCCAGGGCTTCCTGCTGACGTGGAGACAGCGGAGCATCGGAAGGACGCAGTGCGCCAACCAACTCGCCATCCAGAACCGGAATTGGCTGAGCAGCCAGATCGCGAACGGTCACTTCATTGCCTTTGGCGCGCGCTTCTTCAGCGTAGAAGTCAGCCAGTTGGTTTGACTGAGAATAACCGGCCAGAATGCTTGATTTCAGAACTAAAACTTTGCTCATGGTATTTTCCTGTGCGTTACGCGGTTGGCTTACCGCTCAATGCGTTACACTCTACGGAGTTCCTCCGCGAGGTAAAAGCGCAATATTTCGAGACCTATGTTCGAAATTATTGAATAAGGTCGCACGTCCGGTCAGGTGAGGTTTTCCAGAGTGTGCTATCATGCCGGGCAATAATTGATTGAATCCGCCGGGAAATTTAAGCCGGTATAGAGCGCACTTTGCCAGGCTCGCCGCGACAACAGGTAACGCATCACTATGTCATCATCCCAAACCTCCCCTTTGGCGCCGCTCTGGTCGCGGCTCGATAATCTGACGCTGCGCGATCGCCAGCGTTTGCAAGGTCGCCTGCATGGCGCAGCGAAGGTGAAAAATCCAGCCGCGCAGCAAGGTATTGCGACAGAATTAGAGTCTGAATTTGCTGCCGCTGAACAGCGCATAGCCCAGCGCACGGCGGCCACGCCACGCATCACTTTCCCGGAAAACCTGCCGGTCAGTCAAAAGCAGCAAGAAATTGCTGAGGCGATTCGCGATCATCAGGTGGTGATTGTGGCCGGGGAAACCGGTTCAGGAAAAACGACCCAGTTGCCGAAGATTTGCCTGGCGCTCGGACGAGGTGTGAAAGGGTTGATTGGTCATACGCAGCCACGCCGACTGGCCGCGCGTACGGTCGCCAACCGTATTGCCGATGAGTTAGAAACCTCGCTCGGCGGCACTATCGGCTACAAAGTGCGCTTTAACGATCAGGTTAGCGACACCACCCAGGTGAAGCTGATGACCGACGGTATTCTGCTGGCGGAAATCCAGCAGGATCGTCAGTTGCTGCAATATGACACCATCATCATCGATGAAGCGCACGAACGCAGTCTGAACATCGATTTTCTGCTGGGGTATTTGCGTGAGCTGCTGCCGCGCCGTCCCGATTTGAAAGTGATCGTCACCTCGGCGACCATCGACCCGCAGCGTTTCTCGCGCCACTTCAATAATGCGCCGGTGATTGAAGTCTCAGGCCGAACCTATCCAGTCGAAGTGCGCTACCGCCCAATGGTGGAAGACGCTGACGATACCGACCGCGATCAGTTGCAGGCGATTTTTGACGCCGTAGATGAGTTAGGTCAGGAAAGCCGCGGTGATATTCTGATCTTTATGAGTGGCGAGCGTGAAATTCGCGATACCGCCGATGCGCTGATGAAGCGCGATATCCCGCATACCGAAATCCTACCGCTGTATGCGCGTCTGTCGAATGCCGAGCAGAACCGGGTGTTCCAGTCGCACAGCGGGCGCCGTATCGTGCTGGCCACCAACGTGGCGGAAACGTCACTGACGGTGCCGGGGATTAAGTACGTTATCGATCCCGGTACGGCGCGCATTAGCCGCTACAGCTATCGTACTAAGGTGCAGCGTCTGCCGATCGAGCCAATTTCTCAGGCTTCCGCCAATCAACGTAAAGGACGTTGCGGACGTGTGTCGGAAGGGATCTGTATTCGTCTCTATTCTGAAGACGATTTCCTCAGTCGCCCGGCGTTTACCGATCCGGAAATTCTGCGTACTAATCTGGCGTCGGTTATCCTGCAAATGACCGCGCTTGGCCTGGGTGATATCGGCGCGTTCCCGTTTGTTGAAGCGCCCGATAAGCGCAATATTCAGGATGGCGTGCGACTGCTGGAAGAGTTAGGTGCCATCACGCTGAGTGAAGATGAAACCTATAAGCTGACGACGTCTGGCCGCCAGTTGGCGCAATTGCCGGTAGATCCGCGTCTGGCACGCATGGTGCTGGAAGCACAAAAGTTCGGTTGCGTGCGTGAAGCGATGATCATTACTGCGGCCTTATCGATTCAGGATCCGCGCGAGCGCCCGAGTGATAAACAGCAGGCATCCGATGAAAAACACCGGCGCTTTGCTGACAAAGAGTCGGATTTCCTCTCATTTGTGAATCTGTGGAATTACCTGCAGGAGCAGCAAAAAGCCCTGTCGGGCAATCACTTCCGTCGCCAGTGTAAAACCGATTTCCTCAATTATCTGCGGGTGCGTGAATGGCAGGATATTTACACGCAGTTGCGTCAGGTGGTACGCGAACAAGGCATGCCGGTTAACAGCGAACCCGCGCCATATCGTGAAGTGCACTGCGCCTTACTGACCGGATTGCTGTCGCACATTGGTCAGAAAGATAATGAGAAGCAGGAATTCACCGGCGCGCGTAATGCCCGCTTCTCCATCTTCCCTGGCTCCGGCCTGTTTAAGAAGCAGCCGAAGTGGACGATGGTCGCGGAACTGGTGGAGACCAGCCGCTTGTGGGGCCGCGTGGCGGCACGTATCGATCCCGAATGGATTGAACCACTGGCCCAGCATCTGATTAAACGTAGCTACAGCGAACCGCACTGGGAGAAAGCCCAGGGTGCGGTGATGGCCACAGAGAAAGTCACGCTTTACGGGCTGGCAATCGTGCAGGCGCGTAAGGTCAACTACAGTCGCATCGATGCGCCACTCAGTCGTGAGCTGTTTATCCGTCACGCGCTGGTGGAAGGCGACTGGCAAACACGCCATGCGTTCTTGCGTAACAACCTAAAATTACGCAGTGAAGTGGAAGATCTGGAACACAAATCACGTCGGCGTGACATTCTGGTGGATGATGAAACGCTGTTTGCTTTCTACGACCGTCGCATCGGCGCTGATGTGGTCTCCGCACGCCACTTTGATAGCTGGTGGAAACAGGCGAGCAAGGACAATCCTGACCTGCTGAGTTTTGATAAGCAGATGCTGATCAAAGATGGCGCGGATAAAGTCAGCCAGCTCGATTACCCGAACTTCTGGCATCAGGGCAATCTGAAGCTGAAACTGAGCTATCAGTTTGAACCCGGCGCGGATGCCGATGGTGTTACCGTTCACATTCCCTTGCCGTTGCTGAATCAGATTGAAGAGGGCGGTTTTGAGTGGCAGATCCCCGGTGTGCGCCGTGAGTTGGTGATTGCACTGATTAAATCGTTGCCAAAACCGACGCGCCGTAATCTGGTGCCCGCACCGAACTACGCGGAAGCTTTCCTCGGTCGTGTGAAAGCGATGGAGTTACCGCTGCTCGATGCGCTGGAGCGCGAGTTCCGCCGCATGACCGGGGTGACCATTGATCGTGAAGCCTGGCAGTGGGATCAGGTGCCCGATCACCTGAAAATGACCTTCCGCATTGTGGATGAACACAATCGCAAGCTGCAGGAAGGCAAAGATCTGCATCAGCTTAAACAGGTGTTGAAAGGGAAAGTGCAGGAAACGCTGTCGAAAGTCGCGGACGATGGGCTGGAGCAGAGCGGACTGCACATCTGGAGCTTTGGTGATTTGCCACAAAGTTACGAGCAAAAACGCGGCAGCTATCAGGTTAAAGCCTGGCCCGCACTGGTCGACGAGAAAGACAGTGTCGCCATTCGCCTGTTCGACAACGAGCTTGAGCAGCAAAAGATGATGTGGCGAGGTCAGCGTCGCTTGTTGTTACTGAACATCCCGTCGCCAATCAAGTATCTGCACGAGAAACTGCCCAACAAAGCTAAACTCGGCTTGTACTTCAATCCTTACGGCAAAGTGCTGGATCTGATTGATGACTGCATCGCTTGTGGTGTCGACAAACTGATGGCGGAAGCGGGCGGTCCGGCATGGCAACAGGAGAACTTCGAGCAGCTGCGCGACAAAGTGCGTGCTGAATTGAACGAAACTGTGGTCACTATCGCCAAACAGGTCGAGCAGATTCTGACCAGCGTGTTCAATATCAACAAATTCCTGAAAGGGCGTGTCGACATGACGCTGGCGCTGGCACTGTCTGATATTAAAGCGCAAATGAGTGGACTGGTTTACCGCGGCTTTGTCACCGGGAATGGCTATCAGCACCTGGGCGATACGTTGCGCTATTTACAGGGCATCGAGCGCCGCCTTGAAAAACTGCCGTCAGATCCCTACAGCGACCGTGCGCGCATGTTGAAAGTGCAAGCCACAGAGCAGGCTTGGCAGACATGGCGCAATAAACTGCCCCCGCAGCGTCAGGATGATGCTGAAGTTCAGGCGATTCGCTGGATGCTTGAGGAGTTGCGGATTAGCTATTTTGCTCAGCAGTTGGGCACACCTTATCCCATCTCTGATAAGCGCATTCTACAGGCGATGGAGCAAATTAGCTGAGTCAACAAAAGCACAGAGGCGCTATTTCTGCGCCTCTGTGAGTGAACTATCGCTGACTGCGCATGAAACACCCTGGCGCGAAGAAGGTGAGCGATTCAGTGGCAAAAACTTATTTCGCCAGCGCTTCCAGACTGTCTTTGAACGACGTCACCGCGATGGCACGGTTATCCGCGCGATAACGGTCCGCCGGTGCGGGTGCGGAGCTTTGGACGGCAATCAGTTTCCAGCCATCACCACTTTTCAGCAGAAGAGGCGATCCGCTGTCGCCCGGCAACGTATCGCATTGATGCGACAGCACGGCACGTTGCGCCCAGCCGGTAATCAGGCAGTCGCTGTGAGAATAGAGCGTATCGAGGTGATCAGCCGGGTAACCGGCTTGTGTCACTTTGCGTTCGGTGGTTTTCAACGCATCGGTTAAATCGCTGCGTGAGCCGTCAAATAAGGGGATGGGTACGATACCCGACGGCGGATTATGCAAAATAACCAGCCCGTAATCGTAAGGTGCCGCGCCCGGTGGCACGATCCAGCCCTCACCATCGGCCTGTAGCCTGCGCGCCAGTGAAGGTTCTACACGCGCATCAATATCATGTATTTCGTAACGCCAGCCTTTAGCACCTGACATAAAACGCAGCGCCACCGGTTTATCAAATTTACCCGGAGGGGCGAGCAGGCAGTGTCCAGCGGTTAATGCCAGATGCGCGGATATCAGGGTTGCCGTGCAGAGGTTGCCACTTTCGGTCTCCAGCTGGCCAATGGCATCCCAGGGAGCGGCACTCACATCCGTAATGGCTTTGCGGTGGTCTTTACCAAAAAATAGCGTCTTGATGTCTTCCGGGCTTGGCCCATCTTCATCATCGGCATGTGCTGCGAGGTTAAAACTGAAAATTCCAACAAGTAACAGGATAGCCAGGCGCATAGTTCTCTCAATGGCGAGAATAAGAAGAGGTTATTGTCATCACGCTTGAGCGATAACTATAGTCGGAGAGCGGGAAAAAAGGGAGAAATATTGGAGTAATCAGCACGCTACAACGACTAGATAAAAAAGCTGGCTGCAACAATGCCGCACAGGATCATCACAATCAGGATAATTTCGAAGCGATAGCGACGCACCATTTTTCGCTACTCCAGTAAATAAACACCCGGCATAACCGGGTGTTTTCAATCGTTAATGCGGTGTTGGCGCTAAGAGGCCGACTTATTTAGCCGCTTTTTTCACTTTGTGATGCTTTTTAGCAGCCTGAGCTTTCTGTGCAGCTGGTTTGGTTACTTTTTTGTGGTGCTTTTTAGCAGCCTGAGCTTTCTGTGCAGCTGGCTTGGTTGCTTTTTTGTGGTGCTTTTTAGCAGCCTGGGCTTTCTGTGCAGCTGGCTTGGTTGCTTTTTTGTGGTGCTTTTTAGCAGCCTGAGCTTTCTGAGCCGCTGGTGCTTTTTTCGCTACTTTTTTGTGTTTCTTAGCTGCCTGAGCTTTCTGGGCAACTTTCTTATGATGAACTGCTTTGTGCTTAACAGGTGCTGCGGTAGTGGTAGCGGCAGCAGCCGGAGCAGCTGTAGTGGTCTCAGCAGCGAAAGCAACAGAAGACATACCCATAGCAGCGGCGATCACCAGTGCAACTAATTTTTTCATCGCAAAATCCTCGAACTATTTTTTCATGTGTAGCCCACTGCGGGGCCGGTGAAAGAACTATATGAAAAACAATTCGGTCTTTCCGTGAGGCATTGGTATCGGCGTGTAACGGAATGTACAAAGGCGGGTAAAGGAAGTGAAAAGGGCGGCCCATCAGGCCGCCGCGCAGTTTACTCAGAGAGATAGCGTTGTTCAAGGTGTTGACGGAAATAGTGCGGATTCAGTGTTTCACCCGTGGCATTCACCAACAGTTGCTGCGTCGGGAAGCGGCTGCCGTGCTGCCAGATGTTCTGCTGTAACCAATCAAACACCGGCTGCAACTCTCCGTTACGGATCAGATCATCCACTTGTGGGATAGCGCGCTTCACCGCCTGGAACAGTTGGGCGGCGTACATGGCACCCAGCGTATACGTTGGGAAGTAACCAAAGGCGCCATCGGTCCAGTGAATATCTTGCATGCAGCCATCGCGATAGTTGCCACGCGTATCCATTCCCAGAGACTGCTGCATTTTCTCATCCCACAGCGCGGGGATGTCATCAACTTCAATCTCGCCTTCAATCAACGCACGTTCGATTTCGTAACGCAGAATCACATGAGCGGGATAGCTCAGTTCATCGGCATCCACGCGGATAAAGCCCGGCTTCACGCGTTGTGTCTGACGAACAAAATTATCCAGCGCTAATGCAGGCTGGTCACCCATCAGGGCGACGACCTGCGGATGAATATGCTGCAGGAACGCCTTGCTGCGGCCCAACTGCATCTCCATAAACAGGCTTTGTGATTCATGCATGGCGGTCGATCGCGCATGTGCCACCGGTTGTCCACGCCATTGCTGCGGTAAATTCTGCTCGTAACGTGCGTGGCCGGTTTCGTGGATCACGCCCATCATCGCACTCAGGAAATCGTTCTCATTGTAACGTGTGGTAATGCGCACATCCTCTGGCACGCCACCACAGAAGGGGTGAGCGCTGACATCCAGGCGGCCATGGTTGAAATCGAAGCCCAGCGTTTTCATCACACTCAAACCGAGTTGCTTTTGCGCTTCAATGGCAAAAGGACCCACCGGCGCCGCGATGGCGGTTTTCTGTTGCTTCTCGACGGCTTTTTGCAGCAGCGCGGGCAGCCAGCTTTTCAACTCGCCAAAGGTACTGTCGAGTTGCGCACTGGTCATGCCGGGTTCGAACACATCCAGCAGCGCGTCATACCGAGACACACCCAGTGCATCGGCGCGCAGTTGTGCTTCTTCACGGCTGAGTTTCACCACTTCTTTCAGGTTAGCCGAGAAGCCTTGCCAGTCATTGGCGGGGCGCTGTTGGCGCCAGGCATGCTCACAACGCGAACCGGCCAGCGATTTGGCTTCGACTAATGAAGCGGGCAGAATCGTTGCCTGTTGCCAGGCACGCTGCATTTCGCTCAGGTTGGCTTGCTCAACATCGTTCAACGATTCCTGCTGAGCGGCATCGAACAGGCCGCCGAGGCGTTTATCGGTCAACAGCTCATGCATAAACACGCTGAGTTCCGCCATGGCTTCACCGCGCGCCTGGCTGCCGCCGGGTGGCATCGTGGTTTGCATATCGACACCGGCGATAGCCCCAAGGTGGCCAAAGCGCGCCAGGCGCTGGAAAGTTTTGCTAAGTTCCTGATAAGCAGAAGTCACAATTAAAGCTCCTTATGACGGTAAACGGGGCGAAATATCTCGCAAGGGTAGATCAACCGGCCAGCAGAAGCGAACGCAGGCGCCACCAAGCGGACTGCTCTCAATAGTGACATGTCCCTGCAGTGCCTGCGCAATGGAGTGGACAATTGCCAGCCCAAGCCCGCAGCCACCGGTCGCGCGATCCCGACTGGGATCGAGACGAACAAAAGGTTCGAACACGCGCGCGCGTTCTTCGGGGGGGATACCCGGCCCATCATCTTCGACCTGTAAATTACCGATGGCGCCGTCAAACCACAGGCTAACGCGCAGCCGCTGATGGGCATAACGCAGCGCATTGTTCACCAGATTATCCAGAACGCGCTCCATCAGACGGGTATCGGCGGATCCCACATTCTCAAGTTGCGGAATATCCAGGGCGATATGTGCCTGCGGATTCATGGTTTGTACATCTTCGATATGCACTCGCAGCCACTGCGCCAAATCAAACGACTGAAGGTTGAGATCGACACGCGGGCGGTCGAGGCGCGCATAGGTCAACAGCTCTTCTATCAGACTCTCTAATTGGCCGACATCGCGGTTCAACGCAGCGGACTCGGCGTCACTGAGGTTATCGCTCATTTCCAGGCGATAGCGCAGTCGAACCAGCGGTGTCCTTAACTCGTGGGCGATGCCATCAATCAGCTGTTTTTTGCTGGCGACCAGCGTATTGATATTGTCCGCCATCTGGTTAAACGCCACGCCGAGGCTGTGCAGACTCGAGGTACTTTCAAAATGGGTACGCACATCCAACTCACCGCGACCAAAACGTTGCGCGGCTTTTTCCAGCCGCTGCATCTCCTGCCAGTGCGGTCGTAGCCAGATAAACACCGGCAGCGCTAAAGACATACCGATAAACGCCAGCAGCGCGATATCCAGAATGCGCATTTGATGCAGATAAAACAGATAAGGAATCGGGCCGACCGACAGTACATAATGGCTGCGCGGTATGTGCTGCAGGAAGGTGTATTGATCGTCAAGTGCGACGATCTCACCGGCGCGCAGGCGGCGCATATCAGGCTCATCCAGCTGATATTTACTCATCGGTTCGATATGCAGCTCAAACGACAAGTCGAGATCGAGATTGCGGATGGTTTTATTCCAGTCACGCGGGGGAATCTCGCGCAATTCACTGCGCATTAAAAACAGCGAGCTCGCCATCAAATCGTTCATTGACTGGCGGCCCGCACGCTCAGCGGTAAACTTGTAGACCAGCCCCACCAGCAAGGTCATCACCAGAAAGCAGACGAACAGCAGCAGATAGAACTGGATAAAGAGTTTTCTCATGCGGAGCGGGTATCCCAGGCCTGAGGCGCGAACAGGTAACCTTTATTGCGGATGGTTTTGATACGAAACGGCTCGGTGGCACTGTCATACAGTTTTTTGCGCAGGCGAGATATCGCCACATCGATACTGCGATCCATGCCGTCATAGCTCACCCCTCGCAAGGTTTTCAGCAACGCATCACGATTCAGAATCTGGCCTGCATGCGTAGCCAGCTCCCACAGCAGATCAAAATCGGCGGTGGAGAGGGTGATGTTTTCATCAAACAGCGAGACCTGCCGATTGAGGGAGTCAATGGTCAGCGAACCAAAACGCAGTACCCGTTGCGAACTCTGAATGGCTGGCGCGACTTCGGGCTGGGAACCCTGCGCCTGACGCAGATGCAGGCGCAAACGTGCCAGCAAAACAGCGGGCGGTGTGGTTTTCAGAATGTAGTCATTGGCACCCATTTCCAGCGCCAGAATGTGGTTCATGTCGCTGTCCAGCGATGTCAGCAGCACAATCGGCCCAGACCAGTGCGCACGCAAATCGCGACAGACGGTCATACCATCCTTGCCAGGCAACATGATATCCAGCAGCACCAGGTCGGGATCGGCGTTGAGAATAGTGGCTTCAGCGCGGTCACCGCGCGTTTCTACAGTCACTTCAATATCGTGGCGGCCAAGGTAGGCGGCGATCAGTTCGCCGACTTCCGGCTCATCTTCCACATAGACAATTCTGTTCATATTTCACTGCGAGTGATGAGAATGGCATCAGCATAACTTTTCCTGGTCCTGAGCTCTACGCTATCGCACGAAATATCCCTGGCTGACTGGTATGTTTACCGTGAAATGTGCCATTATTAGCGGCGCGTTGTAGCGCAAGGTTCGGAACCGTAACGAAAACCAGGAGGAGTGCGAGGGTGTCTGATAAAGAGCTGGCTTCAGCCGGATACAGTGACCGCATCTGCTTCAATTACAGCGACTTTCTTTCTGCTTCCTGCAAAAAACGCTGGAGTTTCGTTGACGCTATTTACGGCGTGATGCCGATTTTTGGCATGGTCACGCGCAAGTCCGCTCACGGCTTAGCCGCAAGTGACGATCATTTGAAAGAATTAGCATTACAAATCATTTCAACGCAGGTCAGTGACGAGATAAATATCGCACGACTGATTACCCTCGCGGAACAACAGCACATCAGCCGTTTTGACATCCAACTGCCTTATCCGTTGTCAGAAGATCAGCTGGACGCGATTCATCAGGAATACCGTAAAGCGCTGAATCTGACACAGCAGGATGACCTGCTGTGCGTCTCAATCCCGGTTCAACCTCACTAATTACTGCGTAAGCTGCCACATCGCTGGCAGTGCTGCCGCAATCAGTAATCCAATCGCGATGCGCTCAAGTTGTGACAGCACTTTGTTGCCACGGCCGCCGCGTCGCGCATACAGGAACAGCAGTAAGCCCGGCGCGTACAGCACCACAGACAGCAGCAGATGCAGCGGACCTGAAGCATAAAGCAGCCAGAATCCATAAGCACTGGCACCGACTCCGACCGACATCGCCAACGGATTTTTTTGTCCGCGAACCACTTTAATTAAATACAGACCCACCAGCAGATAGGGCACCAGAATCATCTCTGACGCGATGGTCAGCAGCGTATTGTAATCCGCGCCCGTGACCGCAATCAGGATCAGACAAACCTGCACGCTGCCGTTGGTGAGCCACAACGAAGCGGCTGGCGAATTGTGACGATTCTGTCGCGCAATGCTGCGGGGGAAAGCCCCTTGCTGTGCAGCGAGAAAAGGGACTTCTGCCGCCATAATTGTCCAGCTCAAATACGCGCCACACACGGAAATAATCAGACCCACCGCAATCACCGTATTACCCCAATGCCCCAACAGATGCTGCATCAAGCCGGCCATGGAGGGATTTCGCATTTGCGCCAGCTCTGCACGCGGCACCACGCCCAGTGCAAGCAGGGTCACCAGTAAGTAAACCAGCAGTGCCGCAATAACCGCCAGCATGGTGGCGCGTCCCACATCTTTCTTATGACGTGCCCGCGCGGAGACTACCACGGCGCCTTCTACACCAATGAAGACCCACAAGGTAATCAACATGGTCTGCTTGACTTGCTGCCATAGTGGCTGGCCTAGCGCGACGCCGCTGAAGTCAAAGTGGAAGCGATCGTAGTTAAATGCGAGCAAAGCCAACACCACAAACAGCAGCAGCGGTACCAGTTTCCCCAGGGTAGCGAGCAGATTGATGCTGGCAGCTGTTTGCACACCTCGTAACACCAACCAGTGCACCAGCCATAAAAGTACCGACGCACCGAGCATCGCTTGCCAGGTATTGCCATCGCCAAATACCAAGTGGTCAGGCGAATCGGTGAAGAAACTCAGCGCCGAAAAGACAATCACCAGATAAGAAACGTTGGCGATGACCGCACAGAGCCAGTAACCCCATGCGGAACAAAATCCGACTAACTCACCAAATCCGGCGCGTGCATAGGTAAAAATCCCGCCGTCCAGTTCGGGTTTTAAGCGCGTCAGCAGCAGCATGGCCAGCGCGAGAAACAGGATGCCGACACCGGTGATCAGCCAGCCAATCAACAGAGCAGCGGGACCGGCGACGGCAGCCATATTTTGCGGCAGGCTAAATACACCCGCACCGAGCATGGAGCTGAGTACCAGCGCGGTGAGCGCGCTCAGACCTAATTTTTTATCCAAAACACCATTCCTGGACAGCAGAGTATGCTGGGTAGTGACGATTCCGCTGGAGTGTAACGTGGCAATTGGCCGGTTTTGAAACGGAATACCCTGAAAACAGGCGAAGGATTTTACGTAGAGCGAAAAGGGAAGGCAATGCAGGATTATGCAGATCTGCGCACAGACTATGCAAACAGATGAGCAGGGCGACGCATCTCGCCCCGCATCACTATTACTTGAACAGGTCGGCAGTCACAGTCAGGTTACCGCCGCTCTGGCTCGACCACTGACGAGTGATGTGATAATACTTCGCGCCTTTATCTGCAGCGCGTTTGGCAACGGCTTCAGACACTTCTGTCGGTGTGCCGAAGTGATCAGAGAAAGTCACCGTATCAAACGGCTGCATCTGTGCGGCCGTGATGGCGTTAACTTCCTGCACACTACGACCATCGGCCAGTTTCACCGTGTAACGCTGCCCGGTAGAGCTTTGCGTTTCAAAGAAGCGACCTACGCTACGGCTTGGTGTATCGGAAGAGGCAACACCCGGGATAGCCACTTTTTTCGCTTCCGCACCGCCAGCTGCCAGCGCCGCTTTACCTGCTTCTGAATCTGCTGGGATGGAGTCGGAGACGTTTTGTACCTTACGCTCAGGCGCATCAGCTTTGTAAACATAAGCAGTAATGTATTGGTTACCGCCGTTGTTGGCATCAACCTGACGCACAATAAAGAAGGATGCAGCACCTTTGTCTTTTGCCTGTTTGGCGATGGCATCATTTACGTCTGGCTGGCTTGAGAAGAAACCGCTGACAGAGACGGTATCGAATGGCTCTAAACGATACGCTTCTGCTTTAGGCAGCTCTTTAACACCATTGAACATGCGATATTGGGTGGTGTCATCCGCTTTAGGTGCATTGGCTTTATACAGGTCTGCTGTTACGCGCCAGTTACCACCATTACCGTTGGTGTCATTGATGCCCTGCACATAGAAGGAGTCAGCGCCTTTTTCATCGGCTGCTTTTGAGATGGCATCAGTGGCATCACCAATGGCATTAAAACGACCGCTGATATTGATACGTTCGAATGGCTTCAACGCGGCCGCTTGTTCTGGCGTCAACTCTTTGGCGGCAAATGCATTTGCTGCCAACAGTGATAACAAGGTGGTCGCCAGAATGGTGTTCTTCAGCTTCATAAAAATGATCCTTCGCCTTACGCAAAATGAGTACGAAAACGTGCTGGACTCTTGATGTATAACAGATTAGCCGCTGATTATTACATGTAATAATCAACCTGTCTCAGCCAATTTATGCGCATAAGATTGACAATCTCCGCAAATTATTCATCGACATGTCATTTACCTATGCTATGGCTTTTTTTTGACCGCTTTACCACTTATTCTGGTAACACATAGCATCATAATAGTTAAGGTATTGTTAAATAAAGGTTTTTAAAAACACTAAATTCGACATGACACGATTTTGCGCAGCAGAATATTTTTTATTATGTCGCAAAACTAGTGGCAAAACGTGGCATTCAATCTTTGCATCTGAATATTAGTGTGAATGTCATAAGTGTGCGTTATCGCTGTGGATCACTTTTCACATTTTCAGTAGGTTATAAAGACTTTGTTACATTGCGCATTTTGCTCATAAAAAGCTGAAACGCTGTTTCAGCCTTATGGGCTTGTGCCACTTACAGAACCTCATCCTTTAATTGTTGAAAGGAAACAGTATGTTAATTGGGATACCCAAAGAGCGGTTAGCCAATGAGTCGCGCGTTGCTGCAACGCCAAAGACCGTTGAGCAACTGATCAAGCTGGGATTCAGCGTCACGGTCGAGCAGGGCGCTGGTATTCGCGCAAGTTTTGACGATGAGAGCTTTATCGCCGCTGGTGCCACTGTCAGTACCACCGAAAGTGTCTGGCAGTCTGACATCGTGTTGAAAGTGAATGCGCCAGACGATCAGGAGATCGAACTGACACGCGCGGGCAGCACCTTAGTGAGCTTTATCTGGCCAGCACAAAATCCGGCGCTGCTGGAGAAACTGGCCGCGCGTAACGTCACCGTCATGGCGATGGATTCTGTACCCCGTATTTCCCGTGCCCAGGCACTGGATGCACTCAGTTCCATGGCGAACATCGCCGGTTACCGTGCCATTGTTGAAGCTGCGCATGAATTTGGCCGTTTCTTTACCGGGCAAATCACCGCAGCCGGTAAAGTACCACCGGCGAAAGTGATGATTATCGGCGCGGGTGTGGCAGGTCTGGCGGCAATCGGTGCAGCGGGCAGTCTCGGTGCGATTGTGCGTGCGTTTGATACGCGTCCAGAAGTGAAAGAACAGGTGCAGAGTATGGGCGCCGAGTTCCTTGAGCTGGATTTCGAAGAGGAAGCTGGCAGTGGCGATGGCTATGCCAAAGTGATGTCAGAAGCCTTTATAAAGGCGGAGATGGAACTGTTTGCCGCGCAGGCGAAAGAAGTCGATATCATCGTGACCACCGCGTTGATCCCAGGCAAACCGGCACCGAAGCTGATTACCGCTGAAATGGTTGCCAGCATGAAGCCGGGTAGCGTGATTGTCGATCTGGCGGCAGCCACCGGCGGTAACTGTGATCTGACGGTAGCTGATCAAGTGACGTTGACCAGCAACGGCGTGAAGATCATCGGTTATACCGATCTGCCTAGCCGTCTGCCAACGCAATCTTCTCAGCTGTATGGCACTAACCTGGTCAACCTGCTGAAACTGCTGTGCAAAGAGAAGAACGGCGAAATCACCGTCGACTTCGATGACGTCGTCGTGCGCGGCGTCACGGTGATTCGTGAAGGCGAAGTCACCTGGCCAGCACCACCGATTCAGGTATCAGCGGCGCCGAAAGCCGCGCAGGCAGCCATTGAGCCAAAAGCAAAAGTGGAAGCCAAACCGGTTTCACCGTGGCGCAAATATCTGTTGCTGGCATTGGCTGTGGTGCTGTTCGCCTGTCTGGCCAACGTGGCACCGCCTGAGTTCCTGTCCCACTTTACGGTCTTCGCGCTCTCCTGCGTCGTCGGTTACTACGTGGTGTGGAACGTCAGCCATGCATTGCATACGCCATTAATGTCCGTCACTAACGCCATCTCCGGCATTATTGTGGTGGGTGCGGTGCTGCAAATGGGCCACGGCGGTTGGGTGACTTTCCTTGCCTTCGTCGCTGTACTGATTGCCAGCATCAATATCTTCGGTGGATTCACCGTCACCCAGCGCATGCTGAAAATGTTTCGTAAGAATTAAGGGGTAACAACATGTCTGGCGGATTAGTGACTGCAGCATACATTGTTGCCGCAATTCTGTTTATTTGCAGCCTGGCCGGCCTCTCAAAACACGAGACGTCTAAGCAGGGTAACATCTTTGGTGTCAGTGGCATGGCGATTGCGCTGCTGGCGACCATCTTTGGTCCCAACAGCGGCAACGTGGCGTGGATTCTGTTGGCGATGGTGATCGGTGGCGCAATCGGTGTGCGTCTGGCGAAGAAAGTCGAGATGACTGAAATGCCAGAGCTGGTGGCAATTCTGCACAGCTTCGTGGGTCTGGCTGCCGTTCTGGTGGGCTTCAACAGCTACCTCGATCATGCACCCGGTCTGGCGCCGGTGATGGAAAATATCCATCTGACGGAAGTGTTCCTTGGCATCTTTATCGGTGCGGTGACCTTCACCGGTTCTATCGTGGCGTTTGGCAAACTGCGCGGCAAGATCTCTTCTAAAGCGCTGATGCTGCCACATCGACATAAGATGAATCTGGCTGCGCTGGTGGTTTCTTTCCTGCTGATGCTGTGGTTTGTGCAGACGAATAGCACCGGTTCACAAGTGGTTGCTTTACTGCTGATGACCGTCATTGCTCTGGTCTTCGGCTGGCACCTGGTCGCCTCCATTGGCGGTGCGGATATGCCGGTTGTGGTGTCGATGCTGAACTCTTACTCCGGTTGGGCAGCGGCGGCGGCGGGCTTTATGCTCAGCAATGACCTGCTGATTGTCACCGGTGCGTTAGTGGGTTCTTCGGGTGCGATTCTGTCCTACATTATGTGTAAGGCAATGAACCGCTCGTTCATTAGCGTTATTGCGGGGGGTTTTGGCACCGATGTGAGTGTCGGTGGCGAAAGCGAAGAAGAGGGTGAACACCGTGAAATCACGGCAGAAGACACTGCAGAACTGCTGAAAGGTTCAACGTCAGTGATCATCACGCCTGGCTACGGCATGGCGGTGGCGCAGGCGCAGTACCCGGTGGCGGAAATCACCGAGAAACTGCGTGCGCGTGGCATCAAAGTGCGTTTCGGGATCCATCCGGTTGCCGGTCGTCTGCCTGGCCACATGAACGTGTTGCTGGCTGAAGCCAAAGTGCCGTATGACGTGGTGCTGGAAATGGACGAGATTAACGATGATTTCAGCGATACCGATACTGTGCTGGTGATCGGTGCCAATGACACCGTTAACCCGGCGGCGCAGGAAGATCCGCGCAGCCCAATCGCGGGTATGCCTGTACTGGAAGTGTGGAAAGCGCAGAACGTTATCGTGTTTAAACGTTCAATGAATACCGGTTACGCCGGGGTGCAGAACCCGCTGTTCTTCAAAGACAACACGCAAATGTTGTTTGGTGATGCGAAGGCGAGTGTAGAAGGTATCTTGCGCGCGCTATAATCTGTATTGCGATTTAAAAAGGCGACCATCTGGTCGCCTTTGTTGTTTTAATCGTCTTCGTCTTCTTCATCGTCATAATCAATCGGCGATTTGAAATCGTCAGGTTTGATTGCCAGTAAATCACAACGGAGATGATCGATAACCTGCTCTGCGGTATTCCCGAGGAACGCGGCTGAAAGGCCAGTGCGGCCGATGGTGCCGAGTACCACAATCCCCGCCTCCAGATGAGAGGCGATATCCGGTATCACTTCCTCCGGCAAGCCTTTTGCCACATGCGTAAGCTCTTCGCCGATGGAGAATTTCTGGCGTAGCGCTTTCATCGCCACCAGATGTTGTCCGCGAATCGCATCGTTATACACGCTGGGGTCAAAGTCGGGGAGTTCAATGGCGATATTGATTGGCGTGATGGGATAAGCACCGACAAGGTGCACTTCAGTATGATTGACCATATCAGCCAGCAGCACCGTTTCACGAATCAGCTTTTGGTTTAACTCATCGTGATGGGGCTCTTCACTGGCCAGATTGACCGCCACAACGGCTCTGCCTCCCTCTGGCCATGGCTGATCTTTCACCATCCACACCGGGCAGGGGCATTTACGCAGCAGATGCCAGTCAGTTGGGGTAAAAATCACCGCTTCGAGGCGATCGTGCTGGTGGGCCATTTTCAACACCAGGTCGTGCTGGTGCGCCATCACTTCCTGGATGATCGCTTCATAAGGGCGATTATGCCACACCACTTTAATTTCAATATCAACACCCGCCTCAAGATAGGCGTGGGCCTGTTGACGAATCCATTCAGTACGCTGACTGATGACGCCTTTACGCATGTTGGAACGTTCATCAGGCGACAACAAGGTGGTCATTTCATAGGAGAAGTCGTAGATAGGCAGAAAAGCTTTGATTTTTCCGCCGATACGTTGATTCAGATACACCGCACGACGTAACGCGGGTTGATCGTCCTGCTGGGCGTCAATCGCCACCAGAATATTTTGGTACCGGGACATAGGGCAATCTCCTCAAACCAAAGCAAGTTGGATTAAAGATAGCCTAAGTTGGCGCGGGGCAGAAGGGGAAAAGTTGTTGCCGGATCAATAAACTAACATTTATCGACCCGGCATAGAATCACGCAGCTTGTTCAGTCTGACCCGCCAGTTCTGCCAGCAACGCATGGTTCTCGATGGTGATATATTTGCCTTTTACTGCCAGCATGCCACTTTTCTGGAAGCGACCCAGCAGACGGCTGATGGTTTCTACGGTTAGTCCCAGGTAGTTACCAATGTCACCACGCGTCATGGTCAGGCGGAACTCGCGTTGAGAAAAGCCACGTTGACCAAAGCGGCGGGACAGATTCCAGACAAAGGCCGCCAGACGCTCTTCCGCGTTTTTCTTCGAGAGCAGCAGGATCATGTCCTGGTCGCCTTTAATCTCACCGCTCATCAGACGCATCATCTGCTGACGCAGTGCCGGCATTTTACCGGAAAGATCGTCAAGGGTTTCGAAAGGAATTTCACACACCATTGCCGTTTCCAGCGCCTGAGCAAAACTGGGGTGGTGCGCGCCGACAATCGCATCAAAGCCCACTAAATCCCCAGCCAGATGGAAACCGGTGATTTGCTCGTCACCCTGTTCAGTGATGGTATAGCTTTTGATGGTGCCGGAGCGGATAGCGTAAAGCGATTTCAGTTCATCACCGGCTTTGAACAACGTCTGACCTTTCTGAATCGGCTTTTTGCGCTCAATGATATTGTCCAGCTGATCCAGCTCATGCTCGTTCAGTGTGAAAGGGATACACAACTGGCTGATACTGCAATCCTGACAGTGAATGGCACAACCGCCAGACTGAATACGTCGAATGCTGCGTTTTTCCGGGATCATATAGGTACGCTCGATGATTATTGACTGCCGTCAATTTTAACATTTTTACGCGTTAAGGGAACTCATCCGAGCAGTAATTCCCCTTAAACCCCCACTAACGTAGGGTATACCTGAGTTTGCGCAAGGTTTGCCTGACATTATTTTTTGACCTGGAACGTTTTGTTGCCATATTTACATCTGGTCACAACTTGTCTCAGCGCAAAAAGTGACAGATGTGATGCCAAAAATCCTTTGCTACTATTTTGTTTTTGAGCGGCAACTTGCGCTCAGCAAACCACCAGGCGTGAGAAAACTCCATGAACCTAGACGATGAAGACCTTTTCCGGGATGCCATGGGCGATGTGACGCCACTGAAAGATTGTGCCAATACCCAATGGTTGCGTTCCCCTTCAACCAAAGCGCCGCGCCCGACGCAAGCCGATGACGAACAGGAAAATTTCCTCACGCGGGGCTTCCTTGACATCATCCCGCTGACGACGCCGCTGGAATACAAAACAGAAGGCATTCAACAAGGTGTGCTGGATAAGTTGCGGCTGGGGAAATATTCCCTGGACGCCAGCCTGAACCTGCTACGTCAGCCGGTAGAAACCTGTCGAAAGTCATTGTTCAGTTTCATGCTGCAGGCACGCAAGCAGGGGCTCCGCAATTTGCTGATTATCCACGGCAAAGGCCGTGATGATGAAGCGCATGCCAATATCGTACGCAGTTATCTGGCACGCTGGCTGACGCAGTTTGACGAGGTGCAAAGCTTTTGCGTGGCGCAGCCCCAGCACGGGGGTGCCGGGGCGTTGTATGTCAGTTTAAGAAAAACGGATCAGGCGCGGCTGGATAATCGAGAGCGCCACGCCAAACGCAGTCGCTAATCAGGTGTGAAATTTGCGAATGGTCGCCAGCAACACTTCGGCACTCAGGCTGAGATGACTGCCGCTGCGGGTGATAATCCCCACCGGCTCTCCCGGTCCTGGAGAGTTAATCGGCAGGGCAATCACGGCATTGTGGCTAAGATCTTCCTTGATGGCGCCCGAAGGGACAAACCACACATAGTCATAACGCAGGGCCAGCTGACGCGCCAGCGAAGTGGATGAGGTTTCAACACAATTAGCGGGAAGCGCACAACCTTGCTCGTCCAGCATATGTTGAGCGATACGGCGCGGGGCAGTGCCCTCCGGCGATATCACAACCGGCCACTGCATCGCACGGGATAACGTGACGTTGTCACTGAGAAGCGGGTGTTCCGGACGAACTACCAGTTTAAGCGACTCAAGGAATAGCAATTCATAACTCAGACCCGCCATCATTTCGCTGTCGGCCATGCGCCCAATGCCAATATCAAACTCACCCGCGCGCAACCCAGCCAGCAGAACATTATTGTGTAATGTCGCCACTTGTACCGTGGTGTTCGGCTGTTGCTCATGAAAGCGATCGAGAATCTGTGGCAGCATGCCCATTGCCGCGGTGGTGAGCGCGCCGAGGCGAATCACGACCGGTCGGCCTGGTTGTGGGGCGTTAAAGCTTTGTCCCGCATGGTTAAGTGCATCCAGCACTTTCACCGCATGGACCAGAAATTGCTCGCCGAGCGTCGTTAACTGGGCACCGAGACGGCCACGTTCAAACAGACGCGCACCAGCCAGTTCTTCCAGCTCATTCAGGGTTTTTGAGAGCGCAGGCTGGCTGAGATTGAGTGTCTCTGCCGCGCGCCCCAGCGTGCCTTGCTGCGCAACCGCAACAAAGGTGTGTAAATGGCGCAAGCGAATGCGCTGATTGAAAAGGGAATTTTTGTCCATAGCCTCAAACATAATGACTTTTACCTGATGGCGGCAATGGGAAAACTGGAATTATGTTAACTTCACTGCAAAATTATATTAACAAAACCCCTGAAATTGCTAACCTGATGTTTTAAATAGAATTAGTAAAAATCAGCGTCAGTGCAAAATTATCACCTATTGCAATATCAAGCGCTTAATCTCGCATAATTTGAATAATTCTCACTTACACCTAAAAATCCTGCCCGTTATTGTTAACGATGAGCTATCATTAGCGCCGTTTTTTTTACCAAAACTGATGATTAAACGATGAATGTGCAGGAGTTGATCCGTGACCACCGTTGAAGCCGTAGATGTTCGCCAGCTGATTAATCAGAGTGCGCTTAGCCGTTGGCAAAAACGCCTGATTGCGCTGTGCTTCATCGTTGTTGCGTTGGATGGCATGGACATCGCGCTGATGGGCTTTATCGCTCCGACATTGAAAGCCAGTTGGGGCGTCACTAATCATCAGCTTGGCATGGTGATCAGCGCCGCGCTGATTGGCCTGGCCTTAGGTGCCATGGTGGCGGGGCCATTGGCCGATCGCTACGGGCGGCGTGTGATGATACTGCTCAGCGTGGGCTTTTTTGGCTTGTGGACGCTGGCAACCGCCATGGCGCAAAACATCGATCAAATGATGTTA
Source organism: Pantoea sp. SM3 (assembly GCF_000963995.1). NCBI lineage: Bacteria > Pseudomonadati > Pseudomonadota > Gammaproteobacteria > Enterobacterales > Erwiniaceae > Pantoea > Pantoea sp. SM3. The sequence goes on from NZ_JZRD01000008.1 coordinate 49,290, forward strand.
TTCCGTTTTCTCACCGGCCTTGGCCTCGGTGCCGCCATGCCAAACGTTGGCACGCTGGTAGCAGAATATGCACCGGAGCGTCGACGTTCCTTCATTATCACCGTGGTGTTCTGCGGTTTCACCTTTGGTGCCGCATCAGGCGGATTTGCGGCTTCCTGGCTGTTGCCTCGCTATGACTGGCACTCCGTGATGTTGATGGGGGGCGTCTTGCCGCTGATTGTGTTGCCTTTCCTGCTGCGTGGCTTACCGGAATCCGTGCGCTTCCTGATTAGCCGTCGCGCACCTGCTGCACGTATTCATGCCATTTTGGATCGCATGCTGCCTGGCGTCGTTGAGCCGAACAGCCATTACCAGTCCACTGAACAGGTTGTCGTGCGGCGTGGCGCAGTGGCGACGGTGGTGTCGCGGCGCTATCTCTTCGGCAGCCTGATGTTATGGGGCGGCTACTTTATGGGGCTGTTCCTCGTCTATCTGATTGGCAGCTGGATGCCCTCGCTGATCAACACGTTGGGAATGTCGGTGACGGAAGCCGCCATCGTTACGGCGATGTACCAGGCGGGCGGCACGGTAGGTTCGCTGTTTGCTGGCTGGCTGATGGATCGCATCAATGCCAATATCGCGCTGGCGGTGATTTACTTCTGTGGCGGTATTGCGATTGTCGCGCTCGGCTTCTCTCCGGCGGAAGTGGGATTAATGAGTGCCATCGCCTTCTTTAGCGGCTTCTGCTTTAACGGCGCCAACACCGGCATGAATGCGCTGTCGGCCAGCTATTACCCTACGCACGCGCGTGCGACCGGTTCCAGTTGGATGCACGGTGTGGGTCGCGTCGGCGCGATTATGAGTGCTTTTGTCGGCGCAGAACTCCTTTCGCTCGGGTGGTCGTTCAGCCAAATCTTCCTGTTGCTGGCGATTCCAGCGATGCTCACCACGATCATGCTGGCCCTCAAATGCCGCTTTGGTGACCCGTCAGACCGGGCTGAGTGACAGGGCGATCACAGTTCCACGAAATTCCTCCACGGTGATAAAGGGTTGATCTACATTAGCAACAACCCTTAACGCCGAGGTGATGACCATGGAAAACTTTCTCACCAGCGATGCGATTCGCACGCTGTTCTCGCAAGCGATGTCCAGTATGTATCAACAGGAAGTGCCGCAATATGGCACCCTGACGCAACTGGTCACGGCCGTGAATGAACGTACGCTGGAAGCACAACCCGCTTTAAAAAACCGTCTCGCCGCCGCCGATGAACTGGACCGACTCAGTGTGGAACGTCACGGTGCAATTCGCGTGGGAACGGCAGAAGAACTCAGCACACTGCGTCAGATGTTTGCGGTGATGGGGATGGAACCGGTGGGATATTACGATCTCTCGCAAGCGGGGGTGCCGGTTCACTCCACCGCGTTCCGTCCGGTCACCAACAGCGCATTGCGCCGCAATCCATTCCGCGTGTTTACCTCTCTGTTACGGCTGGAACTGATTGATGACGCCGCGCTAAGGGAAAAAGCCGCAACTATTTTGGCCGCGCGCGATATTTTCACCCCGGGTTGTCGCGCATTGATCGCTCAACATCAACAACAGGGCGGTTTAAACGCTGCGGACGCGGCGCGCTTTGTCAAAGAGGCGCTGGAAACCTTCCGCTGGCATGCCCACACCACCGTGGACAGCGTGACCTACCGCGCACTGAGTCAGCAACATCGATTGATCGCCGATGTGGTGTGCTTCCAGGGGTGCCACATCAACCATCTGACGCCGCGCACGCTGGATATCGATTGCGTGCAAACCTTGATGCCCTCGCGCGGCATCGATCCCAAAACCCTTATTGAGGGGCCACCACGGCGCGAGGTGCCGATCCTGTTACGTCAAACCAGCTTTAAAGCGCTGGAAGAGGCAGTGCATTTTAATGACGGCACTCCCGGCACCCATACTGCGCGCTTTGGCGAGATTGAGCAGCGCGGCGCGGCACTGACCCCCAAAGGACGTACACTGTACGACCGTCTGTTGGCGGAAGCAGGCACCGGCAGCGATAACCAGCATCATCAACAGCATCTGAGCGCAGTGTTTCGTGATTTCCCTGATGATGAAGAAGCCTTGCGTGAACAGGAACTGGCGTGGTTCCGCTATCGTTTGACCGCTAAGGGCATCCAGCATCCCCCGCAAATGGGGGAAACCCTGGCCCAACTTCTCGCTGAGGGACGGGTGCAGGCAGAACCGATTGTGTATGAAGATTTCCTGCCAGTGAGTGCAGCGGGGATATTCCAGTCTAATTTGGGCGACGAAACGCACGCACGCAGCGCGGGCAATGCCAGCAGGGCGGATTTTGAAGCCGCGTTAGGCGCAGCGGTGCAGGATGAGATGGCGTTGTATCAGCAGATGCAGCAGCGCAGCCTGGCACGTTGCGGTATCTGTTAGCGGTATAAGAAAACCGGTCTGTGAAGTGGCATCACCACTTCAGCAGACCGGCTTCATTTCTTTTGATTTTTATTGCAAGCGCGAATCACGCACCAGCGTGTACTTCCCGGCACCCAAAAACATGATGGCGAGTGCGCCCAGCAGATAAAGAGCCTCTGTTTCCAGAGACCAGGCGCCAACATCTGTGCGATGCCAGACTGCGCCCATTTTTACCAGCAAGGTCGCAACAACCATGTTCACCGCAATAATGAAGGCCGCAGGGCGCGTCATTAAACCGATGATCACCATAACAGGTGCCACTATTTCCCCGATGTAAGCACCGTAAGCGATGAAACCTGGCATACCTTTAACGGCCAGCAGATGGGCGATCCAGTCGACGCCATGCATCACTTTGAATTCGCCATGAAACAGCAGCAGGCCGCCAAACGTCAGACGTAACAGCAGTTTACCGAAGTCCGGGTGATCGCTCATCCGATTGAACATCTGGTTGATACCACCAAACATCGCGCTTCTCCGTCTCGCCAGGTTAACTTGTAACCTTAAAGCAATTCGCCATGCCAGGGTTAGCCAAAAAATTTGATGGAAATGTTCAATGGATCGAAAGCATATTCGGCTTAATCTGCAAATGCTTTCAGAACATGGACATTCGCTCAAGGCCTGCAAATAATGGAACCAAGCTTGATCTGGGAACCCGAGATGAAAAATGAACGACGTCTGAGGATCATGACCGCAGAGGGTGAGCTCAGAGGCCTGATTGACGATGATCTTTTTGTCTTCAAGGGAGTACCTTACGCCGCACCGCCCGTGGGCGCATTGCGCTGGCGTCCGCCACAGCCGGTTGCGCCCTGGCAAGAAGTACGTGAAGCCACGCAATGGGGGGATGCCAGTTGGCAAAACCGGGATTATTGCATGGCAGTGGGTGGCGGCGATCCGGGTCGGTTCAATGAGGATTGTCTGTACCTGAATATCTGGACGCCAGACGTTGAGCCCTCCCGTCCCTTGCCGGTGATGGTGTGGCTGCACGGCGGGGGCTTTACCATCGGCGCAGGTAGTCTTGATCCCTATCGTGGCAAAGCCTTAGCCGCGCAGGGCGTCGTCGTGGTCACGCTCAATTATCGACTTGGCCACTTTGGCTTTTTCGCGCATCCGGCGCTGGATGCTGAATACCCGCAAGAAGCGGTGGTAAATAACTTTGCCTTGCTGGATCAAATCGCTGCGCTGCAATGGGTTCAACGCAATATTCCTGCCTTTGGCGGCGATCGCCACAATATCACGCTGTTTGGTGAATCATCGGGTGCGCGCAGCGTGTTGTCTTTGTGCTGTTCTCCGCTGGCTGAAGGGCTGTTCCACAAAGGCATTGTCCAGAGTGCATACAGCTTGCCGGATGTGCCGCGCAGGAGGGCGCAACAAATCGGTAAACAGGTTGCCGCGCATTTTGGCCTGCCGGCTCACGCCTCTGCTGAACAGCTTCGTCAGTTACCTGCCGATCAATTCTGGCCGCTGCAACGTCCACTGGGATTAGGTCCGGTGGCAATCAGCGGTGATGCGGTGCTCCCCAGGCCGATGCTCGAAACCTTTATGGCCGGTAAACAGCATCGGGTGCCGTTGATGGTGGGAAGTAACAGCGATGAAGCCAGCGTACTGGATTATTTTGGTGTGGATCCTGCAACGGTGTTACAGCAAATTCGTCGCAAAAATCGCCTGAGCTATGGCCTGATGAAATGGCTATACGATATTCACGACGATACCTTACTGGGCCGGTCAGTGGCGCGAGACATGGCGTTTACCGTGATCCCGTTACTGGTGGCGCAGTCTCAACACAGTATTGGCATGCCTGCCTGGCGATACTGGTTCGACTATGTGTCAGAGAATGCCCGCGACCTCTATCCACATGGCACCTGGCACGGCAACGAAATCCCCTATGTATTCAACACGCTGACCTCGCTTAAACCGCTGCCTGAGCGGGATTACACTGCCGCAGATAAGCGCTTTGCCGATATGGTCAGTACCTATTGGGTGACTTTCGCCCGGGATGCCAGTGAGTTTAGCTATCAGTTGCAGGGCCAAATCGACTGGCCGGTGTGGCGTCCCCGTGAAGATCTGACACTCGCCCTCGGTGATCAGGGTAAACCGCAAGCGGTGTTGAAGTCGCGTTTTATGCGTGGGCGTCTGCGTTTGTTCCGTCTGATGATGCGCAGCCACGTTAAGCTTTGATGAGCAGGCTAATAGTGAAATTGCGCAAATGAATCCTTAAGGCAAATGACGCGTTAACTTATTGATTAATCATAACAATGGCAGCCATTCATCTTAAGCAGACAGCAATTAATTAGCTTATTAAACCGTTACATTTTCCCAATCCACTGCCGATAAACGCAATATGCCCGATTTTATCGGGCCTCCTACGCGTTTCACACCAAGGGATTATGTATGGGAATCTTAAAAAACTTCACTATTCGCGCCGTCATGCTGACTATTCTCGGGCTGTTTTGCCTGCTGTGGTGCGGTGTCGGATTATTTAGCGTGCATTCGCTCAATGCCCTCGGCGAAGGGAATGAGATAGACCGTGAGCTGGTTAATCAGATGACGGTACTGAGTAAAGGCAACGATCAATATTTTCGTGTGGTGACGCGTCTATCCCGCGTGATGGAAGGGCGTGCATCGGGCGCGGCAGTGAGCGCGGAGGCATTCGCACCGGTGCAACAGGCGCTGGAGAGTATGAAAGCGCAGCTGGCGCAATTCAAAGCGATGGCACCCGGCCCGATGGACAGTGAAACGGTTAACAGCGTTATCGCCAGCTGGCAGAAATTGCTGGATGAGGGGATTGCGCCGCAGGTGTCGCTGGCACAGCAGAGCACCGTTGAAGCTTACCGCACACAGGCCAATAACGTGACGCCCGCCCTGAGCCGCGCCTTTGGCACCAGCGCGGAGGCGTTCAACAAAGCCGCAGGTATTAAGCTGGATGAAACCCGTGTCACCGTCGATAAACTCACCAATATTACCAAGGTGATTATTCTGGTTGCCGTGGTGTTCGGCCTTGTCATTCTGTTGTTCACCGACCGTTATCTGGTGGCGATGCTGGTGAAACCGCTGGAGCGCGTGCGCAACCATTTCGCGGTGATTGCGCAGGGCGATCTCAGCCAGCCAGTAGAGGATTTTGGTCGCAACTGCGTCGGCAAACTGGTGCCGCTGTTGCGTGCGATGCAGGACAGCCTGCGTGAAGCAGTGAGCGCCATTCGTAGTGGAACAGAGAATATCTATCGCGGGGCGGCAGAAATTTCATCCGGTAATAACGATCTCTCCTCACGCACCGAAGAGCAAGCGGCCGCGCTGGAGCAAACGGCAGCCAGCATGGAGCAGCTCACGGCAACGGTGAAATTCAACGCCGACAACGCCCGTCAGGCCAGCTCGCTGGCAGAAACGGCCACCGGCACCGCACAGCAGGGCGGCCGTCTGGTGGGGGAAGTGGTGACCACCATGCAGGGCATTTCCGGCAGTTCGAAGAAAATCGCTGAGATCACCAACGTGATCAACAGCATTGCTTTCCAGACCAATATCCTGGCCCTTAACGCCGCCGTTGAAGCTGCGCGTGCGGGCGAACAAGGTCGTGGTTTCGCGGTAGTGGCCAGTGAAGTGCGTAATCTGGCACAGCGCAGTGCGGGTGCGGCGAAAGAGATCGCCACGCTGATTGAAGATTCCGTCCAGCGTGTTGATAAAGGCTCAGCGTTGGTCAGCAGCGCGGGCAGCACCATGAACGATATTCTGAAGTCGGTACAGGATGTGAATGAGATCATGAAGCATATCGCGGCCGCTTCCGAAGAGCAGAGCAAGGGCATTTCGCAGGTCGGCACCGCCGTCACGGAAATGGACAGCGTGACCCAGCAAAACGCCTCGCTGGTGGAGCAGGTTTCTGCGGCGGCCAGTGCGCTGGAGCGTCAAACGGAAGAGTTGCAGGCTTCTGTCGCGAAATTCCGTCTGTCGGACAGTGCGCCGTCAGGCAAAGCTCAGGCCGCGCCAGCCAGCACCGTTCTGCGCCGGCCGCTGCTAACCAGTACGCCAGTCGCTCAATCGAAGTCGGCCAGCGCCGATGAGTGGGTTTCATTCTGAGGCTGACACAACCACGCCACCAGATCCGGCAGGAACGGTGGCGCATCCTGTTCTGCACACTGTAAAAGGCTGTACGCTGCCCCGGTGGCCACGCTGTTGGCAAACGGGGCAATCAAGCGACCATTCGCCAAATCATTTTGCACCAGTGTCACATCCGCCACCGTGGCACCAAAGCCCTGAATCGCCGCGCTGATGGCAAGATCCATAGTGGCAAAGTGCTGATTGCGTGCCATCGGCACCTTCGCCGCCTGGTCCGCCAGCCACATTTGCCAGTCGCGAGCATCATTGGTGGGATGCAAAAAAGTAAACTTCGCCAAATCGCTGATGCTCACGGGCGGCGTGACGTTACTGCCCAAAACCGGCGTCAATCGCTCATCAAATAAACGAATAGAACCGGTAGGGGGCGTGCCAAACACAATTGCCGCATCAAAATTTTCCAACTGTGAAGCGTGATCCAGCGTGGTGGTGAGCGCCACGTGGATTTCTGGCCGCTGTTGCTCCAGTGCCACCAAACGCGGCACCAGCCAGCGCATGGCACAGGTCGGTGCTTTCAAACGAATCGAGGCATTGCTGCGGCTGGCTTTCTCTGTCGCGTTCACCAGCATGGCGTAACCTTGCTGCAGTTCGGGCAACAATGCCGCCCCTTGTTCGGTGAGATGCAGACCGCGCGCATGACGGGCAAACAACGGAAATCCCAGCCAGCTTTCCAGCGTAGCGATTTTACGGCTCACCGCCCCCTGCGTAATGCACAACTCACTGGCCGCGCGCGTCAGATTGAGATGACGTGCAGTGACCAGAAATGCATGGATGGCATTTAGCGGTAGTGCAGAGCGGGACATAATGACCTCAAGCTATGATTTTTAATCATGGCTATTATGACAACAATTCGCTTGTCGACTCAAGCGTCACGCCGTTGAATAGAAATCTACTTTCCTTACGTGGTTATGCAACCTTGTGGAGCAACGATGACCTTGAATAGCAGTGTTAACATCTCTTCCAAACAGCCCGATGTCGGCACGACGATTTTCAGCGTCATCGGCCAGCTATCGGCACAACATAAAGCCATCAACCTGTCGCAGGGCGCGCCGAATTTTCCATGCGATCCCCATCTGGTTGAGCTGGTCAGTAAAGCCATGCGCGAAGGCCATAACCAATATGCCTCTTTGACCGGTTTACCCGCGCTGCGTGAAGCGCTGGCCGAAAAAGTCAAGACGCTTTATGGCCAGCGCTACGATGCGGGTAGCGAAGTGTTGATCACCGGCAGCGCTAGCCAGGGAATTTACATGGCAATTTCTGCGCTGGTGCACCCTGGCGACGAAGTGATCTTCTTCGAGCCGGCGTTCGACAGCTATGCGCCAGTGGTGCGTTTGCAAGGCGCAACCCCGATTGGCCTGAAATTGCAGGTGCCGGATTTTGCGATTAACTGGGATGAGCTGCGTGCCACCATCACGCCGCGCACCCGCATGATCATTATCAACACCCCGCACAATCCGAGTGCACAGGTGCTGACGCCAGCCGACCTGGAACAGCTGGCAGCCTTGACCCGCAACACGGATATCGTGGTGCTGTCCGACGAAGTCTACGAACACATTCTGTTTGATGGTCGTGCCCACTGCGGCATGGCTACCCATCCGGAACTGGCACAGCGCAGCGTGATCGTTTCCTCCTTTGGCAAAACGTTCCACGTCACTGGCTGGCGTGTGGGTTACGCGCTGGCACCGGCCGCGCTGATGGAAGAGATTGTGAAGGTGCATCAGTTCATGATGTACGCCGCCGATACACCGATGCAGGTGGGTTTTGCGCACTATCTGCAGAATCCGCAAAACTACCTGCAGCTGTCACCGTTCTATCAGGAAAAACGCGATCGTCTGCTGTCATTGATGCAAGATTCGCCGTTTAAGCTGCTGCCGAGCGCGGGATCCTTCTTTATGTTGGCCAGTTACGGACATTTCAGTGACGAAAGCGACAGTGAAATGGTAAAACGTCTCATCGTCGATCACGGTGTGGCCACCATTCCGTTGTCGGCGTTTTATATGGACGGCACTGACAATAAATTAATTCGCCTGTCATTCGCGAAAGACGACGCAACACTGCAGGCTGGCGCGGAAGCGCTGTGCCGTGTTAAAGGGTAATTAGGGGAAGAATAATGAAAAAATTAAACGCACTGTTTGTGGCGCTCGGCATGCTGACCTCAGCACACGCACTGGCACAGGAAACCTTACGCTACGGTCTGGAGTCACAATATCCGCCGTTTGAAAGCCGCAACGTACAGGGCGAGCTGGAAGGTTTTGATATCGAACTGGGCAAAGCGATTTGCCAGGTCGGCAACTTTGACTGTAAGTGGGTGGAAAGCAGCTTTGATGCGCTGATCCCGGCACTGCAGGCGAAAAAGTTTGATGCGATCAACTCGGCGATGAATATCACCGAAGCGCGTGCTAAAAGCATCGATTTCACCAAACCTATCTACCGCATTCCCACCATGCTGATCGTCAAAGCGGGTGAGAAGTTGCTGCCAACCGCCGAGTCGCTGAAAGGCAAAAACATCGGTGTGTTGCAGGGTTCTATCCAGGAAACTTACGCTAAGAAGCACTGGGAGCCGCAGGGTGTGACCGTGACCTCTTATCAGGACCAGAACCAGGTTTATAACGACATGGTTGCGGGCCGCCTTGATGGCACGCTGGTGATGTCTGCTGCAGGCCAGTCTGGTTTCCTTGATAAGCCACAGGGCAAAGGTTTCGCCTTTGTCGGCAAGCCGGTTGAAGATGACACCATCCTCGGTTCAGGTATCGGTTTTGGTCTGCGTAAAGGTGATGCCAAGCTGAAGGGTGAACTGGATGCGGCTATCACGAAAGTGCAGGCTGACGGCACCATCACCAAGCTGGCGGCGAAATTCTTCCCTGGCATTGATGTGACCGCAGCGAAATAACTTCAAGCGCCATACTGGCGCGCTGCTCCGTTAAAACCGGATTGAATTAAGGCTGCCATTGTTCACCCATGGCAGCCTTTTTCGTTTACGTCGGTGTCGGTGGCATCGCCTCTCAGCGGTTGCCGGGCCGCTGACAGCGTTAAGATCTGCCGGTAAAGATCGGGCTTATTTCGCCGCCAGATAACACAGCGCTTCGGCTACCTGATACGATTTCACAAACGACGGCACCGGTAAAAACTCGAAGCGTGAATGGAAATTGTGTGCCCCGGTAAAGAAGTTCGGTGTCAGCAATCCTTTTGCCGATAAAGCCGCACCGTCTGTGCCGCCGCGCATCGGGATGACTTTCGGCTCCACGCCCACTTGTTCGAGCGCCGCAAATATCAAGTCAATTGCACGACGATCTTCCCCAATGGCATTACTGATGTTGCTGTAGGTGTCGTTAATGGTGAGTGAAACATGCCCGGTGGGGTAAAGCGCGGCGATCTCATCTGCGACTTCCACCAACTGCTGTTTTTTCTGATCGAAACCCTGTAAATCAAAGTCGCGAATCGATGCCTTCAGCACCGCACGGCTGGCATTGGCATTGATATCATTAAACCAGATATAGCCTTCACGTCCTTCGGTATGCTCTGGCGTTGCCAGGCGATCGAAACGTGAAATGAAGTCGTGCGCCATCAGCAGTGGGTTAACCAGCACGCCTTTGCCGGACATCGGATGCGCCGGCACGCCGGTAAACACCAGTTCCGCCGCCGCCGCATTAAAGTTCTCATACACCACTTCGCCCAACTCACAGCAATCGATAGTCCAGGCAAAATCGACGTTAAAGCGAGTGTCCAAATCCAGCGCTTTGGCACCGCGCAGCCCAATTTCCTCATCCGGTACAAATGCCACCACGATGTCGCCATGATCGCCTTTCAGATTCTCCATCAACGTCATTACCACAGTCACCGCCGCTTTATTGTCGGCGCCGAGCACGCTGGTGCCATCGCTAAAGATGATCTCCTGACCGTGATAGGGCGCAATCTCCGGGTGTTCCGCTACGCGCAGCCAAATATCCTGCTGCGCGTTCAGACACAAATCATCGCCGTTAAACGTCAGGGTTTGCGGGTGGATATCCGCTGATAAACCCACGTCCACCGTGTCGATATGGGTAATAAAGCCGATGCGTGGTGCATCTGGTCGATTGCCCGGTTTCACCGCCGTCACCGTCGCATGCTGATCGATGACGATATCCTGCAGCCCAAACTCACGCAGTTCCTGCGCCAGTAGCTCCGCCATCGCATGTTGTGAAGGGGTGCTGGGCAGCGTGGTGGATTTGGCATCGCTCTGGCTGGAAACCGCCAGATAACGGTAAAAACGTTGAGTCAGTTGGCGAGCGAGTTGGTCTGTCATCACATTTCCTTATTAGCTTTGCGCGATGTGCATTACACACCTCGGATAAATCGTGTTATTTATCAATAAATACCGATGCGGGCTCATGGAAGTCAACAAAAACGAGGATCACAATGAAAAAGATGATGGCAAAGTTCACACTCAGTGCGTTGTGTTTAGCGGTGGCAGGCGGAGTATCGGCAAAAACGCTGGTTTACTGTTCCGAAGGTTCGCCTGAGAATTTCAATCCGCAACTTTACACTTCAGGTACCAGCGTTGATGCCAGCGCAGTGCCTATTTTCAACCGTTTGGTGGACTTCAAGCCCGGCACTACGGAACTGGTGCCAAGTCTGGCTGAAAGCTGGGATATCAGCCCGGACGGCACGGTTTACACGTTCCACTTACGCAAAGGGGTTAAATTCCAGAGCAACAAACTGTTTAAACCATCGCGCGACCTGAATGCCGATGACGTGATCTTCTCGTTTATGCGTCAGATGGATGCCAAAAATCCCTACCACAACGTCTCCGGTGGCAACTACAGCAATTTCGATAGCCTGGAACTGGCGAAGCTGATCAAGAATATAGAAAAAGTGGATGACAATACGGTGCGCATCACGCTGGCGCATGCGGAAGCGCCATTCCTCGCGGATTTGGCCTGGTACTTCGCCTCCATTCACTCTGCGGAATATGCCGATCAGATGCTAAAAGCGGGCACACCAGAGAAAGTCGACATGGAGCCGATCGGCACCGGTCCCTTTGAGCTGGTGCAATATCAAAAAGACTCACGCATCCTCTACAAAGCCTTCCCGGATTACTGGCAGGGCAAAGCGAAACTGGATCGCATTGTTTTCTCCATCACCCCGGACGCTTCGGTACGCTATGCCAAGCTGGAGAAAAACGAGTGTCAGGTGATGCCGTTCCCGAATCCTGCCGATCTGGAAAAAATGCGCAGCAACCCGGATCTGACGCTGGAGCAGAAGTCGGGGCTCAACACCGGTTTCCTGTCGTTCAATACCACTAAAGCGCCGTTGGATAACGTGAAAGTTCGCCAGGCACTGGCGATGGCCATTAACAAGCAGGCGATTATTGACGCGATATTCAAAGGCACTGGCACGGTGGCGAAAAATATTCTGCCGCCGGGTGTCTGGAGTGCAGATAAGGATCTGAAGGATTACGATTATGATCCGCAGAAAGCCAAAGCACTGCTACAGGAAGCAGGTATAAAACCCGGCACTGAAATCGCGCTATGGGCGATGCCGGTGCAGCGCCCTTATAATCCAAACGCGCGACGAATGGCAGAGATGATTCAGGCCGATTGGGCGCAGGTGGGCATTAAAGCCAATATCGTCAGTTATGAGTGGGGTGAATACCTGAAGCGCGTGAAGGGCGGTGAGCATCAGGCGGCGCTTATGGGCTGGACCACGGCGACGGGCGATCCGGATAACTTCTTTGGCCCGCTCTACAGCTGCACCTCGGCCAATGGCGGCTCCAACTCCTCCAAATGGTGCTATCAGCCGTTCGAGAAGATCATCACTGAAGCGCGCGCGGAGCAAAATCACGACAAGCGCGTCACGCTGTATCGTGAAGCTCAGCAGATCATGCACGATCAAATGCCTGCCGTGATGATCGCCCATTCAACGATTTTCGAGCCGGTGCGCAAAACGGTGAGCGGATATACCGTCGATCCGTTTGGTAAACACATTTTCTATCCGGTCGATATCAAGAATTGATGACGGGCAAGTGCCGCTCAAAGGCGGCACGTTGTGTTGAGCGCGCGTGGCGTGTCAAGGCTTCCAGCGTTGACGCAATGGTTCCTCCAGCGCGTTCATTTGCTGCAGTAAAAACGTCATAAACACATTCAGGGCGGCACTGCGAGGTCGCCCTGATTGCGCCTGTAACTGCAAGTTGCGCTGACTCAATTGATCGATCCCCACCGAGCGCAATATCAAGCCGTGCGTTTCCGCTTCTTGTAATACGGTAAAGGCACTGCAAATCGTCAGAGCCAGCGGAGTGCGCAGCAGAAAGTGGAACAACGTTGAGAAGGTATCGCAGGTGATCACCGGTTCAATCAAATTACCGCTCATGTGGCTCGCCAGCTCAAACAATTGGCGCACGGTGGTGTTCTGCTGCGGCAAAGCCAGCGGATAGTGGCTGACATCGTTCAGGGTCACGTGTGCGGCGCTGGCCAGCGGATGGCTCTGATGCATCACCAGCAGCACCGGGGCGGGCCAGGAACCGATGACTTCCACGCCGCGTTCAGCGTGCAGGCTGAATTGCAGTGCCAGATCGCACTCGCCGCTGCGCAGCAGTTCAGCGACACCTTGCGTACTTGCCACTTTGATATCAAACAGCACGCCGGGATTATCCTCACGGAAGGCGGCAATCATGCGCGGCAGCAGCGTAAAGGCTAATCCATCGGTACAGGCCACGCGAATAAGGGTGCGTCGCACGGCCTTCAGCCCCTTAATTTCTGCCAGCGCGTACTCCATCTCCAGCATCGTTTTGCGTACGTGATGGGCGTAAATTTCGCCGGCTTCATTCAGCACCATCCCGCGCGCATGCCGGTCAAACAGGGGCACGCCCACCTGGTTTTCCAGTCGCTGAATTTGTCTGCTGATGGCAGACACCGCCACAAACAGCTGTTCACTGGCCGCGCTGAGCGAACCCGTATTGGCAACGGCCAGGAAATAGCGGATTTCATTGCTTATCATGCGGATGCCTCATACTGGTGCATGCCTCGAAATCGGGCAGCGGAGCTTTGCCAAAAAAGCAAATCATACTCGATAAATTGATAATTGTGGCAAAGCAAGGTTTCCGCAAAGATGACAAAACCAAAATACCAATAAAAGACATGCAAACATGACAGCACAACAAGCGGTACAACAAGCCACCGCCTGGTTCGACAGCGGGGAATTTCAGGAAACATTGGCTCGACGTGTGGCGCAACGCACCGAAAGCCAGCGCCAGGATCGCGACAACGAATTACAGCGTTATCTGCAGGATGAAATTGGCCCACAGCTGATTGCGCTGGGGTTCACGCTGCACTTTATCGATAACCCTGAAGCCGCCCATCGCCCGTTCCTGGTGGCGGTACGCATCGAAGATCCGGCACTCCCGACCTTGTTGAGTTATGGACATGGCGATGTGGTGTTCGGTGACGACGAAAACTGGCGTGAGGGGTTATCGCCGTGGCAGTTAGTGGAAGAGGGCGACCGCTGGTACGCCCGTGGCAGCGCGGATAATAAAGGCCAGCACTGCGTGAACCTCGCGGCACTCGAACAGGTGTTCAAAGCACGCGGTGGACGACTCGGTTTCAACTGCAAAATGCTGTTTGAGATGGGTGAGGAGATCAGCTCGCCGGGCCTGGCTCAACTGTGCCAGCATCATGCTGAACTGCTGAAAGCCGATCTGTTTATCGCGTCTGACGGCCCGCGTCTCAATGCGGTGCGCCCAACCCTGTTCCTTGGCTCCCGGGGTGCGGTTAACTTCCGTCTCACCGTTACCGCGCGTGACAACGCCTATCACTCAGGTAACTGGGGCGGCTTATTGACTAATCCAGGCACACAGTTAGCCAACGCTATTGCTTGCCTCGTGAACGAAAAGGGCGTGCTGCAGGTTGAGACGCTGAAACCTGACTCTCTCACTCAACAAGTGCGCGACATCCTCAGCGACATCGAAGTGGGCGGGATGCCAGGGGATCCCGAGATTGATACCACCTGGGGCGAGCCGACGCTCTCTCCGACAGAAAGACTCTACGGCTGGAATACGCTGGAAGTCCTCGCATTCCTGACGGGCAATCCGGCACGTCCGATGAATGCGATTCCCGGTGAAGCCACGGCGGTGTGCCAACTGCGCTTTGTGGTCGGCACCGATTGGGAAAACCTGGCTCAGCATGTGAGCGAGCATCTGGCGCAGCACGGTTTTGACTACGTGAAAGTGGAGTTTATGCGCGGGTCACCGGCCACGCGACTCGATCCTACCGATCCGCTGGTGGATTGGGTGCTGGCGAGCATGGCAGAGACCAGCGGCAAAAAACCGGCGTTGCTGCCGAATCTCGGAGGCTCACTGCCGAACGAAGTATTCTCTGACATTCTCGGACTGCCGACATTGTGGGTGCCGCACTCTTACCCGGCCTGCGGTCAGCATGGCGTCAACGAACATATGCTGAAGTCGATTGCGCGTGAAGGTCTGCAAATTATGACACGCCTGCTGTGGGATCTTGGCGAGCAAGGTAGCGAGCTGGTGGCTAAACACCGTCAGCACGCAGGAGGTGCTGCATGAGCACGCTTAACACAGCTGCCCCATTGAGCAGCACCAAACCGAATCTGCATAAAACACTGTTTGCCACCTGTATCGGCAATGCGCTGGAATGGTTTGATATTGCGGTGTATGGCTTCTTTGCCAGCTACATTGCCCATGCGTTCTTCCCCACCAGCGATCCCTCCGTCTCCTTGCTGCTGACCTTTGGCAGCTTCGGCGTCTCGTTCCTGATCCGTCCGCTGGGCGCGATTGTGCTCGGCAACTATGCCGATCGCCACGGGCGTAAAAAGGCGCTGCTGCTATCGATCAACCTGATGATGTTGGGCGGTGCGGTCATCACCTTTATGCCCGGTTACGCCAGCATTGGCCTGATAGCGCCGCTGCTGATTTTACTGGCGCGTCTGGTGCAGGGCTTCTCGGCGGGGGGGGAATTCGGTAGCTCGACAGCGTTTCTGGTCGAGCATTTCCCGGAGCGCAGGGCGTTTATCGCCAGCTGGCAGTTTGCCACCCAGGGCGCAAGTACCTTGCTGGCCTCGGCGTTTGGTCTGGGACTGACGCAGATCCTCACGGAAAGTCAGATTCAGGATTGGGGATGGCGTATCCCGTTTGCCTTCGGGCTGCTGATTGGCCCATTGGGCATCTATATCCGCCGTCATGTGCATGAGCCTGCCAGTTTTGAAGCGCAAGCGCCTGAGGCCGCTCCGCTCAAGCGTCTGTTTGGTCGCCAAAAAGAGCTGATGCTGCTGGCGATTGGCCTGATGGTGATCTCCACCGCCGTGAACTACATGCTCAACTACGTGCCAACTTACGCTACCAAAAACCTGCATCTGCCGGGTTCTGCCGCGTTCACCGCGACGTTGCTGGCAGGGGTGATCCTGACGGTGGTGACGCCGCTGATGGGGCTGTTAGCGGAGCGCGTGGGCCGTGTGCCGTTGATGTGGGGCTCGCTGATCATGCTAATCGTCACCATTTATCCGGCGTTTAAGTTGGTGGTGAATCACACCACGCCGACCACCTTGATCATTCTGGTGTGCTGGATGGCGTTGCTGAAATCGATCTATTTCTCGACGGTCCCTTCAGTGATGGCCGACCTGTTCCCCATTGGTACTCGCGCCAGCGGGATGGCGATCAGCTATAACGTCGCGGTGACGGTGTTTGGTGGTTTTGCACCACTGATTTGTACGCTGTTGATCAGTGCCACTGGCACCAGCCTCGCGCCAGGCTATTACCTGATGGCGATGTCGGTACTGAGTGGATTAGCCTTACTGCGCAGTCAGAAGCGCATCGCGTAAAGACAGTTGAGTGAAACAGCTTTGCGCCGTACCTGAAGGCGTACAGCTTAGAGGCGTGGCTGCGCGTGCCATTGCGCAGCCTTTAAAAGGCGCCATTCCTGGTGCAGTTTCACCTCATGGCAATGCCTGGCTGGCAGCTTATCCAGCCAGGTACTTCACTCAGGAAAACTGCAAATAGGCCACGTGGGTTTGCAGATACTCTTCCAGTCCATGACGTCCATCTGCACCACCAATACCCGATTTGCGCCAACCCGCATGAAACCCTTGCATCGCCTCGAAGTTCTCGCGGTTGATATAGGTCTCACCAAACTTCAACTGGCGCAACGCAATCATCGCCGTGTTCAGATTTTGCGTGTAGATCGAAGAGGTCAGGCCATATTCACAATCGTTAGCCAGCGCGACGGCTTCATCCAGAGTTTTAAAGGTCATCACCGGTAATACCGGCCCAAAGATCTCTTCGCGCATGATCTCCATCTCCTGACGCACACCGGTAATGATCGTCGGTTCGAAGTAGAACCCTTTATCGCCCACGCGCTTGCCACCCAGAACCACTTTTCCGCCCTCAGACACCGCTTTGGCCACTTTCTGCTCCACGCGTTCCAGTGCGGCGGCGGTGATCAGCGGGCCCATGTCGATATCGGTTTGCTCGGCTGGGTTGCCAAACTTCACCTGTTTCATTGCTGCAGTCAGTGCGCTGATGAAGCGATCATAAATGCCTTCCTGGACGTACACGCGTTCCGCACAGTTGCACACTTGCCCGGTATTGATTACGCGAGAGCTGACAATGGCCTTCACAGCGAGATCCAGGTCCGCATCATCCATCACAATGGCTGGCGCTTTACCGCCGAGTTCCAGCGACACCTTGGTGACGTTTTTCGCGGCGGCTTGCATCGTAGCAATGCCCGCGCCCACGCTGCCGGTCAGGCTCACTAAACCGACCTTCGGGTTGGCGGCCATCTCCTGACCGACTTCGGGGCCATAGCCAAACACGAAATTGATCACGCCTTTCGGCAGGCCGATCTCATGAATGATCTGCGCAAAAATCGCTGCATTGTTAGGGGTGAGTTCACTGGGTTTGATGGCGATAGTGTTGCCGGTAATCAGCGCCGGAGCGGCTTTACGCGCAATCAGGAAGAAGGGGAAATTCCAGGGCAAGATGCCGGTGGTGACACCGATGGCTTTCTTGAACACGAAGATATTTTCATTTGGGCGATCGCTATTGACGATTTCACCTTCATAACGACGCGCCCATTCGGCCATGTAGTCGAGGTAATCTGCGGTGAACAGCACTTCAGTCTGCGCCAGCCCCTGAGTTTTACCGCCTTCCGCCACGATGGTGGCCGTCAATTCGGCTTCACGCTGGCGAATACCAGCAGCAATTTTACGCAACCAGTTACCGCGCTCAATGGCGGGCAATGCTTCCCATGCGGGTTGTGCTGTTTCTGCCGCTGCAATTGCCTGCGCTGCATCTTGCTGTGTGCCTTGCGGCACCCGTGACAGCAGCGTTTCAGTTGCTGGATTGATGACCTCAATCCACTTATCGTTCTGATCGTTTACAAACGCGCCATTAATGTAGTGTTGATGGTGTGTTGTCATCTGTAGGGTCTCCGCGATCGGTTTCGTTAGCATGGTGTGAATCGAGAGTGAAACAGATCAAGGTGTAGCACCTTTTTGTCAGTGCCAGAGCGGATGACGGGATGGCAGAGAAGGGAAGAACGATACGACAGACGCAGCATTCCTGATGAAATGCCGCGTATTCAGCGTGTTAGCAAGAAAAAATTTTATGCAGAAAGATCAGGAACCCGGCACCGCCGCGCCGCTGGCGATAAACCACGCGAGGAAACTGACGCCAGCAATGATGATGGCAATAGGGAAGAGCAATCCGATTTTCATAGATATCCTGATCGTTAAGCGAGTTGAACAATGGCGCGATGGGTTTTCATCATACTGAACAGCTGGAATTGGCTGGCGTCATCCACCTCGCGCAGATGTTCGCCTTTCTGATAACGAATGCGGTGAATATGACCGAGTTGACGCCACACCACGATGGCCGAAGCCAGCAGGGCGCAGTTCTCTTCGCTCTGAATGCAGTCAAGTGTGGCGTAACGCTCTTCATCCAATCCATTAATGAAAACGTTCAACGCCTGAGGCGGCACAATGGCGCGGATATCATCCAGCATCACGCGGCTCACCGGCTGCGACAACAGCAGCGTCAACCTTTTGCTATTCATCTCATTCCTTCGTTGCGATGATTTTTCCAACGTTATACGGAATTCGCCACGTCGGGGAAAGCTCATCGGGCGGCTTTGTGTGACTGCCATGTTAAACAGCAGGCTGGCAGTCAGTCAAAAACTGTGTCGATCAACACAACAAAAATAAAAAATATCCCCAATAATAAGTGACTTATAAAAACCAGCCCGATTGATGCCTGCAAATGCAATTTTGTGATCCTCATGTTGAAGACCCGCCGAATTTTGCCAGCACCGCGCGCTTTCCGGCAGCCATCCAAAGGCTGATGAAAAGCTGCGCACCGTAGACTGCTGCTAATCGGGAAACTGTCAGTTTCCTGTGGGCCTCAACCTTACGAAGGAATAACAATGAACAGTGCCATTCTTGCCGGTATTTTATGGCATCTGGTGGGTGCCGCCAGTGCCGCATGTTTTTATGCTCCGTTTAAGCAGGTAAAAAAGTGGTCATGGGAAACAATGTGGTCAGTCGGCGGCGTGATGTCATGGCTGATTCTGCCCTGGGCGGTCAGCGCGGTGCTGCTGCCCAACTTCTGGGCGTATTACGGTAGTTTTAGCTTCTCACAGCTGCTGCCGGTGTTTCTGTTTGGTGCCATGTGGGGCGTCGGGAATATTAACTATGGCCTGACCATGCGTTATCTCGGCATGTCGATGGGCATTGGTATCGCCATCGGTATCACGCTCGTGGTGGGCACCCTGATGACGCCGCTGTTGCAGGGACGCTTTGTTGAGCTATTCAGCTCGCCGGGCGGACGAATGACGTTGTTAGGCGTACTGGTGGCGTTGGTGGGTGTGGCGATCGTTTCACGTGCCGGTTTGTTGAAAGAGCGCGCACTCGGCATCAATGCAGAAGAGTTTAATTTGAAGAAAGGGCTGGTGCTGGCGGTACTGTGCGGCATCTTCTCAGCCGGAATGTCTTTCGCGATGGATGCGGCGAAACCGATGCATGAAGCGGCAGCTAACCTGGGTATCAATCCATTGTACGTGGCCTTACCCAGCTATGTGGTGATCATGGGCGGCGGCGCGTTAGTGAATCTGGCCTACTGCTTTATCCGCCTGGCGATCAAACCGGAACTGTCGGTACGTCGCGATTTTTCAGTGGCAAAACCGATGCTGATGGCCAACGTGGCATTCGCCGTGCTCGGTGGCACCATGTGGTATCTGCAGTTCTTCTTCTACGCCTGGGGCCACGCGAAAATCCCTGCGCAATATGACTTTGTGAGTTGGATGCTGCACATGAGCCTGTATGTGCTGTGCGGCGGATTAGTCGGCCTGGTGCTGAAAGAGTGGAAAGCGGTAGGGCAGCGCCCGGTTCGCGTGCTGTCGTTGGGTTGTGTGGTGATCATCATCGCGGCCAACATCGTTGGATTAGGCATGGCCAACGGTTAATTAACTCGCCTTGCTATAAAGCCTGACGCACGGCAAGGTGCATCAGGCTTTTATTTTATCGGTCAGTGATGTGCGTTGCGGGAGAAAGCGCTGGCGCCAGGCACTCGGCGTCAAACCCGTATCCCGCGTAAACACCACCGAGAAGTAATTGCTGTCATCAAAGCCGCAGCGTGCGGCCACTTCACTGATTAACCCATCCTGCGTACGCAGCAAATATTTTGCCTGGCATAATTGCAGTTGTCGCAAGTAGTGGCCAACTGTCATGCCGGTTTGCTGACGAAACAGCTGCTTCAGTGCACGCTCATTTAATTCATTTTGTTGGCAAAAATCGGCTAAGTCGAACGGACGATGCAGTGCACCCTGTAAGGCAGACATCAGCAAATCAAGCTGTTCACCTTCCGGCAGCGCCCATGGACGGTCGGCGGCATAACCATGGCGACGCAAGATCAACGCCAGCTGCAGGAACAGGGCTTCAGAGAGCTGAATCGACAACGAATCGCTTTTACGGCTTTCCCGTTCCAGCTGGCTGATTACCCCTCGTGCCAGCGCCATGCCGCGCGTGGTTAAGCGCCAGCAGCCTGGTGCATCATCGTCTTGCGGGGGCAGCAGCTGGCTCCAGTCCAGACTCAGGCGAAAGCGATCGCGGCAATAGAGGATGTTATCCAGCGCCAGATCGTTGACGCTGTCATAGCTGTGGCAATCATTGTCACGGATATAGAACACATCGCCGCAGGTGATCAACCACGGGCGATCATTGAGCACGTGCAAGCCGTTACCGCGCCAGACGATCACAATTTCACTGAATTCATGACGATGCGGTGGGAAGGAGGGCTGAGGCATGCGTTCGGCCACCGCAATCGGCAGATTGGTGGCCGGGAAATAGTCTTCGCGCGTCAAAATCAGCGACATGGTAACCACTCCAATTACAACATCTGCTGGCGCTCCGCTCGGGGCGCGCAGCCAAATTCCCGCCGAAACAGCGTGGAGAAGTGGTTGCTGTCACCGAATCCACACTGATAGGCGATGTCCGTTATGCGCATATCGCTATGACGCAATAAATGCCGGGCCTGCAATAAACGCAGCCGATTCAGGTAGCGCTGCGGCGTATTGCCGGTTTGCTGCTTCATCTGGCGATGCAGGGTGCGCAGCGAAAGCGAGAAGCGGTCGGCCAGCGCATCCCATTCAATATCTTCACTGTAGTGCTCATTGAGCCAGTCGAGCAACCGATGCAGGCGTGCTTCCTGATCCTGCGCCTGATCGTTGTGACCGGCTTCGCGCAACAGCACCAGCAGTTGCAAGAACAACTGTTCCTGATGCGCCTGACGCTCCAGCGACCAGACCTCCTGCTGTTTCATCTGCGTCACAATCTGCAACGCCTGCGCCATCACCTTGTGATTGATACGCCAGTGCGACAGATAGCTGCCGTTTTCATCTCCGGGCAGCAATGACTGTAAACCGGAGAGAAAACGAAACGCTGCCGGGCTGCGGTACAGCACATTGGTCAGGCACAGATTCTCTGTTTGTTCATACAGATGGCGATCGTGATCGCGTACAAAGCACACGCAACCGGCGCACAGGGTCTGCGGTTGGCCGTTAAACACGTGAATACCGGAACCTTGCTCAACCAGTACGATTTCATGGAAATCATGATGATGCTCAGGAAAGGCCTGCTGTGGTACGCGCGGCTCAATGGCAATCGCGTAGTTTCCTTCCGGAAAGAAATCAGCACTGTGCAGAACGGTCATGATGCGCCTCTCGATTAACAATTTTGTAACCGAGTCTACGCAGGCGCTGTGCACCTTACCTTGAAATTTAAACCGCACAGCGCAGGAAAATGGCGAATTATTCAAGATCGGCCAGGTGATTGATGGAATTGCGGTAAAGCTCACAACTCTGTTGTTCCACGGTTCTGTGAGCTTTCTCACGATCATCTTTGCCAGCCTGCCAGCGACTATCACGCGCTGGCAGTAAGGGGAAGGTGGCGAGGCGCCTGTATTTATACGCTATAGCCATCTCATCACAGGAAGAAACGCCATGAGTATGCGTAACATTGTTGCCATTGATTTAGGCGCATCCAGCGGGCGCGTGATGCTCGCACAATGGACCTCGGCTAACCAGCGCATCACGCTGCGTGAAGTGTGCCGTTTTGCCAATCAGCGTATTCGTCGCGCCGGTTATGACTGCTGGGATCTCGACGGCCTTGAGCAGGCGATTCGCGCAGGATTGGCGCAATTAGATGATGAGGGCATCGTGCCGGATAGCATCGGCATTGATACCTGGGGCGTGGATCTGGTGCTACTGGATGCCAACGGAGAACGCATTGGCGAAACGGTCAGTTATCGTGACTCGCGCACCGATGGATTGATGGCGCAAGCGATCAATGAGCTGGGTAAAGCCGCCATTTACCAGCGCACAGGTATCCAATTTCTGCCCTTCAATACCCTGTATCAGATGCGTGCGCTGCACCAGCAACAGCCGGACTGGCAGGCACAGGTCAAACATGCACTGATGATCCCGGATTATCTGCATTATCGTCTGACCGGCAACATGAACTGGGAGTACACCAACGCCACCACTACGCAGATGCTGAACATTGAAACTGGCGAGTGGGATAGCGAGTTGCTGTCGTGGGCAGGGATCGAAGCCGACTGGTTTGGCAAATCGACTGCACCGGGCAATACCGTAGGCAACTGGATCAATGCCAGCGGTAAAAAAATTCCGGTCGTGGCCGTTGCCACGCACGATACGGCCAGCGCAGTGCTGGCCACGCCGCTCATGCAAGACGACGCCGCTTATCTCAGCTCTGGCACCTGGTCCTTAATGGGCATAGAAAGTCTGCAACCCTGCGTAAGCCGCACTGCGCTCGATGCCAACATCACTAATGAAGGAGGCGCGGAGGGCTATCGGGTGTTGAAGAACATCATGGGCCTGTGGTTGTTACAGCGCGTTTGCGGTGAATTGCACATTTCAGATCTCTGCACATTGATTGACGCAGCGGAAAATGAACCTGCCTGTCGTGCCCTGATCAATCCCAATCATCCGCGTTTTATCAATCCTGCCAGCATGGTGCAGGAGATTCAGGACGCCTGCGCCGAGCAGCACATGCCGATTCCACAAAGCCCTGCAGCGCTGGCGCGCACCATTTTCGACAGCCTGGCGCTGCTGTATCGCCAGGTGATAGGCGAACTGGGCAACCTGCGCGGAGCACCGATTCGCCAGTTACATGTGGTTGGCGGTGGCAGTCAGAACCCATTACTGAACCAGTTATGCGCCGATGCCTGCGAAATGCCGGTGCTGGCCGGTCCGATTGAAGCCTCAACGCTCGGTAATGTCGGCTGTCAGCTGATGGCGTTAGGTGAACTGCGCGATGTGGCCGAACTGCGCCGCTGCATCGACAAGAATTTCCCGTTAGAAACGTTTGTACCTCAGAACGCCAGCATCTTCGCTGCCCACCAGGCACGCTTTGCGGCACTGAGCCAACCTGCTAAGGAACTTGCATATGACAAAGCTGATTGAACAAGCCTTTGAACTGGCGAAACAACGCTACGCGGCGTTGGGTATTGATGTGGACCAGATCATGACGAAACTGGATGGCATCCCGGTGTCCATGCACTGCTGGCAGGGGGATGATGTTCGTGGCTTTGAAAACCCGAATGGCGAACTGACGGGCGGCATTCAGGCCACCGGTAACTATCCGGGGCGCGCTCGCAATGCAGATGAACTGCGCGCTGACATTGAGAAAGCGATGTCACTGATCCCCGGCGCCAAACGCCTTAATCTGCACGCCATTTATCTGGAAAGCGATGCGCCGGTTGAACGCGATGCCATTGAGCCGAAGCACTTTAGCAGCTGGGTAGAGTGGGCAAAAGCCAACAAGTTAGGACTGGATTTTAACCCCAGCTGCTTCTCGCACCCGCTGAGCGCCGACGGCTTTACGCTGTCCCATGCGGATAAAGGGATTCGCCAGTTCTGGATCGACCACTGCAAAGCCAGCCGCCGTATTTCAGCGCACTTTGGTGAACAGCTCGGGACACCATCGGTGATGAACATCTGGGTGCCGGATGGCATGAAAGATCTCACCATCGATCGTCTGGCACCGCGCGAGCGTCTGGCCAGCGCGCTGGATGAGGTGATCAGTGAGAAGCTCGACCCCCGTCATCATATCGATGCGGTGGAGAGCAAACTGTTCGGTATCGGCGCGGAGAGTTACACCGTGGGCTCCAACGAGTTTTGCCTCGGCTACGCCGCCAGCCGTCAAACGGCGCTGACGTTAGACGCCGGACATTTCCATCCAACCGAAGTGATTTCCGACAAGATATCCACTGCCATGCTGTATGTGCCGCGTTTGCTGCTGCACGTCAGCCGCCCGGTACGTTGGGATAGCGATCATGTGGTGCTGCTCGATGATGAAACCCAGGCCATCGCCACGGAGATCGCCCGCCATCAACTGTTCGACAAAGTGCATATCGGCCTGGATTTCTTTGACGCCTCGATAAACCGCATCGCAGCCTGGGTGATTGGCACCCGCAACGCCAAAAAAGCGCTGCTGCGCGCACTGCTGGAACCCAGCGATCAGCTGCGGAAATGTGAGCAGGAAGGGGATTACACCGCGCGCCTGGCGCTGCTGGAAGAGCAGAAATCGTTACCCTGGCAGGCGGTCTGGGAAGCCTGGTGTCTGCGCCATGATGTGCCCGCCGATGCCAGCTGGCTGAGCGAAGTGCGTCACTATGAACAACAAACATTGCGTCTACGTTAAGGGATCGACCATGCAAAATATTCTCTCTTCTTCATTCGTTCAGGACATGGTGAAGGCGACCAGTGATATGTGGCTGAAAGGCTGGGATGAGCGCAATGGCGGCAATGTCAGCCTGCGTTTGCTGCCGGAAGAAGCGCAAGCCTGGTCAGCTGATTTTTATGCCGAACCGCGCTGTATTGAGTTAACCCAACCGGCACCGGCCCTGGCCAACGATTGGTTCCTGGTCACCGGTTCTGGCAAGTTCTTCCGTAACGTCCAGCTTGATCCCGCCGATTGTCTGGCGCTGTTACAGGTGGACGACAAAGGGCTGTCGTACAAAATCCACTGGGGGCTCAGCAACGGCGGGTTACCGACCTCGGAACTGGCGGCGCATTTTCAGTCGCACAGCGTGCGTAAGCAGGTATCTAACGGGGCTGACCGCGTGATTATGCACTGCCATGCCACCAATTTTATGGCGTTGAGTTACGTGGTGAATCTGGATTCCGCCCGTTTCACGCGTTTGCTATGGGAAGGCAGCACCGAATGTCTGGTGGTGTTCCCGGATGGCGTCGGTATCCTGCCGTGGATAGTGCCGGGAACCGATCAGATTGGTCAAGCCACCGCCGATGCCATGGCCTCACACAGCCTGGTGATGTGGCCGTTCCACGGCATTTTCGGTGCCGGTCCGAATCTGGATGAAACTTTTGGCTTGATCGACACGGCCGAGAAGTCTTCAGAAGTGGTGGTCAAAGCCTTGTCGATGGGCGGGATTCGCCAGAGCATCACCACCGAACAGCTGGTGGCACTCGGTGAACGCTTCAGTGTTCATCCGTGGCAGGCGGCATTGGATGCGGAGCGCAGCGATGTTGCGTAAAGCCTTTGTGATGCAGGTGCATGCGCACTGTCATGATGAATATCTGCGTCGCCATTCACCGATCTGGCCTGAGCTGGAGCAGACGTTGAAAGCCCACGGCGCGCACAATTATGCGATCTGGCTCGATGCGGAGCGTAATTTATTGTTTGCCAGCGTGGAGATTGAATCAGAAGCGCGTTGGGAGGCGGTCGCGAACACGGAAGTGTGCCAGCGTTGGTGGGCATCTATGTAAGACCTGATGCCATCGAATACGAACAACAGCCCGATCAGCCAGGCGTTGAAACCGATGTTTTTTATGCCGTAAGGCTTTCAAACATGGCACTTTGGTCAAAGTCAGGGGCGGCCTGAAGGTCGCACCTGACTTCAGGATGAGAAAACATCACGGGTCAGCATGCTATGACGCGTTTAACGCGCAGTAGCCTGCCAGAGCGGGCCAGATGGCCATCTGCGTATCGACTATTCCATCGAGATCGTCACGACTTGCGCCTTCACGGGCGCGCACCGACATGCCTTGCAACACGCAGGCCAGATAGCTGGCCAACGTACCGCTGTTGGCACACTGCGGCAATTCACCGCGCTGCTGCCGGCCATTCAGAAATTGCTGCAAAGCCCGTTCCTGCGCATGATGCTGCTTAGCCAGCATCTGTGCAATCTCGTCTGAGCCTGAAGAGAGCGCACTGGACGTGCAGATAAAGAAACAGCCAGCGGGCTTATCGCACTCGGTAAAACAGGCTGCAGTGGCACGGAAATAGGCTTCAATCGCGGCTTTGACATCGAGTGTTTCACCGTTAAGCACCTGTTGACGCTGCGCGCTGAAAGTGTCGATATAGCGCTGCATTGCTGCGCGGAACAAGCCTTCCTTATTCTCAAACTCCGCGTAAAGCGTCGGCGCTTTCGCCCCCGTCGCGTTCACCAAATCTGACAGCGAGGTGCCTTCATAACCGTGTGCCCAAAACAACATTAATGCTTTATCCAGCGCATCGTTGCGATCAAATACTTTGGGGCGACCACGCGTTTTGCGATTAAGCGTGTCGGTCATTTGCGTCATAGGGACACCTCTCTGCATGAAGAACATGTGATTAAATTACCGATCGCTAACTAAATATGCAAGCGCAGCCGACATTCTCCCTCATTCACTTTGCCCGTTTGTGCTTTACCTGTGGCACAACACTCATATCGATAAGTGAAAAAGGGCGCTAAAGCCCATAATCACGCCACTTGCAAATAAAATAACGACCGTTAATAAAACGATTGACGAGATACCCGCTTCGGGGCTAGCATTTAATTAACGGTTGTTAACTTAATTCAGCCGACCCCTTTCATCTGCATAAGAGAGACGATCATGAAAAGCATCAAAATGGTATTAGCCGCAGTCGCACTGTCATCCATCGCGTTTGGTAGCATGGCTGCCGAATTAGTGAATCAGGCACCATTGAACCAGCAGCAAATTGGTGTGGTCAGTGCATCAGGTAGCACTAACCTGACTTCACTGGAGCATCAGCTATCGGAGAAGGCGAGTGCTGCCGGAGCAAAGTCGTTCCGCATCACTTCGACCTCTGGCAACAACAAGCTAAATGGCACAGCGGTAATTTATAACTAATCACCACAGCGCAAAGAATGGCGCAGGGGCGCACCGATGTGTGCCCCTGGTCGTGAAGCGAATTATCCGTTAGAGCGAAGTTGCGGATACCGACGGAAGATGGTGATACACCAGAACAACGCAACCAGTCCAATTAACCCACCTACGTTACCTACATCCGACATTTTCATATGCAGGCTGACCTGGTTACCCAGCAGGGCACCCGCACCAATCCCGATGTTATAAATGCCTGAGAACAATGACATCGCCACATCGGTGGCATCCGGTGCCAGTGACAGCACACGAACCTGCATCGCCAGGCCTATCATCATCATTGCCATGCCCCAGAAAATGCACAGCAGCGAAATGGCTGCCGGGCGCACGGCGGCGAACAGCAAAAGCCCCATACTCAACGTGATGATGCCAATTGCGGCAAGTAACATCGCTGAGGGGAATTTGTTGCCCAGCGTACTGAACAGCACGCTGCCGATAATCCCGGCGGAACCGAACAGCAACAATAGTAAGGTCGTGAAGTTCTCATCCGCATTCGCGACCACCTGCATAAAGGGTTCGATGTAGCTGTAAGCGGTGTAGTGCGCGGTAACCACCAGCGTCACCAGAATATACATTGCCACCAGCGCCGGACGGCGGAACAGCATCGGTACGCTACTCAGTGAGCCAGTGTGCTCGCTCGGCAGCCGTGGCAGTATCCGCACCAGCAAAATCAACAGCACCAACGCTGACAAGCCGATCATGCCGAAAGTGGTGCGCCAGCCGAGATATTGCCCAACGATACGGCCAATGGGCACGCCCAACACCATCGCCAATGCGGTACCGGTTGCCAGCATACTCAACGCCTGGGTTTTCTTGCCAGCCGGTGCAACTCGAATCGCGAGTGATGCGGTAATCGACCAGAACACCGCGTGCGCCAGTGCGATGCCGATGCGCGAAATCACCAGCGAGGTGAAATCCCATGCTACGGACGAAAGCACATGGCTGGCGATAAACAGAATGAACAACACCGACAGCAGCAGGCGGCGTTCAATATTGCGCGTCAGCAGCATTAACGGCAGGGATAACAGCGCAACGACCCATGCATAAATGGTCAGCATAATACCGACATCAGCGGTCTTCATGGCGTAGCTCGCCGCGATATCCGACAGCAGGCCAACAGGGACAAATTCAGTGGTATTAAAAACAAAGGCGGCAATCGCCAGCAGCACAACGCGTAGCCAGGCTGTTTTACGTGAGACGGTAGTTGGTTGCATGGGGTTCAAATCGATCTGACAGCGAGTGAGGGGGCGAAACGAGCCCGGTTAAGTGACCTGCATCACAAATTGGGGCTATTGTGGAGCATTAATGAGCGGATGAAAACCATATAGACCGTTTTTATTCCTGAATATTTTTTATCGCTGAAGGCCAGGTTAATAGCCTGAGGTTATTATCAATTCTTGCTTTTTGGCTAAAGGGTGAAAGCAGGCAAGAACCATCAAGGCGTAGCGCTTTACGATCCCGTGATGAGGAAGTCGGCTGTTTCTGTATGAGAACGATGTGACAGCCGTACTTAACAACACGCCTTAAGCGCTACGCGATTGTCAGACCAGCATTATCAGAGTTGCACCATGTGTTTTAGCGCCACGCTATGCTGAGTGGTCAGGCTTTTTTTTACCGCCACCGGGCAACAATGCTCGCATCCCATCGCACTGGAATAAAATTTACGGGCTTGTTGAATGGCGGCAGTGGCCGTGTAGAAAGTCCCGAGAAAGCGCCGTGCACCATCAGAAGGGAGGAACGGGCAGCCTGTTGCATGTACCACATGGTTGTCGTTATAGCCTGCGTGCTTATCGACGTAATAATAGAGTTGCATCTAACGTCCTCATTGCTGTGAAAAAAGAAAATCTAACTATTGTTGGAATAAAAAGGATTATAGCGACGAATTGTCGTTTTGTTTTAAGTGGGACTATTTGAAAGCGCGATTCTGACGGCTTAAACGAGAAGCGGGGCGCAGCGGCCCCGTTGTTTAGATGAAAGGTATTACAGTTTTCGGCACTGCAAACGCCAGCCGACGAACAAGGCCAGCAACAGCAACACAGTGATGAACAGTGTCACGCCCGTCCAGCCATAGCTGTGCCAGAACACACCGCCTAGCGTGCCCGCCACGCTGGAACCCACGTAATAGCTGAACAAATAGAGTGACGAGGCCTGGCCCTTGGCGCGGCGTGCGCGCGGACCAATCCAGCCGCTGGCAACAGAGTGCGCGGCAAAAAAGCCCGCCGTAAACAGCATCATACCGGGCAGTATCAGCCAGAGAGAATGAAAGGCGGTGAGCAACAGTCCGGCCAGCATAATAGCCGTGGCGCTAATCATCACCGGACCACGACCAAAGCGACTGGTCATCGCGCCCGCTTTGGGAGAACTCCACGAACCGGTCAGATAAACCACCGACAGCAGGCCCACCACCGCCTGGCTCAACGACCAGGGTGCGCTCAACAAACGGTAGCCGATGTAATTAAACAGCGTCACAAACGCGCCCATCAGCAGGAAACCTTCTGCGAACAGGAAGGGTAACCCTTTGTCGCGACAGTGCAGCCGGAAGTTAATCAACAAGCTGCGCGGACGTAACGAGGCGGGACGGAAATGACGTGACGCCGGCAAAATCTTCCAGAACATCAGTGCGCCCGCCAGCGAAAAGCAACCGATCACCCCAATCGCCACACGCCATGAGAAGAAATCGGTTAGCACGCCGGTCAGCAAGCGACCGCTCATGCCGCCAATGGAGTTACCGCTGATATACAGACCCATCGAGAAGGCAATGACGCGGGGATGTATCTCTTCACTCAAATAGGTCATACCGACCGCCGCAACGCCACTAAGAGACAAACCAATCAGCGCACGCATCATCAGAATGCCTTGCCAGCTGGTCATGGTGGCCGAAATCAGGGTGCAAATGGCAGCGAGCATCAGGGCAGTGACCATCACTGATTTACGCCCGATGGCGTCGGAGAGCGGGCCGGTCACCAGCAAGCCCAGCGCCATCAATCCCGTGGAGAGTGACAGTGAAATACTGCTCTCAGCGGGAGAGACGCCAAACTGCTGCGACAGCACGGGCAGAATCGGCTGAACACAATACAGCAGTGCGAAGGTGGCCAACCCTGCGGAGAATAATGCGAGAGTGACACGCATAAACTGCGGTGAACCACGCTCAATCCATTCTGAGGGGGCGACGGTTGAAGCAGGCTGAACGGACAACTCGTCTTCATGAATTGTCACTGCCTGGGAAGAGCGACTCACGGAATATCCTTAGATGAGAAACGGTCTGATTACTGTAGGAAAATAAGAATAGGTTGTACAATATATTAATAATCTCAAATGAGACGTTTAAAGTATGAATGTTGAGTTGCGCCATCTGCGTTATTTCATCGCCGTTGCGGAAGAGCTGCACTTTGGCCGCGCGGCACAGCGGCTAAATATCTCCCAACCGCCGCTCAGCCAACAGATTCAGCAGCTGGAGCAGGAGATTGGTGCACAGCTGTTTACCCGAACCAATCGTAGCGTGCAGATCACACCTGCCGGTCAGTTGTTTTTACAGGATGCGCGCGTCATTCTGCTGCAGGTTGAACAAGCCGCCAGTCGGGCTGCGCGTGTGCACAGTGGACAGGAAGGCGAGCTGCGCATTGGTTTCACCTCTTCCGCACCCTTCACCGGTCTGGTCTCCGATGCGCTTTATCAATTTCGTCAGCGTTGGCCGGAAGTGCACATTTCGATGCAGGAAAATAACACGCGTCAGCAGTTAGCACCGCTGCACGAAGGTCGGCTGGATTTAGGTGTGATGCGCAACACACCGTTGCCAAGCGATTTACAGCATCGGGTACTGCTACGCGAGCCGTTGTGCGCGCTGGTGCACTGGGCACATCCGCTGGCGGATGCCGAATCGATCTCCATTCAGGCACTGGCCAACGAGCCCTTCGTGTTTTTTGATCCGCAGGGGGGGACCGCGCTGTACGGGGATACACTGGCGCTGCTGCACCGTTATCAAATCAAACCCTTTATTACTCAGGAGGTGGGCGAGGCGATGACGATTCTCGGTCTGGTCGCAACCGGATTGGGTGTTTCCATATTGCCGGCCTCATTTCGACGTGCGCGACTGGCTGATGTGGTGTGGATTCCCCTGCAAGAGCACGATGCCATTTCTGAAGTCTGGCTGGTCTGGTCAGCCACGCGGCAACCCACTGCGCAAATGCACAATATGATGCAATTGATGATGCAGAATGCCGAAATTTAAATCGTCTGATGATCAATGGCCCGATCTTTATGTGCGATAAATCACATTTCTAATCAAATATTTGACGCTGCCTGCCAATCTGCATCACCATAGCTGCTGTTTATTTAGAAGCGCGAAAATATCCGGGAGCAGGGCGTGAATCTGGACAGTCAGCCTGGCCACATTGACCAAATAAAACAGACCAACGCAGGCGTGGTTTACCGACTGATTGACCATTACGGCCCGATTTCGCGTATTGAGCTTTCTAAACGTGCCCAGCTGGCGCCTGCCAGCATCACCAAAATCGTGCGGGAAATGCTCGATGCGCATCTGGTGCAGGAAACTGAATTCCAGGAGCCGGGCAGCCGAGGGCGCCCGGCCATTGGTTTGATTCTGGATACGCTCGCCTGGCACTATCTTGCCATACGAATTCAACCGGGACAGATCACGCTGACGCTGCGCGATCTTAGCAGCCGTGCGTTGCAGGAAGATCGTTTACCCCTGCCTGCCAGCGCTGACCAGCCGCTGCTGCAAACACTGCAGAATAGGGTCAATGAGTTCTTCGTCCGCCATCAAAACAAACTTGAGCGTCTTACCGCGATTGCCATCACCTTACCCGGTTTAATCAACGCGGCATCAGGTGTGGTGCATCGCATGCCGGGCTATGATGTGCAGGAAATGCCGTTAGGTGAAACACTTTCCTCGCTCACGGGTTTACCGGTATTTGTGCAACATGACATCTCCGCCTGGACGCTGGCCGAAGCGCTGTTCGGTGCTTCGCGCGGTGCGCAGGATGTGATTCAGATAGTGATTGATGAAACGGTAGGTGCGGGCGTGATCAGCGGGGGCCAGCTTTTGCACAAACGTGGTCGTGCGCTGGTAGAAATTGGACATACGCAGATCGATCCTTACGGCCAGCAGTGTTACTGCGGCAATCATGGCTGTCTGGAAACTGTAGCCAGCACCGGCAGTTTATTGCAATTGGCTGCACAGCGTTTGTCTTCGCAACCCGACAGTTTGCTGCATCGGGAGCCCCTGACCATCGCCAGTTTATGTGCCGCTGCACAGCAAGGCGATCGGCTGGCGCGTGACGTCATTGCCGGGGTGGGCCACCACATTGGTCGCATGCTGGCAATGATGGTGAATATCTTCAACCCACAACAAATCCTGATTGGTTCTCCGCTTAATCAAGCCGCTGATGTGCTGTTTCCTGCCGTCAGCAGCACTATTCGTCAGCAGGCGTTACCCGCGTACAGTCATGAGATCCAACTTGCCCCTACCAGCTTTAGCGATCCGGGTACTTTTGGTGCCGCCGCGCTGATCAAAGACTCACTTTATAGCGGTCATTTGCTGGTAAAACTGTTGCAGGGCTAATCACTGCTCGCCTTAAGTTTGCGCTAACGCAATCTGCCATCCGAGACATTTCCTTAAACTGCCTTCTTCGCAGGTTACACATCGCTTCAACGAAGGAGGAGTAAGGTGAAAACAATCTTTGTCACCGGTACCGACACTGCGGTGGGTAAAACCGTCGTGTCACGCGCACTGCTGCAGTGTTTTGCCAAAGCGGGCCTCTGTGCCGCGGGCTACAAGCCTGTTGCCAAGAGTGCACAGCAAACGCCTGACGGGTTGCGTAATAAGGATGCTTTGCTGTTGCAGCAGGCGTCGGGCCTTGACCTGCCGTACTATGCGGTGAATCCCATTACGCTGGAAGAAGATGAAATCAGTACCAGCGCATCGGTGCGAATGGATTATCCGTTGCTGAGCCGCAGCCTTGAGCAGTTAAAAAGTCAGGCTGCGCGGGTAGTGGTGGAAGGAACCGGTGGTTGGCGCAGTCTGATGAATGATCTGCAACCGTTGTCCAGTTGGGTTCAACAGGAACAACTGCCGGTCGTCCTGGTGGTGGGCATTAAGGAAGGTTGCATTAGCCATGCTTTACTGACCGCCGATGCCATTGCACGCGATGGTCTGCCTTTAGCGGGTTGGGTGGCCAATCGTATTAATCCGGGGTTAGCGCATTACGCTGAAATTATTGATGTTCTGCGTGAAAAGCTGGGTGCGCCACTGCTGGGGGAGTTGCCTTATTTGCCCCGTGCTGAGCAGCGCGAGCTGAGCGGTTATCTGGATATTTCTCTGCTGGACGAGACACTGATGCACGATGACAGTGCGCAGCTTGCGGCAGGATGAAACGAAGTGATGCAAATGATCGGTGGCTGAATCTAAGGTTTCGGATTCAGCATCCGAGAACATCCTACTTAAATCCTATTATTTTCATTCTGTTATAAAATTTTTTCCTCATTATGAGTGCCAATGGCGTGAATCATGCATCAGCCCTGCTGATGAATATTCTGCCGGAGCACACTTATGTCACACTCCCCAAAAGGTTTATTGTATGGGCTTGATGCCCGTATTGGTCCTGTTCCCGCCTTTTTCGCTGCGTTGCAGCACGTCCTTGCCAGCGTGGTGGGGGTCATTACGCCGCCACTGATTATTGGTTCAATCCTCGGATTGCAGACTTACATTCCGTACCTGATCAGCATGTCTTTGCTGGTTTCCGGTTTAGGGACGTTTCTGCAGGCGCGTCGCTTTATGGGGATTGGGGCGGGCATGATTTGCCTGCAAGGCACCAGCTTTGCCTTTCTGGGTGTCATTTTGTCTGGTGGTTTGATGGTGAAAGCGCAGGGCGGTTCACCGGAAGCTGTGATGGCGATGATCATGGGCTGCAACTTCGTGGCAGCGTTTATTCCGATGCTGATCAGCCGTTGTGTGGCGCCGTTGAAGAAAGTGCTGACGCCGGTGGTGACCGGCACGGTGATTACCTTGATCGGCATCAGCCTGATTAAAGTTAGCATCACCGATTGGGCAGGCGGGCATAACGCCGCTGACTTTGGCGCTCCGGGGAATCTGGCGCTGGGCGCGCTGACGCTGCTGGTGATCATTGTGCTTAACCGCTCCCAAAATCGCTGGATGCGCCTTGTCGCGGTAGTGGCAGGCATCGTGGTTGGCTGTCTGGCGGCGGCACTGACTGGCCATCTGCCCATCAAACCGATGATGTCCAGTCACTGGCTGGTTTTGCCTTCTTTCTTCCGCTTTGGCTTTGATTTTAGCTGGAGCATTTTCGTGCCGATTGCGCTGGTGTCGGTGATTTGCGTGATTGAGGCGGTAGGGGATCTGACAGCAAATTGCCTGATCTCACAACAACCGATTGAGGGCGAAGGTTTTCAGCGTCGTTTACAGGGCGGCATTCTGGCAGATGGTATGAGCTGCCTGTTCGCCGCGATGTTTTCCGCATTCCCCAACACGACTTTTGCGCAAAATAATGGCGTGATTCAGATGACCGGCGTAGCCAGTCGTTATGTTGGCATGGTGATTGGGCTGATGTTGTTACTGTTGGGCGTGTTTCCGGTGATCGGCAATGTGCTGCAGCAAATCCCTGCGCCAGTCCTTGGTGGCGCGACCCTGGTGATGTTTGGCAGTGTGGTGGCGGCAGGTATTCGGGTGATGACGCAATCACCGTTGGGCCGCCGTGAGATGTTAATCGTCGCGGTGTCATTTGGCATTGGCTTAGGTGTGGAAGCGGTACCCGAGGTGTTGAAACAGTTGCCATCATTGGTGAGTAATCTGTTTGGTCATGCGGTGACCACGGGTGGCATTCTGGCGATGCTGTTGAATATTGTGCTGCCATCGGAGCGGGGGGATGAACGGGTTATCGGGGCGGTAGAGGAAAATCACTGATTTTGCGTTAGGAAAGTTGGGGATCAAAACCACTGGCTGTGAGTCGGTGCGAACGTCGGAAGAGGTGGGGATCTAATCCACTGGCTGTGAGTGTCGGTGCGTAAGTCGGAAGAGGTGGGGATCTAATCCACTGACTGTGAGTCGGTGCGTACGTCGGAAGAGGCGGCAGATCGTAAAGACGCCGTTAACCATCCCTGGGGCTC
The DNA here is from genome assembly GCF_000963995.1 of Pantoea sp. SM3. Classification (NCBI taxonomy): domain Bacteria; kingdom Pseudomonadati; phylum Pseudomonadota; class Gammaproteobacteria; order Enterobacterales; family Erwiniaceae; genus Pantoea; species Pantoea sp. SM3. The sequence goes on from NZ_JZRD01000008.1 coordinate 84,672, forward strand.
GGCCCGCGCCATCCCTGGCGCAGGACGCTTTACTCCTCTGCCGCCTCTTCCAACGTTTCAGCTGTCGTGCGGTTTGTTTGCGTTCGGGCTTTCGTGCGATTTGCCCTAAAATTCAGCTGTTGTGCGGTTTATCTGCATTCGGGCTGTCGTGCACTGTTCCTTAAGATTCAGCCATTGTGCGTTTGCTAAGGATTCAACCTACGGCGCGTACGTCCTGAGCTGAGGTAATCCGCGATATAATCCTGCGAAATCTCACCGCTGTAGCGACCTTCCTCATCCACGATTGGCATCCAGACGGTGTTGTGCTCATACAGCTTGGATAGCACCACGCGCAGGTTCTCTTCCGCTTTGCCCGTCACCTTGAAGGTATGCAGCATCTCCTCGCAGCTTCCGGCGGCATTACGCGCTTCGCGACGCTTCACAAACCCCAGCGGCTTGCCATCATTATCCACCACGGTGACCGATCTCATATCGTTGTCATCCATAGTGGCGAAAGCCTCCTGCAACGGAGTGCTGCGCTTAACGGTGATGGTCGGCTGTTGATCGGTGACGTCGCCTGCCTGCACCAGCAGCAGGCGTTTCAGCGTACGGTCCTGGCCCACAAAGGAACCGACGAAATCATTGGCCGGTTTCGCCAGCAGTTCGTCGGGACTGGCGCATTGCACGATCTTGCCCTGACCAAACACCGCGATGCGGTCACCGAGTTTGAGTGCTTCATCGATATCATGGCTCACCAGCATCACGGTTTTTTTCAGCTGACGCTGCATCTCGAGAAATTCATTCTGAATCACTTCACGGTTGATCGGGTCGACGGCACCGAAAGGTTCATCCATCAGCAGCACCGGTGGATCAGCCGCCAGCGCGCGGATCACGCCGATACGCTGCTGCTGACCGCCTGACATCTCTCGTGGATAGCGATGCAGGAATTTGCTGGGGTCGAGCGCCACCATGCTCATCAATTCAGTCGCTCGTTCACGACAGCGCTTTTTATCCCAGCCCAGCATGCGCGGCACCACTGTTATGTTCTCTTCGATGGTCATATTGGGAAACAGACCAATCTGCTGAATCACATAGCCAATATTACGACGCAGCGTGACGGTATCCTGTCCACTGGTGTCTTCGCCGTTGATCAATATCTTACCGCTGCTGGCAGGAATCAGACGGTTGATCATCTTCAGCGTGGTGGTTTTGCCGCAACCGGAAGGGCCGAGCAGCACACACATCTCTCCGGCAGGCACTTCCAGGCTGACGTTATCCACGGCGTTAAACGCGGTGCCGTTCTTTTGCGTAAAGGTTTTCGTCAGGTTTTCCAGTTTTATCATTATCGAATCCCCTTAGGAGTCAGCGCCGACTGCAAACGGTGCAGTAGCCAATCAAGCACAATCGCTAATAAACAAATCATCAGTGCGCCCGCAATCAGCATGCGCACGTCACTGCCGCTGATACCATCAAGCAGCTGTAAGCCCAATCCACCTGCGCCTATCACTGCGGCAATCGCCATGACGCCGACGTTCATCACCACGGCAGTACGAATACCGCCGAAGATCACCGGCAGCGCCATGGGAATCTCCACCCAGCGCAGGCGCTGCCAGAATGTCATGCCAATACCGCGGCCGGCTTCACGCAAGCCCGGTGACAAATTCTCCAGTGCGGTATGGGTGTTACGCACAATCGGCAGCAGGGAATAGAGAAACACCGCGCAGATAGCGGGCAAGGCACCAATACCCTGACCGATCATGGAAAACAGCGGAATCATCAGACCAAACAGCGCAATGGTCGGAATGGTCAGCACAATGGTGGCGATACCGAGCACTGGCGTTGCCAACCATTTGAAACGCACAATCAAAATACCCAACGGCACGCCAACGATGATGGCGAATCCCACCGCCACCAGCACCAGCCAGGTATGCTGCCAGGTTAACGCCATCAGGGTGTGCCAGTTACTCATGATGTAATGCAAAGTCTCCATGACGCCTCCTTACAGCATGTTTTTCGATTGAAGGAAATCACGCGCCACCTGCTGCGGTGACTGGTGATCGATATCAACACGTTTATTCATCTCGGTGATCGCTTCGTCGGTGATCAGCGGTGAGAGTTGATTGAGGGCCGCATCCAATCCCGGATGGCTTTCCAGCACATCCTGGCGCACGACAGGCGTGACGTTGTAACTCGGGAAGAAGTGCTTATCGTCCTCCAATACCTTGAGATCAAAGCCTTTGACTCGTCCGTCAATGGTGTAAATCAAGCCCGCATCGACAAAGCCATCGCGTACCGCGTTGTACACCAATCCCGGGTCCATCTGGCGAATCTGCGGGCGATCCAGCGGCATGTTATAGGCTTTCTGTAATGGCTTGAGACCATCGGAGCGTCCAGAAAACTCTAAATCGAGACCGAGTTTCCAGTTGTGGTCTGGATCAGTTTTGCGCACCTGCTCCAGCTTCGCCACCAGCTGTGACATGGTGCTGATGCCTTCTTTATTTGCACGGTCACGCTGCATGGCAAATGCATAGGTATTATTCATTGGCGCGGGGTCAAGCCAGATCAGCCCCAGTTTGGCATCGAGCTGTTTGACGGTTTTATAGGCTTCTTCTGAGGACATCGGTTTGTTGATGTGATTGAAGATGATCAGCGAAGTACCGGTGTACTCCCAGGTCATGTCAATTTGCTTGTTGATCATCGCATTGCGGCCGATAGTCGTGGCGATATTGGTCTTGGGGACCACCTGAAAACCTTTCTTTTGCAGCCAGAGCACGGTCATGGCAGACAGGATGTGCTGTTCGGTAAAGCTCTTCGTTGCCATCACAATCGGTGTGGCCGCAGCGGCGGATTGGCTGATGGCCAGTGTGGCGGCCAGTGCCAGCGCGGAGTGCTTCATCCAGCGCGTTAAGTTGTACGTGATACCCATCACTTAGCTCCTTGTGTTAAGCCGCAGAGTGCGGGCTGAGGAAACGTCCGAGGGCTGCCAGCAGCAAATCGAGGATCAGTGCAAACAGGGCGGTGGCCACGGCACCAAGGATCAACGTTGGGAAGTCATTGAGGTAAATGCCGGGGAAAATCAGTTCACCATAGCTGCTGGCACCGATCAGGAACGCCAGCGGCGCTGTTCCCACGTTAATGGCAGTCGCGATGCGTACGCCCGCCAGAATCACCGGCAGTGCATTGGGAATTTCCACCTGAAGTAGACGCTGGAATTTGGTCATGCCGATACCGTTGGCGGCTTCAATCAGCGACGGCGGCACCGCGCTCAAACCGGCAAAGGTATTACGCACAATCGGCAGCAATGAGGCGAGAAACAGGGCGATTAGCGCAGGTCGATCACCAATCCCGACGATGACCATGGCTAATGCCAATACCGCCAGCGGCGGCAACGTATTTCCGACGTTAAAGATCTGCATCACATATTCAGCCCAGCGGCGGGCGAACGGGCGGCTCAGTAAAACCCCGCTCGGAATACCAATCAGCAGAGCAAAAAACATTGACCAAAACACTAAAAACAGATGCTGTTGGCCGAGATAGATTAAGTCTTCTTGCCGGTCGCGCAGCGTATTCAGCCCGATTCCCCAAACCAGCAGGGCAATCACCGCGACGATGGCCAGCAGTGCCAGCCCGGCTCTACTGATGAGCGATGCATTGTGCATGCGAGAGTCTCCCTGATTCGACAAATTGCTCGATCTTGTTATGTCATTTCACGGTTGAGGGTGTAGTGAAGAAAGCATCACATACGAAAGTCCTGAACCGCATCAAATTGCAGATAAAATGACTGTTAGATGCTGCTTTTCCAGTGAATAACTGGAAATTGCTGTTAAAAGCTATAGCAATACTTAGCGCAATGCGCCAGTTTTTACGGCAAAATCAGACAGATAGAAAAGGGGGTAAAACCTGCTTAACCCGCATGAAACAAGGCATCATCTGACAATAAAAAAAATTCATCGAATTGAGTGACATTGTCACTTTGCAGGCGCACACAGAGGAAACTCATCTGATGGAAAATCAGCTAGCCTTGAGAGAAAAAAGGGAGACGTATGACTGAAACTGCAGAATTGAACACGGAACATCGCCACTGGATCCTTATCGCCTGCATGCTAGCCATGTTTATGGCTGCGATTGAAGTCACCATTGTGGCGACCGCGATGCCAACCATCATTGCTGAACTCGGTGGGTTTTCGCAGTTTGGCTGGGTTTTCTCGATCTATTTGCTGACGCAGGCGGTGAGCGTACCACTGTATGGACGGCTCGCTGATATGTGGGGCCGCAAACGGCTCTTCTTCATTGGCGTCTCGCTGTTCCTGATGGGTTCGATATTGTGCGGGTTTGCGCACACCATGACGTGGTTAATACTGTTCCGCGCCTTTCAGGGGCTGGGGGCAGGCGCGATTATGCCGCTCACCAGCACCATTGTGGCTGACATCTATTCTCCGCGTGAACGAGCCAATGTGCAGGGCTGGCTCTCCAGCGTTTGGGGTGTCGCGGCTATCATTGGGCCACTGAGCGGAGCCTGGCTGGTACAGCACTTTAACTGGTCGGTGATTTTCTGGGTGAACGTGCCGATTGGCCTGTTTTCCATGCTGCTGTTAGCGCGTTTTTTACCGGCGCGTGAACATCACAAAGGGGCAACCCTGAATCTTACCGGCAGCTGCTGGCTGATGATCTGCGTCACCGCGTTATTGGTTGCGCTATTGCAGGCGGATGCCCTTGGCTATTGGCTGCTGGCTTTCTTATTGTTAGCGCTTCTGGCGGGCTGGCAGTTAAAGCAGCACGAGCAACGTGCTGAGGCGCCGCTGTTTCCTCTCGCCATCTGGCGCAGCCGTCTCATTCTGGCAGGCAATGCCGGCAATCTAATTATTGGCGCCACCATGATGGGCATCAGCGCTTTTCTGCCAACGTGGATTCAGGGTATTACTGGCGGTACACCGCTGCAGGCGGGGAGTGCGCTGGCGATGATGTCGATAGGCTGGCCGTTAGCCAGCACGCTGAGTGGTCGTTTGATGTTAGTCACGTCCTATCGCTTTACCGCGCAGCTGGGAGCCTTGTTATTGATTGCGGGCAGCGCGCTGCTACTGCTGTTGCGAGCCGACAGTTCGATTATGCAAGCCGGGCTGACTGCCTTTGTCATCGGCACGGGTATGGGCATGACCAGCACCACCTTCCTGGTGTCGGTGCAAAACCATGCCCATTACGATATTCGTGGCATTTGCACTGCGTCAATTATGTTTAGTCGAATGCTGGGTTCGGCGATTGGTACTGCGTTAATGGGAGCGGTGCTGAACTTCAATCTTGCACAGCGTCTGCCGCAGGCCCACGATCCAATGCAGCAAATCATGTCACATGAAAGCCGTCAGTCACTGTCCGAAGCGACATTGCATCAGTGGACAAATCAGATCGCCGCTTCGCTGCACTGGGTATTTGTGGTGGCGTTAGCCATTGCGATGTTGACGTTGTGGATTGCGTGGTTAATGCCGCGCCAGCGGCCTGAAGCGGAATGAAAAAGGGCGGCCATCGGTCGCCCATTCACGATTACTGCGCAGGGGCATCCTGTGAACTGCCTGCGCTGGCCGGGACATCACTTTCGCTGTCGCGGCCGTTTCTCTTATACACGATTTTCTGGCTGTCATTTTCGCAGTGACCCACCACCTGACCGCCCGCTTGATCGGCCTGATCGTTAGGCACAATATCCAGCGTGAAGTCTGATTCGGCCACGCCATTACTGACGATTTTCTTGCTGATATCTGCTTTGACACTTTCACAGGAAGCCTGTGCCAGCACCGGTAACACCAGCATTGCCATCAACATCACTGCATTACGCTTTTTCATCACACTCTCCTTGGTTCTGAATTCCCTTGAAAACTATAGCAGCAACAGCGAATTAAGGTGCGACCGTACGGCCGGTACGACGATCAAGGCAGCGCAAGGTGTTCGGTTCCCAATACGCATTGACGTTATAGCTCTTTTCGCAGCTATCACGGGTGTCAAAAGCCTTATCGGTTTTATCGAACTCTTTCTCCACGCGCTTATTCACTTTGTTGCGCAGATTTTTGGTGTCGTTCCACTGCTCTTTACTTTGACGCGCGGCTTCGTTGCTGGAAGCACTGTTGCCATTCTCAATGATCAGGCGGTCAGTTTGGGCCGATGCCAGCGGTGCAGTCAGCAGCGCACCGCAGGTTAACGTCACAGTCAGCAGGAGAGAAAACAGGTTTTTCATTGTGATTTCCTTTAGTTAACACCAGCACAGCCAGAAACCCGGCTGTTACAACCATGAGGGCTAGTATATCATCGCTGCAACTTTGCTCACCAGCGGTGAGCCTTTTGTTTAGGCGAGAGAGAGATTTTCTATGCTGGTGAAAACCACTTTGCTGTTTTTTTTGACTGCAATTGCCGAAATTGTCGGCTGTTTCCTGCCGTGGCTGTGGCTGAAGAAGGGAATGAGCGCGTGGCTATTACTTCCTGCAGCGGTGAGTCTGGCGTTGTTTGTCTGGCTACTGACCCTCCATCCGGCGGCAAGCGGCCGGGTATACGCGGCTTACGGTGGTGTTTATGTTGTGACGGCGCTGATTTGGTTGCGCGTGGTGGATGGCGTCAAACTGAGTACGTGGGATTGGGTTGGCGCGTTGGTGGCGTTTAGCGGCATGTTAATTATTGTTGCCGGTTGGGGCCGGGCATAAGCGAAGGGCGCAACTTGTGCGCCCATGACAATAATCAGCCTTTATGCACTTTCAGACCCGCAAGCGTCTGGGAGACCGGCATGATTTCCAGCGTATTGATATTGACGTGTTTAGGCAGTGTCGTGACCCAATACACCGCTTCAGTGACATCTTCCGCTGTCAGCGCGGTGGTGCCTTCGTAAACGGCATCTGCACGCCCATCATCGCCTTTGAAGCGCACATTAGAAAACTCGGTGCCGCCCACTAAGCCCGGCTCGATATCGGTGACGCGCAGCGCGGTGCCGTGTAAATCGGTACGCAGATTAAGGCTGAACTGGCGCACAAACGCTTTGGTCGCGCCATAAACATTGCCGCCCTGATAAGGCCAGCTGCCAGCGATGGAGCCGATGTTAACGATGTGACCGACATTGCGCTCCACCATGGCGGGCAGCACGGCACGCGTCATGTACACCAAACCTTTGTTGTTGGTGTCGATCATGTTTTCCCAATCTTCAATATTGGCTTTATGCGCGGGCTCGATCCCTAATGCCAGACCGGCGTTATTCACCAGCACGTCGATATCACGCCACTCTGCGGGCAGCGCAGCGATAGCTTCATCGATAGCGGCGCGATTACGCACATCCAACTGAACGGTGTAAAGGTTGGCACCCAACTCATCTTTCAGCTCTTTCAGACGCTCAGCGCGGCGTCCGCTGGCAATCACTTTATGACCATTAGCGATGAAGCGACGGGTGATGCTTTCACCAAAACCGGCGGTGGCGCCAGTGACAAAAATAATCATCTCACTGTTCCTTAAACAATTGTACGTCAATGTTAACCAATTGATTTTAAATTTAAAAAACCAACAATGAAACTCTACGAGTTATGGGCGGGGGAAGCATGATCATTTTGCGAGTGCCCGGTTGAGCAAATTTACCCGGCAGCACTCAGCTCTCCAATCCATAAACCGTATACATCATAAACCATCTATGCAGGCTCATGGTCTTTGTGCGTTGCGATAAATGTGGGATTAGCCACCGTGGAGGGCATTTAACATGCACAACAATCTGGCTTTGCGGAGGGAGGAGGCACGGGCGCAGCGCTGTGTTACGTGGGTCAATTCATGCTAACAGGTTGCCTGATTTGGTTGAATTAAGGCATGCAGCTGCTTTTATTACTTGCTGAGTCTGACGTGTGCGATCTGGCTGGCGGTGAGAGGTATTCAATTCATGTCTGTTGTTTCCTCGTCATGAAGGAAAGCAAGCCTGGCATCGAAGTTTATCACCCCGACACCAGGTGCCTGTTTGGCTCAGTGAATCAGAAGGAACGCCAGTTATCCTCCGAGGAGGTGCCCGCTGTTGCCAGCGCTGCGCGCGATTTTAGCGGGGAGAGAACCGGCTTTTTGACGAAACTTTCAGATCTCGGTGTCATGGCATCAGTGCTATCCATCAATTTAAACGTGCTGACCAGTTCTGCCATCACTGCAGCCTGCTCTGACATCGACAGGGCGGCACTGGCGGACTCTTCAACCAACGCTGCATTCTGCTGCGTGGTTGTGTCAATTTGTCCCATTGCGATATTGATTTGACCGATACCCTCACTCTGTTCGCGGCTGGCATGGGCGATTTCTTCAATCAACTGCGTCATGTTGTGGATATCAGACACAATGCTGGTCATACCCTGATCGGCTTTGACGACCAGTTCTCTGCCTGAAGTCACGCGTGAAACCGTGTCATCAATCAGTGTCTTGATCTCACGCGCGGCACCTGCGCTTCGCTGAGCCAGACTGCGGACTTCGCTGGCGACCACCGCGAAGCCTCGGCCTGATTCTCCGGCGCGCGCAGCCTCAACAGCGGCATTCAGTGCCAGAATGTTGGTCTGGAATGCAATGCCATCAATCACCTTGATGATTTCGGACATCTTCTGCGAATCGTTCGAAATCTCCTGTATCCGTGAGGATACAGCGTTCATCACGGTGCCGTTATCTCTGACCGCCGTAGCTACGCCGCTGACAAACTGGCGTGCCTGTTCGGTATTATTGGCGGTATTGCTCAGCGTTGAAGTCAGCTCTTCTAACGTAGCTGCCGTTTCTTCCAGGCTCGATGCCTGCTCCTCGGTGCGTGAGGCCAGGTCATTATTACCGCCACTGATTTCACTGGAGGCAAGCGCGATGTTGTTTGCACCTTCACGCACGCGAAGCAGCACGCCCGAGAGTTTTTCAACAAAACGGTTGAACGCCGCTGATATCTGCGCCAGCTCATCTCCGCCACGCACATCCAGGCGACGCGTCAGGTCACCTTCCCCTGAAGCCACGTCTTCCAGGGCGTCACGTAAAATGGCGAGGCGACGCAACTGCTGGTTGAATACCAGCCCGGCAATCAGCGCGGTAATAATCAGACTCACCAGAGTAATGAGGATGCTTTCACGCTGTAATGTCGTCAGTGATGCCGTCACTTCATTACGATCAACGGCGATCACCAGTGACCATGGCGTCCCTTTAACGGGAGACGCGTAAACAAACTGCTGTTCGCCACCGATGGTCAATTCGGCATGACCGCCATTGCTGGCCAGATTATGGATAGTGTTGATATCGAGTGAAGGTGATAACTCGGTCACTGGCTTAAGAATCAGATCTGCTTGCGGCGCGGCAATCAGTTTACCGCTGCTGTCGACCAGGAAGGCAAAACTCTTCTCAAGTGGATGGATGGCACTCACCGTATTGGAGACGGTATCGAGGTGCAAATCACTGCCTATTACACCCAATGTTTTACCGTTATCCACAATCGGCTGAGCAAAGGTAATGGTCAGCTTGCCCGTTGAGGCATCGACATACGGATCCAGTAACACCGGATGGCCGGCTTTGACGGTTTCCAGATACCACGGACGTTGGCTGCCATCATAGGTTGCTGGCATAGGGTGCACGAACACATGGGAATGCGGCTCAGGATAGACGATGTAGGCATCATCAAACTCGCCTGCTTCGATCGCAGCACGGAGAAAAGGAACAGCATCGTCGTGACGGCCAAACGCTGTTTTGATCGATCCGGTGATACGTTGTTTTTCTGCTGCCCAGCCAGCCAGTTCGGCGGCATGAATCCGCGAAAGCTGGCCAATCCGCTCATCAATGCTCTCAAGTGTCTTGCCACGCACGGTGGTGTAAGTAAAAGTGGCAAGTGCGATAAGGGATACTGCCGTAATAACCACGCTGATAGCGATTAAACGCGAGCGTAATGTTTTTAACATGATTGACCTTCCACCCAACTGGATCACATTTGAGGTTTATTTTTCCAGAATGCGTCCTGCGTCACTGAAAATTCCGAATACGTATCTGTTATCGGTAACCCAGCATAAAACTGTAGTGAGGCGTATTGGGTGCGAAAGGAAGAGATCAGGGCGTTTGAGATGAGTGATTTTGCCCGTCTCACATGTAAAGGGGACGGGCAGGTTAAAGGTGAGGGCACTCGCGCCGCGTAAATGCTTAACTTAGCGGGATGAGTGCTACCTGATGTGCGTCGGAATAACGATCAGAAGTCACCGGTGTGGCGTCCTCATCAACCTGAAATTGTGTCACCGACTGCTGCAAATTCACCACTTGCTGTTGCAGAGAACTCGCTGCGGTAGCGACTTCAGCCACCAGCGAAGCATTCTGCTGCGTCACGCCATCCATTTGCTGGATGGCGATATTGATCTGTGAGATGCCGCGAGTCTGCTCGCCGGAGGCCAGCATCACTTCATCCATGATATCGACCACTTTCTTCACATCGAGCATCACTTCATTCATGGTGACGCCAGCATCTTTAACCAAGCCTGAACCTTGCTCAATGTTGCTGAGTGAGTCATTGATCATCAGGCCAATTTCCTTCGCAGCGGTGGCGCTGCGCTGAGCAAGCACCCGAACTTCCGAAGCGACCACCGCGAAACCGCGTCCCGCTTCACCGGCGCGAGCGGCTTCAACGGCTGCATTTAAGGCCAGCAAATTGGTCTGGAAGGCGATGCCGTCAATCACACCAACGATGTCGCCAATTTTAGCTGAACTTTTCTCAATAGAACTCATGGTGGTGACCACTTCAGAGACGACCGTTGCACCCCGCGAGGCAGAGTCAGAGGCCTTCTGCGACAGGGCGTTAGCTTTGCGCGTATTGTCCTCATTGTTTTTTACTGTCGCCATAATCTGTTCCATGCTGGAAGCCGTCTCATCCAGCGAGGCAGCCTGTTGCTCAGTACGACTGGAGAGGTCAATATTGCCAGTGGCGATCTCCTCTACACCGGAGCCGATGGCATCGGTGCCATGGCGTACCATCAGCACCATGTTCACCAGGCCATCGCGCATACGTTGTACCGCGGCAAACAATTGCGCTATTTCGTTTTTACCAGAGATGTCGATACGCGCACGCAGGTCTCCTTCGGCGATGCGGTCAAACACATTAATCACATGATTGAGCGGCTTAACGACAAGATGGGTCATCACCGACCAGGCTAAGCCAGCCAGCACCAGCGCGCAGGCAATACAAAAGTAGAGCGTAAACGCCATGCGCTGAACGCGATCGCTGGAGTCGCTATAGGCGACATCGATACTTTTAATTTTGAATGCGACCAGCGCTTTAGAGGCTTTATCAAAGGCGCCGTATAACGCAGTTGATTTCCCTGCACGCTGGCGATACTCATCCAGTTTGCCTGCTTCGAGCGCGGCAAAAGCCGGATCAATAAACTCTTTCATCAGTGCAGCACGCGTGGTGGCCATCTCAGCGGCAATCGGCTTCTCCGCTGATGATTGCGGATATTTAAGATATTCCTGCCACTTAGCGCTGGCGTTATCTATTTTACCTCTGGCGCGTTCCAGTGCGACTTTGGCTTTTTCGGTATCACCACTGCCCACCAGTGATTCATATAAACGCAAGTCCAGGCGCCCGCGCAGTAATAATTCTGAACTTTCATTAAGTGCCACCAGGCCTGGCAGGACTTCTGTATCGACGGTGGCAAAGGATTTATTGCCAGACTGTACGGCAAATAACCCTAAAATACCGACGAACAGCAATAATGCCGTTAATGAAAAAACCATGATGCTGAGGGCGGTACGGATCTTTATTCTACGAAACATGGACTATTCCCTGAGAACGTTTAATTGAAAAAGATGAAGGCGTAGTGAAAATGAATTTTTAATGAAAACGGGAAGCCATGAACATGACTTCCAGTCGGCGATCTGACTTAACTCAAATGCTAGGGGCTGGCAGTCTCAGCCAGGAAGGTCTGAAGTTTTTTATGATAAAACTTTGCTTGCATCATAGTGCCATGGCCGCTGGTCTCAGCACTGGCTGGAATAAGCAATAATTCTGCTTTCTTAATCTGATGCAGTTCATTCTGCATAATGCCGGTTTCAACCGGATTACGTTCATCATCTGCTGAATTAATGATCAGCATCGGTGCTGTAATACGGCTTAATCCGGGCATGGCATTATAATTCGCCGATGAACCCCAGATATAAATGAAATCGTTGGCATCCGCGGTGACAGGTGCAGCAAGGCGTGTATCCACCAGTTTATCCGCCAGTGCGCGCGTTGGGGCTTTGTGTTGATAAGCCAGCGTGCCGCCGGTGGTGGCAATACTGAACATGATATTCGCGGTTTTTAAAGTAGGGGGTTGCTGCTGATAATTGCCTTCGGCCCAGGCAGGATCACCCTTGATCGACTCAATCAGCATACGGCGTAGCATCCAGTTGCGGCCCGATAACTCATTCGGCTGCGATGCCATCGGGACCAGCGCATCCATCATGCCGGGATATTTTTCTCCCCAAAGCCAGGTCTGCATGCCCCCCATGGAATAACCCATCACCAGGCGTAAATGGGAAATGCCCAGGCCTTCTTTAATCAGCCGATATTGCGCGGTCACCATATCGTCATAATCGTAATGCGGGAATGCCATTCTCAAGCCATCAGAAGGTTTAGTGGATTTTCCTGATCCAATTCCTTCCGGAATGATAATAAAATACTTGCTGGCATCCAGCGCCTGTCCCGGGCCAAATAACTCTCCGGCAAATCCCGGTGCCAGCAATGCGCTGAGGGGTTGATTGGTTCCGTGAAGTAATAATACCGCTGGTTTATTCTTATCACCTAAAGTAATGTAATGGATGCGCACGTCTTTTAATTTTTCACCGCTATTAAAGCTAAATTCTTTAGCGGTCCAGTCAGCTTCTGTTGGCGTGGGTAATGAACTGGCTGCGTGCGTTAAGGGTGACAAAGTTAACAGAATGGCACTGGCCACTCCTGATATCGTGCGATTAAACATAAACGTCGCTCTTATGTGGTGGTATACCCTGGAGGGCTGATATTAGTTTTAATAGAGATAAATCCCAATTAATATCAACGTGATTTAAGGAAAAGCAGACAATAATCTTCTTTTTTGAGTTTTAACAAGACGATTTTTATCGGGTTTTTCTTAGGCTAATACATCCGTGTGCCAGTGCGATGTTTAGCATTATTGGATTCATTCCGTCCTTTCATATTTATCATTGTCAACAATTTATGGGTTTTCATAAATTGATCTTTTCCAATTAGCCATATCTCGCTTCCAGCCCAGCGTTACCCATCCCTGATAAAAAATCTGCACGGAAACCGTGCGACGCTGCACCTAAATGACGCATAAAAATGGCTGTTATTAGCCTCTATTCGTCGAGTAGTCACCGTCAACCTGGCTTTGAATCACTCCGCAATCGGTTGCTAATGTGAGCAAACGGTTGCGCATTCGATTGCGATTAAGAAACGGTTTCGGCGCTACAAAAAATGAACAACACATTGAAAAGTAACAACATTATTTAATTTTCGCGTTGGCATAGTGTTTGCACTACACCTTCAAGGCAACTCATTGCAATTTTACTTATCAAGGAACCGTTATGCCTTACGCCTCTGAAACGCTACTGCGCGCCAGCTTTTTTGATTTCACCGCACTGGCTTCTCAGCCCGATGATATCGTTGCGCATGCGCGCTACCTCGAAGACGGCTTGCTGACATTGCGCGAGGGTAAGGTGGTGTCGCTTGAAAGTTGGGAGATCGCAGAAGGGCGCGTTGATGCCGCCACGGTCGTCGATCTGCGCGGCAAGCTGATCGTGCCGGGCTTTGTTGATACCCATATTCACTATCCGCAAACCGAGATGATTGGCGCATTCGGCGAACAGCTGCTGGAGTGGCTGAACCAATATACTTTCCCGGTCGAGAGTCAGTATCACTGTCCGGATCACGCAGCACAAATGTCGGCCTTCTTCCTGCAACAATTGCTGTCTAACGGCACCACCACGGCGTTGGTGTTTGGCACGGTGCACAAACAATCGGTCGATGCGCTGTTTCATGCCGCGCAACAGCTGGATATGCGTCTGATTGCCGGAAAGGTGATGATGGACCGCAACGCACCAGAGTATCTGACAGAAACGCCGGAAGAGAGCTATCAGGATTCACGTGAACTGATTGAACGCTGGCATCAGCGTGGTCGTCTGAGCTATGCCTTGACGCCACGTTTCGCGCCGACCTCCTCGCCAGAACTGCTGGAAAAAGTCCGTCAGCTGCGCGAAGCGTTCCCGGATACCTGGTTGCATACGCATCTGAGTGAAAATCAGCAGGAAATTGCCTGGGTCAAATCGCTGTTCCCGGCGCGGGATGGTTACCTCGACGTTTATCATCATCATCAGCTCACCGGCAAACGCAGCGTTTTTGCTCACTGTCTGCATTTGGAAGAGAACGAGTGGCAATGCCTGCACGACACGGATTCCTCTATCGCCTTTTGTCCGACGTCGAACCTGTTCCTCGGCAGTGGCCTGTTTAATATTAAACGCTGCTGGCAGCAGGGCGTGCGCATGGGCATCGGAACGGATGTGGGCGCCGGCACCACCTTCAATATGCTGCAAACGCTAGGGGAAGCCTACAAAGTTGGGCAGTTACAGCAGTACAAGCTCAGCGCCTGCGAAGCCTTTTACCACGCAACGCTGGGTGGCGCGCATGCACTGGATATCGACGACAAAATTGGCAATTTCAATCCTGGTAAAGAAGCGGATTTCGTGGTGATCGATCCCGCGGTTTCACCGCTGCAAAAACTGCGTAGCGCCAACAGCAAAGATATCTGGGAACGCTTGTTTGTGATGATGACGCTGGGAGACGATCGCAACATTGCGCAAACCTGGGTCAGCGGTAAACCGGTGTGGCAGCGCGATCGTGAGGAGGTCACTGCATGATCCAGTTCCTGCTGAATAATCGGCTGGTCACCGAAATAGCCTTAGACCCGAACCTGACCGTGCTTAACTACCTGCGCAGCCATCAACAGCGGCGGGGAACCAAAGAGGGCTGCGCATCAGGTGACTGCGGCGCCTGTACGGTAACGTTGGGAAAAGTGGTGGCGGGGCGCATGCAGTATCAAGCCATCAACAGTTGCCTGACGTTGGTGAGTAGCTTACAAGGCAAGCAGCTGATCACCGTGGAAGATCTGAAGCAGGGCCGTGAACTGCATCGCGTGCAGCAGGCAATGGTGGATTGTCACAGCTCACAGTGTGGCTACTGTACGCCTGGCTTTGTCATGTCGCTGTTCACTTTGCAGAAAAATACTCAGGGCTGGAACCAGCCACAGGCCGAACAAGCGCTGGCTGGCAATTTATGCCGCTGTACGGGTTATCGGCCGATTATGGCCGCCGCACAGCAAGCCTGTGAGCAACACACAGAAGACAACTTTACAGCCGATGAAACCGCACTGGTGCAGCGCTTACAGGCGCTGAATCATCGGGAAGTCCAAATACTGGAAGCCGACGGCAGTCGTTGTTTCGTCCCTAAAACCCTGGCGCAGCTTGCGGCACTGTATCAGCAGTATCCTGAAGCGCGACTGCTGGCAGGCGGTACTGATCTCACCTTGCAAATTACCCAGCAGTATCGACGTTTACCGCTGTTAATTGCGCTGGAACAGGTTGAGGAATTAAGCGTCTGTTCTGAAGATGATCGAGAGATTCATCTGGGGGCCGCTACGCCGCTTCATCATTGTTATCACTTCCTGGCGGCGAAAATTCCTGCCTTCAGTGCCACGCTGGAACGCTTTGCGTCATTGCAGATTCGTAATCAGGGTACGCTCGGCGGCAATATCGGCAATGCCTCACCCATCGGAGATTGTGCGCCCATGCTGCTGGCACTCAATGCGCGCCTGGTGTTGCAGCAGGGGGAGAGTCTACGTGAAGTGCTGCT
This sequence comes from Pantoea sp. SM3, assembly GCF_000963995.1. Lineage (NCBI taxonomy): Bacteria > Pseudomonadati > Pseudomonadota > Gammaproteobacteria > Enterobacterales > Erwiniaceae > Pantoea > Pantoea sp. SM3. The sequence goes on from NZ_JZRD01000008.1 coordinate 100,516, forward strand.
GGACCAGTTCTTCACTGGCTACAGGCAAACCGTGATGCAGCCAGGAGAATTTATTCGTTCGATAGTGATACCCAAAGTGACGGTGTCACCTGATTTCGTGGCGTGGAAAGTGGCAAAGCGTATGGATGATGATATTTCGGCGGTGTTTATCGCCATCAACATTCAGTGCAAGGATGGCGTGGTAGAGCAGGCACGGCTGGCGTTTGGTGGGATGGCAGCAACGCCGAAGCGTGCAATCGCAGCCGAGGCTGCCCTGATCGGTCAGCCACTGACCCCCGCTACCATCGAGCAAGCCTGCGCGGCACTCAGCCAGGATTTCCAGCCGCTCAGCGATTTCCGCGCCAGCGCCGACTACCGCTTACAGGTTGCACGCAATTTGCTACGTCGTTATTACGCACATACCTGTGGCGAACTGACCATTTCAGAGGTAGCGCGCTATGTCTCATAACCGACCTGCATTAAGCGAAACGTTGTTAAAAAGCCAGTTTGCCAGCGACATGAAAACCGGCGTGGGCCGCAGTCAGAAGCATGAAAGCGCCGATAAACACGTTACGGGCGAGGCAATCTACATTGATGACAGGCCGGATCTGCCTGGCCTGCTGCATCTCTGCCCACGTCTTAGTGATCATGCACATGCGCGTATCACGCATATCGATGTGCAGCCTTGCTATGCCGTACCCGGCGTGGTGAGCGTACTGACCTGGCGCGATATACCGGGCCTGAATGATGTCGGCCCGCTGGAGCCGGGCGATCCCTTACTGGCTCAGGAAAGCGTGGAGTATCTCGGGCAAATTGTGATTGCGGTGGCAGCGGATTCACCCGAAGCCGCGCGCGCCGGTGCCGCCGCCGCTATCATTGAATATCAGCCTTTACCGGCGATTCTGGATGTGCGCGAGGCGCTGGAACAGCGTCACTTTGTGCAGCAACCGCACGTTCATCAACGGGGTGATGCTGATGCAGCGCTGGCGCGTGCGCCACATCGCATTCAGGGGGAATTCCATATTGGCGGACAGGAGCATTTCTATCTGGAAACCCAGACCGCGTTAGTGATCCCAGGCGAAGACGACAGCCTGCAGGTTTTCTCTTCGACGCAAAACCCGACGGAAGTGCAGAAGCTGGTGGCCGAGGTGATGGACATCACCATGAACAAAGTCACCATTGATATGCGCCGGATGGGCGGCGGGTTTGGCGGTAAAGAGACGCAGGCTGCGGGTGTGGCCTGCCTGTGTGCGATTGCCGCGCGCCAGACGCGGCGTCCGGTAAAAATGCGTCTGGCGCGACGCGATGATATGCGTATCACCGGTAAGCGCCATCCCTTCTTTGTGCGTTACGATGTGGGCTTTGATGATGAAGGTCGATTCTGTGGTGTCAAAATCGATTTGGCGGGAAACTGCGGCTACTCCCTCGATCTGAGCGGATCGATCGTCGATCGTGCGATGTTTCACGCAGACAATGCCTACTATCTGGGTGATGCACTGATCACCGGCTATCGCTGCCGTACCCACACGGCGTCTAATACTGCCTATCGCGGTTTTGGCGGGCCTCAGGGCATGGTGGCGATTGAGCAGATCATGGACCATATCGCCCGCGAGCGCGGGTTGGACCCGCTCGAACTGCGTAAGCGCAACTATTACGGCAAGCAGGATCGCAACATCACCCATTACCATCAGCAGGTGGAAGATAATCTGCTGATGGAGATAACCGAACAGCTTGAAGCCAGCAGCGATTACGCGACACGCCGCGCGGACATCACAGCGTTTAACGCCAGTCATCGTTTTATGAAACGCGGGTTGGCCTTAACGCCGGTGAAATTTGGTATCTCATTCACCTCCAGCTTCCTTAATCAGGCCGGTGCCTTAATTTTGATCTACACCGATGGCACGGTGCAGCTCAATCACGGCGGCACCGAAATGGGCCAGGGATTGAACACCAAGGTGGCGCAGATTGTCGCGGAAGTGCTGCAAATCGATATCAGCCAGATTCAGGTCACGGCAACCGATACCGGTAAAGTCCCTAATACTTCACCGACGGCGGCCTCCAGCGGCGCTGATCTCAACGGCAAAGCCGCGCAAAACGCCGCGCAGATATTGCGCGATCGCATGACAGAGATGCTCTGTCAGCAGCACCAGTGCCTGGCCGACGCCGTCTCCTTCAGCAATGGGATTGTGCGCGTGGGCGAGCAGCACTTTACCTTTGCCCAGGTGGCGCAACAGGCATGGCTGAATCAGGTGCCCTTATCCGCCACCGGATTTTACAAAGTGCCCGGCATCCATTACGACCGCAACGCCGGGCGTGGCAAACCCTTCTATTACTTCGCTTATGGCGCAGCGTGCTGTGAAGTGCTGATGGATACCTTAACCGGCGAATACCGTTTGCTGCGTGCGGATATCCTGCATGACGTCGGTGCTTCGCTCAATCCGGCGCTGGATATTGGGCAAGTGGAGGGCGGTTTCGTGCAGGGCATGGGCTGGTTAACCTGCGAAGAGCTGGTGTGGAACGATCAGGGCAAGTTGCTTACCGACGGCCCGGCGAGTTACAAAATTCCCGCCATCAGCGATGTCCCCCACGATTTGCGCGTCACACTGGTTGAAAATCGCAAAAATCCTCAGGACACGGTGTTCCACTCGAAAGCCGTGGGTGAACCGCCATTTATGTTGGGCATTGCGGTGTGGTGTGCATTACAGGACGCGGTTGCCAGCGTGGATAACTATCGCCGCCATCCGCAGCTGGATGCCCCCGCCACGCCCGAGCGCGTTTTCTGGGGCGTGCAGCGCCTCTCAGGAGCGGATGATGATTTATCATGACTGGATCGCTGTATTGCACAGTTTGCGAGAGAAACGTGAGAGCTGCGTTTTAGTCACCGTGCTGACCCAACGCGGCTCTGTACCGCGCGATCGCGGCAGTAAAATGGTGGTCAGCGCCAGCGAAACTTATCTCACTATCGGCGGCGGCCATCTGGAATATCAGTGCATTGCGCTGGCGCGCGACATGCTGGAGCAGCGTTGTCAGCAGCCGCGCAGTGAAGAGTTTGCCCTGGCCGCGCGGCTCGGCCAGTGCTGCGGCGGGCATGCCACGCTGCTGTTTGAACCGCTGATGCATCAGCAGCCTGAAATCCAGCTGTATGGCGCGGGCCATGTCGGGCAGGCGCTGGTTAACTTGCTGGCAACGTTACCCTGTCACATAACCTGGATTGATAGCCGCGCCGCCCAGTTTCGCCATGTGCCACCGGGCGTCACCGTGCGTCAGGTGGAAGACCCGATCGATTGCGTCAAAGAGGCTGCACCGGACAGCTATTTCATTGTGATGACCCACGACCATCCGCTCGATTTGGCGCTCAGTGAAGCCATTTTGCGGCGCGGTGATTTTCGCTATGCCGGCGTTATTGGTTCTGCGACCAAAGCGCAGCGCTTTCGCTATCGGCTGGAAGGCAAAGGGATCGCGGCGGATGCACTGGCGCGGCTGCGCTGCCCGCTCGGCCTGCCGGATGTCAAAGGCAAACTGCCAGCCGAAATTGCCGTGGCGGTGGCGGGCGAAATCATCTCTGTGTATCAGCACCAGCAGAGCGGTTGTTGAGTGACGTTGAAACTGCCAGGATAGAAGCATCCCGCCGCACTGGTTGCGGCGTTGCTGATTATCAGGAGCGATAATGACTTCACGAGCCAATCCGTTTTTCACCGTCAGTGCATTGCCCTATCAAACTCCGCCTTTTGACCTGATTGAGGAAGCCGATTTTCTCCCGGCTCTCGAAGCGGGTATCGAAGAAAAACGTCAGGAAATTGCAGCCATCGCCAATAATCCTGAACCGGCCACTTTTGCCAACACCTATGAAGCCCTGGAGCGCAGCGGGCAATTGCTAAACCGCGTTAATCTGGTGTTTGGGGCCATGACCTCGGCGAATACCAGTGATTTGTTGCAGGAAGTGGATGAACTGATCACCCCTAAACTCACCGCGCTGAGTGATGAAATCCATCTGAACAGCCAGCTGTTTGCCCGTCTCGACAGCGTGTACCAGCATCGCGGTTCTGCCTGCCCGGATGCAGAGTCGATGCGTCTGGTGGAAGTCACCTGGCAGCACTTCCAGCTGGCCGGTGCCAGTCTGAGCGATGCGGATAAAGCTCAGCTGCGTGCCTGTAATCAGGAACTCGCCACGCTGAGTACCCGTTTTGGCAACAAGCTACTGGCGGCGACCAAAGCGGGCGCGTATACGGTGAGCAGTGTGGCGGCGCTGGCAGGATTGAGTGAAGAAGAGTTAGCCCATGCTAAAGCCGCAGCGGAAGCGCGTGGATTACACGGCGAATGGCTGCTGCCGTTACAAAACACCACGCAACAGCCCGCCTTGCAGTCGCTGGAAGTGCGTGCCACGCGCGAAGCCTTATTCAATCAGGCACTGACGCGCAGCGAACAGGGCGATGAAAACGATACGCGTGCGATTGTGTTACGCATGGCGCAGCTGCGCGCAGAACAGGCGAAACTGCTGGGTTTCAATACTTACGCGGAGTGGAGTATGCAGGATCAGATGGCGAAAACGCCGGATGCTGCTTTTGCGTTTATGCGTAATATCGTCCCGGCGGCGCGCGCCCGCGCCGAGCGAGAAGCCGCGGACATCCAGCAGATCATTGAGCAGCAGCACCACAATTTCCCGCTGCGCGCCTGGGACTGGAATTTCTATGCTGAACAAGTGAGAAAAGCTAAATATGCCCTGGATGAGAGCCAAATCCGCCCGTACTTTGAACTGAATAACGTACTGGAAAAGGGCGTGTTCTGGTCCGCCAGCCAGCTGTTTGGTATTCGCTTCGCGCAGCGTCACGATCTGCCGGTGTATCATCCGGACGTCAACGTTTATGAAATCTTCGATGCTGACGATACGCCACTGGCGTTGTTCTATACCGACTTCTACAAGCGTGATAACAAAAGCGGCGGCGCCTGGATGAGCAACTTCGTTGATCAGACGACGCTGCTTGGCACCAAACCGGTGATTTACAACGTCTGCAATTACACCAAACCGCAGGCTGGGCAACCTGCGTTGCTCAGCTGGGATGAGGTGATCACACTGTTCCACGAATTCGGCCATGCGCTGCACGGACTGTTTGCGACTCAACGTTATCCAAGCCTGTCCGGCACCGCTACGCCACGCGATTTCGTCGAGTTCCCTTCGCAGATTAACGAGCACTGGGCCAGCGATGAAAAAGTGTTCGCCAACTATGCCCGTCATTATCAGAGTGGCGATGCGATGCCCGTGGAACTGCGCGAGAAGATGGTGCGCGCAGCTAAATTCAACAAGGGCTACGACATGACCGAACTGCTGGCGGCGGCGTTGCTGGATCTGCAATGGCATTCGCTGACCACGCAGGACAATCCGCAGGATGTCAGTCACTTTGAACTACAGGCGCTGGCGGCAGAGCAGATCGCGTTAGCGACCGTACCACCGCGTTATCGCTCCACTTATTTCCGCCATATCTGGGGCGGAGGGTATGCGGCCGGATATTACGCGTATATCTGGACGCAGATGTTAGCCGATGATGGTTACCAGGCCTTTGTTGAACGTGGCGGGTTGAGTCGCGAGAATGGCCAGCAGTTCCGCGATCATATTCTTTCACGCGGTAACAGCAGCGATCTGCAACATCTGTGGCTGGCATGGCGTGGAAAAGCACCGGAGATTGGTCCGATGCTGAAGAATCGCGGTTTAGAAGAGGCGTGATAAGCAGGGCGCACGGCGTGAAGTGAACCCCGAAAGTTGGACATCGTTCCAACGAGTATGGGGTCATTCCTGGCGGTGCGCCCAAGCTTTAACCCAACGGGCCACCTTCAATGGTGTCACACATCCCGGCCAGCACCCGCTCGCCGGTTTCGTTTTTCAAATCGGCATACCACGCAGCGGTGACTTCCGCATCTTTCGCATGCGTTACATCGCAGCGTTTGCGTGCTTTCAGCACCAAATCTTTGGTGCGTTCCACGCGGCGCGCCTCGTAGCGCTGCAATCCATCTTCGATACCCAGCGAATGCGAGGCCAGCGTCTGCGCCAGCACCACCGCATCTTCCATCGCGGCACAGCCGCCCTGGCCGATATCCGGCGTGGTGCTGTGGGCGGCATCGCCGAGCAAGGCCACACGACCTTTGACGAAACGGCTAAAGGGTTCAATGTCGTGAATTTCAACCCGATTGGTGGTGTCGGGATTGATAGTGTCGATCAGACGCTGCACCGGATCGGCCCAGCCGCTGAAGTAATTCTTCAGATCCTGCCGCAGAGTGGAACGATCTTCGGCTAAGCCCTTGGGCAAAGGCACGTCAAAGAAGAAGTAAAAGCGATTGCCGCTCACCGGCATCAACGAGACGCGCTTACCCTCGCCAACAAAGGTTGTCCACTGATCGGCTGGGGCGATGCTTTCATCGACGGTGACCAAACCGTTCCAGTTAACGTAGCCGGCGTAGCGTCGTTCGACATGTTCTCCCAACACATAGTGGCGGATCACGGAATGCGTACCGTCAGCAGCGACAAGGAAATCGCCTTCAGCCTGGTTGCCATCATCAAACCATGCAGTCACGCCCATCGCGCTTTGCTCGACCTGCGTCACGCGTTTGCCAAACTGGATACGCGAGCGACCATAGGTATCAATCAGCATCGCCTGCAACTCGGCGCGTGCCACTGGATAAGGGTATTCTCCCACCTGCTGCACCAGGGGTGACAGGCTAAAGCGGGTCAGGGTGCTGCCAGTGTGCGCATCGTTATAGGCCATAAACGCCATATTGCCGCCCAGAGCCCGCAGTTGCTTTTTCATGCCGAGCGCGTTCAGGCATTTTACGCCGTTGGGCCAGATAGAGATGGCCGCGCCGACCGGCTTCATCTCTTTAACCGCTTCAAATACGGCGGTCTCGAATCCCGCTTTCTCCAGCGCAATCGCCGCGCTCATGCCACCAATACCCGCTCCAATCACAATCGCTTTCATCACTGTCTCCTTTGTCTACCTGATGTCTCCTGCAACTTTCGTACCATTAAGTTTTCTTCGCGTGCTTATTGTGTATTTCATTGATTTAAATGAGTTATATTTGATTCCGCAAAGTGTGTGCTGCACCGTTATCGCGCAACAATTTGCACGACAATAGGGCGCCTAAAGCCGAAGGTGAATCGAATGTTGCAATATGGCGTTTGGCAGAGGAGACGCCATACTATGTAGAACCTTTTCGCGAGGAGCGTCATATGAAGTGGATAATGGTGTTGGTCATGCTGTTCAGTGCCTGTGCGATAGCGCAAACCCAATGGCAACCGGATAAGAAAGTGCCGGTGGCGCAGTTGACGCCGGTTGCCGCCAAATGCGACCTCTCGTCTTGTCAGCAGAATTGCTACATCCAGCAGTCGCAATGCAAAAATGACAACGGCGGTGGCTGTGGATCGCTCGCACAAATTTGCGTACAAAACTGTTCGAACGAGTGCCGATAAATGAAATAAATCTGTCATAACAGGGTGCTAGCGTGTTTCCCCGGCAAGGTAATATTCTGATAACAGGGAAAATAATGAAAACCCGCTATACACTGATTGCAACGGTTTTACTGCTCGCTCAACAAGCTCATGCGGCAACGCTGCCGCAGGCAGCGGCACTGGCCGCGCAAACGTCAACCGGTTCAACCCCAGGCTATACGCAGCTGGAACAGCAGTCGCTACAGGCTCAGCGCGCCTGGCTGCAAGGTGACAGTGCGACACTGAAACGTGAGCAACTGGAAAAAGCTAAACAGACCAGCACGCAGGCAGACAAAGCGTGGCTCAAAAGCAGCGGTTACGATTTTAACGTCAAGCAAAATCAGCAGGCTGGCATCGCGCTGTTATCAGGTTTCAGCACATTGCCGGACAGCGTATTGACGGCTAACCGCGCCACCGTGACCGATATCAACCTGAATGCCACGCAGAACATGCGCCATCAGGCGTTACAGGATGCGGAAGCGATCAGCTCGCTCTATTTCCTGTCTGATGCGATGGGGCCGCGTCTCGGCAAAGCTTTCATCGCGGCTTATGACAAAGGTGAAATCAATAAAGCTGCTGCGCTGATTAAAGCCAGTGAGGTCAGCACCAGCGCCGCTAAAAAACATTTCAACTACCCGCGCCCGTTCCTGCATGAAGGCAACACCATACATCTGGTACCGGATGATGTGGTGGTTAAATACAATGTGCGATATACCGCGGACGGCGGATCGTTCCCCAGCGGGCACACCAATACCGGTTATACCGATGCGCTGCTGATGGCCGAAATGGTGCCAGAACGCTTTGAAGCGCTGGTGACACGCGGTGCGCGTTATGGTTATTCGCGTCTGGTGCTGGGCGTGCACTATCCGCTGGACGTGATGGGTTCACGCATGGTGGCAGAGCGCAACGTGGCGACCTACCTTAACGATGCTCGCTATCAGGTGTTGTTCAAAGAGGCGCGCGATCAATTGCGTACCGCGTTAGAGAAAGAGTGCGGCACCTCACTGGCTGAATGCGCACGTTCGACCGGCAAGGACGATCCTTACCGCGCGCCGGATATGAAGCAGTTCTATCGTTTCACGATGAGCTACAATCTGCCCAAAGCCAATGTGAAAAATACGCCGGTTCAGATACCGCAGGGCGCAGAGATCCTGCTGAAAACGGCGCTGCCGCATCTGTCTGACGCGCAGATTCGACGCCTGATGGTGAAAACCGCCTTACCAAACGGTTATCCGTTGTCGGGTAATGCTGAGCAATCCTTCTGGCAGCGCGTCGATCTCACCGCCGCGTACGCCATGGCGAAGTGATCCTGACGCGGGCACTGACGTCGTCAATACGTCGGTGCCCGCAACTTACGGATTTGCGTTCTTGTTACGGTGATCAAATGCGAAGCGCGTAGAAAGGGTTAACGCGATGACTGCAGCAACAGCGAATTAGTCAGAAGAAACCGCGCATTATCTTCTCAGACTACCGTATGCCCGCATTGCATAGCCGCGGCCCGGGAGCTAATCGACGATAAATAGCTTCGCACCGTGTGTCGTGGAGGAACGATGTGCTTCGGCATTATCGGCAACCTGATAACTCACGCCCGGCGTCAAAGTAAAAGTGCGGCCATCTTCCAGTTCGGTGATCATTTCGCCTTCCAGACACAGCAATATATGACCTTTGCTGCACCAGTGATCGGCGAGATAACCCGGCGAATACTCCACCATACGCACACGAATATCGCCAAAACGCTGAGTGCGCCACAGCGCAAACCCGCTGTCGCCCGGATGTTTTTCGGTTTCGAGGGCGCTCCAGTCGGTAATGCCAAACGGTAATTGATTGATCTGCACGACGCTATCCCTATTGAATTCGACGAGAACACAACATTACCGCCTGGCATAAAAATAACCAGTTAATTCAACCGACTTCATGCCACATTTCGCTCATCGCCAGCTCCAGCCTTTTGAACACCCGATAACGTACATCATGAAACGCAAAGCATTCCGGGCGTGGCTGTAACTCGCCGGGATTAAGGAGTACTGCGTGCTGTGCCGCCGTGGCCAGATCGGGCCAGACACCCACGCCGACGCCCGCACAAAGCGCAGCACCCAGCGCGCCAGTCTCTTTGCACTCCGCCACGCGAATCGGAATCCCTAACACATCAGCAAACATTTGTGGCCAGATACAACTGCGCGCCGCGCCACCCGAGAGGATTGCGTGGGTAAACGGGATCCCTGCCGCGCGCAAGCGATCGATGTGCGCGCGATGGGCAAATATCACGCCTTCAAACAGCGCAAACAGCATATCCGCGCGCGTATGCCAGCCGCTCAATCCGTAAAACCCCGCTTTTGCGGGCTCAGATTTACGACCGGAATAGAGGTAAGGATGATAAAGCGGCAACTGCGGGTTGGGATCAACATGGGCCACGGTATCACTGCTGTGCGCCGCGCCGCTGCCGGCGCGGCCATCATCGAACTCACGCAGGAACCAGTCGAGATTGGCGGCCGAAGTGGCGCTGGCTTCAATCGCCATAAAGCGATCATTTTCAATAATTGAATTCATAAACACGGGCCGCTGGTAATCCGGTTTATCGACCACCACCTGATTGATGCTCCAGGTGCCTGCGACGATAGAAGCCTCACCGGTTTTCACCACGCCAGAACCAATGGCGCTGGCCACCACATCGAAAATGCCGGCCACCACCGGTATGCCTGACGGTAATCCGGTGAGTTGCGCGGCGCGTGCGGTCACGTGTCCGACCACCGCACAAGACTCGCGCAGAGGCGGCAGCAGGTTGAGCGCCTCTTCAATGCCATACAGCGCCATCAACTCGCGGCTGTAATTGCGCTGTCGATAATCGATTAATCCAGCCCCGGCGGCATCGGAAACCTCAGCGCTGATAGCCCCGCAGAGGAAATGGGCGATGACATCTTTAGCACACAACAAATGGCCGATCTGCGTCCAGCGATCGGGCTGATGCTGTTTGATCCAGCTTATCAGCACAGGCGTGGCAGCGGGCCAGGGCTTCTGCAGCGAAAGTTGATAGATGGCTTTATCGGCGCCGCTGGCTTCCAGGTCCTGCACGGTTTCCACGGCGCGATGGTCGATAGATTGAATGCCGAACAAGGGCTGTTGCTGCTTATCAAGTGCATACAGACCGTTACCGTGACCCGCCGCGCCCACGGCAATCACCTCATTCGCCGCGCTGCCCGCCTGTTGCAGGCAGCACGTGACAGCCACGCTGACCCCGTGCCAGATATCTTCTACCGGACGCTCCGCATAACCTTCCTGCGGCTGGTGGGTTTCTCCCGCACATTCGGCAACCGACAGCACGCGTCCACTGAGATCAAACAGTACCGCTTTGATCATGGTGTTTCCGGCATCTATGCCGAGAAGTTGACTCATATCCGACTCCGATTCACAGACGAAGACGGCGCACCGCTTAAGCGCCGGTGCAGGTAAAACTCAACCCTGCTGATAAATGTCCAGGGCTTCCGCGCCGCTGGCGCCCTGGTGGATGATTGCCATCAGCGCTTTCACCACGCGAGACGGATTATCGTGTTGATACACGTTCCGGCCGTACACCATACCGCTGGCACCTTGTGCCATTAACGCAGCGCTTTTCGCCAGTACCGGTGCCAGTTCACCTTTACCGCCTCCTCGCACCAGCGTAGGGCAGCGCGCTGCTTCCACGACGCGGTGAAAATCTTCTACATTTTCCGTTGGATCGGCTTTAATGATGTCAGCGCCAAGCTCTCGCGCCAACCGCACCAGCGGCACGATTTTCCCGACATCACCGAGTGAACCATAAGCCGCACCTTGTCCGGCGGGGGCCATCACCAGAGGCTCAATCATCAACGGCATGGCGTAACGATCGCACGCCTGACGCAGACGGCCGATATTTTCCACGCACATGCGGAAAATGCCGGGTTCATCAGGAATCAGATAGAGATTCACCACCACTGCAGCCGCATCCATCTGCAATGCAGCGAGGATGGGCTCATCAGGGTTGTGCAACACCGCCCACATCTCACGATGGCGTGCCACGTTGTAAGCGTTACCGACATCCGTGCGCATCACCAATGCTGGCTTACGGCCTGCGACCTGTTGCAACAGATCCGCCTGGCCGTAATTCACCTGAATCGCGTCCGGCTGTGCGGCAATCAGGTTTTTCATGACCCCCTCAATATTTTCCAGCCCAATCAGAAAATCAGGCTCGTTAGCAATGCCGTGGTCGATGGCCACATCAAGGCATTTGCCGTGTTGAAACAGACGATTCATCCGGACTTTATTGCTGACTAACATGGCGTGTTTCCTCCTGAAAAAGAGTGGGGTTAAGACCGGTCAGACCGTGCTGACGCGCCAGACTGGCGCAGCTGCTTTGTAAATGGTGTTGTCGTTGAGTGGCGTTCCAGCCGCGCAAGTCGGCCATCAGTTCAGCAATTTCTGCTACCAGTGCGGGGGTTAATTCGCCGCAAATCGCCAGCGAGGTGCGGCGCACCAGCAGGTCCTCAAGCAGCTGAACCTGCTCATGCTCAATGAGGTAACGGAGTTCCAGCGCGCTGTAACCTGCATGATGTTGCAGCGGTTGTTCACCCTGTTGCTGGATCAGGTGCAGGATCGGCAGAGCACGACTGCCATAACGGCGGACTAACTGCGACACGCGGGGCAGTGGCAGGGAATACTGCTGTGCGAGCTGGGTAAGCCACGCGGTTTGCCCGGAAGGTGCTGGGAAATCGCGGCCGCCGCCAATCGGCAGATCGCCGCTCGATACCCGGCGTTTTTCTCCGATCAGACGCAATACCCGGTCCGCTGCTTCTTCACCAAACTGACGGAAGGTGGTCCATTTACCACCGACCAGACAAAGCAGGCTGTAAGTATGTGCGGCAGCGGGGGGCAGCAGCACCAGCGAGTGATTGCGGGAGATTTGCCCGTTAACTTTGGCGTCGCTGGCCGGAAGTGGACGCACACCGCAGAAGGTGTACAGAATGGACGATTCCGGCACCACGACGTCAGGGAAAACAAAGCGCAGCGACTCAAGAATGTAGGCTTTTTCCTGTTCCTCACACACCACGCTATCCGGGTCGTCAACGCGAATATCCGTTGAACCCAGCAGCACCTTGCCAAACCAGGGAAACATGATGCAAACGCGGCCTTCCTGGTTTTCGAAATAGACCATTTCCCCATCGAGCATCTGTAACAGTTCGGGGTGATCGATGATCAGATGCGAACCCTTAGTCCCGCCAATCAGTTTGGTGAAATGCCCAGAGGGCGCCAGGCGATGATTAAGCTGATCTATCCACGCGCCGCCGGCATTCACCAGTACATGCGGCTGCAGAGTAAAGTGCTCACCGCTGAGTGCATCCTGTAAGGTAACGGATTCGCCATCGGCACTCACCAGTTGCAGATAATTCAGCGCCAGTGCGTCCGGACAGGCGCGCTCAGCATCCTCTATCAATTCATAACCCAGTCGTTCCGGTGCACTGATCCAGGCATCGTAGTAGCTGGCGCTGTATTTCACCCAGGAGGCGAACCCAGGCCAGCGGTCGCGCGTAGCCGCCTCGGCGCGTACCTGATGTTTCGGCATGGAGCCGTACTGTTTGGTGTAAACATCGTAAAGACTGAGACCGGTTTTGATCAGCAGTGCACCACGCCGCGTGGGTTTATCGCTCAGACGCAGAAAGCGCCGCGTGGCATTGATGAGTCCACCCCCCAGATTATCGATCGGGACGGTGGTGCGCAGCGGAAAAACATAGTGCGCGGCATTTTTCAGCAGCCGGTCGCGCTCAATCACCGACTCTTTGACCAGCGCAAACTCGCCGGTTTCCAGATAGCGCAGTCCGCCGTGGATCATGCGCGATAAGGCACCGCTGGCCGCCTGACACCAGTCGCCTTTTTCCACCAGAATCGCTGGAATACCTTGTAATGCCAGCTCGCGAAAGGTACTGATGCCGTTAATGCCGCCACCAATAATGAGCACCGGTGTCGACGTGCGTTGTCGTAAAGCGCTGAGTCGCTGCTCGCGTGTTGCATTATTCTCCATGGATTGCTCCCCGGCTCGCGGCCATTTCGAGTACACCTGCTGTGGTAGATGTGACTGATCACGCTTGAATAAGAAAGAGTGTCACCTTTCCCATACCCGTAGCGGTAAAGCGTATTGTGAGATTTAAATCGTTGACGTAAAAAGGAGTTATCGTTAATGGGATTTTCAAAAGTTGTGATTGCTCTCACAAAGACGGTGTAAGTGTGAGGACGCAGTCGTACCTGAATTAGAGCTGAAATTAGTTTCGTGTCAAAATAATGACTTAACTAAAATTAAGGGATTATCATGAATTTCTCGAAGATCGTCGGTGCGATTGGCTTGCTGACCAGCAGTAGCGTTTTCGCACAAACCCCTTCACCTGACGCCATTATTAAACCGTTGATGGAGCAGTATCAGATTCCGGGCATGGCGGTGGCTATTTTGCACGATGGCAAAACCGAGTTTTACAATTACGGCGTGGCATCCAAAGAGACACGTCAGCCGATTACCGCGCAGACCTTGTTTGAAATCGGGTCACTCAGCAAAACCTTTACCGCCACCCTGGCGAGCTATGCTGCTCAGCAGAAAAAACTGCAATTTAGTGATAAAGCCAGCACCTGGTTGCCGGAACTGAAGGGCAGTGCGTTTGATCAGGTGTCACTGCTTAACCTCGCGACCCACACATCGGGTACGCCGCTGTTTGTTCCCGACGATGTCACCAATCAGCAGCAGTTGATGAACTGGTACAAAAACTGGCAGCCACCGGCTCAGCCGGGCACCCAGCGTGTCTACTCCAATCTTGGAATTGGTATGCTCGGCATGATCGCCGCCAAAAGTTTACATCAGCCATTTATCCGCGCGATGGAACAGCAACTGTTGCCTGCAATGGGCATGCATCACACTTATATTCAGGTGCCCGCATCGGCGATGGGCCAATATGCGCAAGGTTATAACAAGCAGGACAAGCCAGTGCGTGTGACGCCAGGCCCATTGGATGCTGAATCCTATGGACTGAAATCGACATCAGCGGATTTGATTCGCTGGCTGGCGATCCAACTCGATGAACAGAAGGTGGCGACGGAGTGGCAGCAGGCGATTGACGCCACGCATCAGGGCTACTACAAAACCGCCGCGTTTACCCAGGCGATGATGTGGGAATACTATCCGCTGCCCGTTTCAGCCCAGCAGTTGGTGGACGGCAACAGCGGCCAGCGCATCATGAAAGGGATGTCGGCCACGTTGATCACGCCACCGCAGGCTGCGCCACAACAGGCGTGGTATAACAAAACCGGTTCGACTAATGGCTTCTCGACCTACGCGGTGTTTATTCCATCACAGAAAATTGCGGTGATTATGCTGGCGAATAAATGGTTCCCAAATGACGATCGCGTTATGGCAGCGGACAACATCATTCAGGCGTTGAGTCATTAACGAACGAATGGGCGCGCCCCGGCGCGCCACGTTAAACGGCACGCTACTTTCGTGCATCCAGAGCGAGTTTGACGGCCATTCCCGCCAACACCGTCCCCATCAACCAGCGCTGCAAACGCTGCCAGCTGGGGCGTGCCAGTAAAAATGTCGACACCTGGCCAGCAGTAGTAATGAAAATCGCATTGACCGTCAGGCTAATCACAATTTGGGTGACGCCCAATACCAGCGACTGCGTCAGCACGCTACCGTGATGCGGGCTAATAAACTGCGGTAACAGTGACAGAAACATCATGGCGATTTTTGGGTTGGCGAGGTTAGTGAGGAAACCCATGGTGAACAATTTACGCGGATTGTCGGCAGGGAGATCGCGCACGGCGAATGGCGAGCGGCCGCCGGGCTTGAGTGCCTGCCACGCCAGATACAGTAAATAGAGTGCGCCACCGAAACGCAACGCATCATAGGCCCAGGGTACCGCCAATAGCCAGGCGGTGATGCCAAGCGCCGCGCACAGCATGTAAAACACAAAACCTAACGCCACGCCGCCGAGGGAAATATAACCCGCCCGTTTGCCCTGACACAGCGAACGTGAAACCAGGTAAATCATATTGGGGCCCGGTGTTAGCACCAATCCCAATGCCACCAATGAAAACGCTAACCAACTTGACAGTTCTGGCATGCAACACTCCTCGCGTTATTTTCGCAATTATGGCGTGAACCTGGCATATCAGGCAACGCACGTTTTCAGACTGACAACAGGAATAAGCTGCGTTAGTTTGGCTTGGCTTATTTTATTTAAAAGGGAGATGAAAATGACCGTTCCTGTAGTGGCACTGCTAACGGCGAAACCGGGTTGCGAAGACAAAGCTGAGCATTTATTTCGTGGTGTTATTGAAGAGACGCTGCGCGAAGAAGGGTGTATGACCTATCAGCTCAACATCGATAGCAAAAATCCGCGCCGCTTTGTCTGGACCGAAGAGTGGGCAAGCCAGGAATTACTGGATAAGCACCTGAATGCCCCACACATCGTTAAACTGTTCGCGGATCTTGAACCGCTGCTAGAACACGCTGAAGTGGTGGCATTACGCAAAGTCGCGGGTGGCAATGCGTGAAGAGAATAAGCAGACTTCGGTCTGCTTTTTATTTGTAGATTTTGATATGAGATTCCGCGTCAGAATATAAAGGAGACCAGAATGAGAACACAAAAGCGTTGCATGGGTTACGTCGCTATTGTGGTCGATGATTATGACCGCGCGATTGAATACTATACGCAAAAACTGGGGTTCCATTTAATCGAAGATACCCCGCAGCCGGGCAAGCGCTGGGTGGTGGTCAATCCTAATCCGCAGAGCGATTGTAACTTGCTGCTGGCGCAGGCATCGAATGAGCGCCAGCAAGGGTTTATTGGTAATCAATGCGGCGGCCGCGTGTTCCTGTTTTTACAAACGGACGACTTCTGGCGTGATTACCAGCAAATGAAAGCCAATGGTGTCACTTTCTGTGAAGAACCCCGCGAAGAGGAGTATGGCACGGTTGTGGTTTTCGAGGATTTGTACGGCAACCGTTGGGATCTTTACCAGAACAAATGATCGACCGGTCTTACTCGCCTCAAAACCCAGGTTTCAAACACCGGTTAAGCGGCCGATAATGGAAGCCAGAAATGACCTGGTTTCCCACTTTAAACAGGTAGATGCGGGCGGTGAAATTCTCGTCCGCCAGCGGATCAATATATTTCCCGACAGCGGGATCTTGCGTATCGGGACCCGCAATGCGAAAAGATTTGCGGGTGGATACCGTAACGGAATCGGAGTGGTAGTCATAATCCAGGTTCACAGTGCGATCGACACTCATTCTGCTTTCCAACCCCTGCGGTGACATAAACGCCAGATAAGCATTAAGATGGCCTTCACGACTGCCGCTTAATATATCCCAATAGCCATGGCTTACCACGGTCCGGTCTGGTTCATCATAGATAATAAACGTCTCGGTCCGGCAATCGCCAGAAAATGGCCGTACAAAATAGGGCAGCGAAAACCAACCCAGCAACAATGCCAACAGGCAACATGCCGCAGAAAAAGCCATTCTCATGGATGGTTTCTCCCGATAACCGCAAATGTCTGGCAAAAGGTTGTCGCCAGTTCAATTTCGCCATTGCACACAAAGAAATTAATCGCGTTGCCACGATCGGCATTAATGTAGATTTTGCTTTGCGGCGTGATGGAAACCTGCATTTTGTTAAGCCAGTAATTCACGCGCGTTGCAGACTCATGTTTGTCATTTTCCACGTATTGAGAAAACAGAATGGTGTGCCCATTTAGCTGGAGTGATTCGCCATATCGCAATGGGTGGATAAGTTGTTGGCCACGAATCAGAGCGCCCGCGATAAAGAACAGGCAGCAGAGCAGCAGCGTAAGTACCTTTAATTTTATGTTCGCCGGTTTATTCTTAACGGCTGATTTCGATGTATCAGAAACCGAGAACGCTGATGTCTCTTGCTTTTGATTCACACTATCCTGGCATTCCGGTAACGAATAATTTTGTGAGTCTGATACCAGGGTAATGCAACCGGGTTTTAAGCGATATCCCATGTATCCCAGTGTTTCAAGAATTTCGCCTTCCACATCGAGTGAAGCGAGTGATTTCCTGATGCGAAAAAGGGTTTGTCGCACAGTATTATCGGAGACCACAGCCCCATGGTTTTTCCAGCAGGCGTCATGTAAGGCTTCTTTGGAAACGATATTACCTTCATGCTCACACATGTACGTCAGGCATAGTTTACTTTGCCTGCTAAGAATAATCTCTTTATCTCCCAGCCTGATCAGACCGGTATCGGTAAAAAAAATAATGGTCACTTCTGCCTGGTCCCCATGGTGCATCTTCAACGCACACTTTTCATTCGGCTGATTATAACACGGTCTGACAAAACGGCATGCTGATGATGCCATTCAGGAATGGTAACAGCCTTGTCACAGGCTTATCTCTTTGATTAATATAGAAATAACATTCATACTGGTGACTTTTAAGTGACATTTTCGCCAGCGTATTGAAAGCCTTCAATCTAGCGAATAATATGCGCATCGGATTAATCGCATGGCATCGGATAATATCGATCAGATGAATCTGTAATAATTGCATATTGGCGTGATTACAATTGAGGAATATCAACAATGCATAGCGTCATTAAAATAACAACAAGCAAACTTAAAAATAAAAATATCGCTATCATGACACCCAGCGCGATCACCTATTATGGTATTCGCGCCATGTTGACAACATTAAATGCTGTGACGGTGACTCACCATCCCATCCAAACCCATGATGAACAGATCAACATCATTGATAAAGACTTGGATCTGATTATTATCGACACTGAGGTTGGCAATGCAGATGTTATTTCTATGCTGATAAAATCTTACTTGCCCACGGCATCTGTCATCATTTTAACCCGCGCATCGGATATCAGACTATTACAAAAATATAAAAAATCAGGTGTGCAAGCGATATTAAACAGGAAAAGCAATCAGCGTGAGGTTGAAGATGCGGTGACGGCAGTACTTGAACATCGGGTTTGGGGATTTGAAGTCAAACCCGCTGCACCGCAAAAGGGTTCATCTCTTCGACAGGTATTCTCATCGAGAATGTATGAAGAAGCGATGCTTTCACTCAGTACCACGGAAAGAACGATCATCCGCTCCATCTATCGCGGCCGTACCGTAACGGATATTGCTGTTGCCAAAGACAAAAGTATTAAAACCATTAGCAGCCAAAAACAGTCTGCAATGCGCAAACTCAATGTAAAAAATCTGGCTGAACTTCATCAGCGTTATCACGCCTGGCTGGAATAGCACCTGCCCAGCCATTTCGTTCCCACACATTACCGTCTTCTTCCTCTTTATTTCCCGTCATTTCTCTTCATTTCCCGGCACCGGAGAGCCACTCCGGTGCGCTTTCGGTTGGGCGTTTTTCTCAGTTTTTTGTGATGTATTTCATAAAATCGTGCGCTGAGGTTAGGTGAAATATCGCCAGGTTGTTATGAATGAAGCTTAGATAAGTTTCATTCGAAACAATCGGAGCGACAACATGAATACATCTTTTACCTCTTTACAACAACCTGAAGATGCAAAGCACCATATCCGCTTGATGAAACAAGTGCTCAGAGCGCAAATCGGCGATGTTGAGGGCCTGTTTGAGCAGGTCAGAAGCAAAATCCTCAGCGAAATTGCTGCAGCACGCGAGGAAGAAGCGCGAAACGGCACGGCATGGCCACAGGTACGTTGGGATGACATCGCCGCTGGGCGCATTTCCGATGAAGTGAAGGATCACATTCGTCGTCGCGGGTGTGTGGTGGTCAGGCAAACCTTTACGCGCGAGCAGGCGCTGGGCTGGGATGCGTCAATGCTGGAATACCTTGATAAAAATGATTTCGATGAAGTCTATAAGGGGCCGGGTGACAACTTCTTTGGCAGCCTCGATGCATCACGTCCTGAAATTTACCCGATCTACTGGAGCGAAGCACAGATGTCTGCGCGCCAGAGCGACGCCATGGCACAAACCCAATCCTTCCTGAATCGCCTGTGGACCTTCGAATCCAACGGAACGCGCTGGTTTGACCCTGATGTCAGCATTATCTACCCCGATCGTATTCGCCGTCGTTTACCTGGCACGACATCAAAAGGGCTGGGCGCGCATACTGATTCCGGTGCGCTGGAACGCTGGTTACTGCCGGCTTACCAACAGGTGTTCAGCAAAATCTTCAATAACCAATTCGATCAATACGATCCCTGGGATGCGGCGCATCGCACCGAAGTGAACGAATATCAGGCCGGCACGACCACCAAATGTTCAGTTTTCCGCACTTTCCAGGGATGGACAGCGCTGTCTGATATGCAATTGCATCAGGGATTACTGCATGTGGTGCCCGTACCGGAAGCGATGGCTTATCTGTTGCTGCGTCCACTGCTAAAAGATGTGCCGGAGGATGAGCTTTGCGGTGTTGCACCGGGCAAAGTGCTGCCCATCTCACAGCAGTGGCATCCGGAACTGATTGAGGGATTGTGCTCGATTCCGGCCATGGAGGCGGGTGATTCTGTGTGGTGGCATTGTGATGTGATTCACTCGGTTGCTCCGGTTGAGGATCAACAGGGTTGGGGCAATGTGATGTACATCCCTGCTGCGCCCCTGTGCGAGAAGAATGCTGCCTATGCCACTCAGGTTGCTCAGGCATTGGCCACCGGTGCTTCACCGGGTGATTTCCCGAAAGAGGACTATGAAACCCACTGGCGTGACCGGTTTACCCTGGACGCGTTAAATAGCAACGGTCGTCGCAGTCTCGGCTTAGAGTCAGTTTCTGGTAAGCTGAGTAAAATTTAAAATGAAGCAGGCATTATGAACGCACGTCATCAGCACATTATCCAACTGGTTAGCGAACGCGGCAGCGTCAGCGTTAATGAACTGGCGCAAACCACCGGCGTTTCTGAAGTGACGGTGCGTCAGGATCTAAATGTTCTGGAGAAAGGCGGCTTTCTGCGCCGCGTGCACGGTTCTGCCGTGGCGCCAGAAAGCGATGATGTTGGTGCACGTATGCAGACCCGCTTTACCGTCAAAAAACGCCTCGCGGAGTACGCCGCTTCGCTGGTTAACGCGGGTGAAACGGTGTTTATCGAGGGCGGCAGTACTAACGCTTTGCTGGCGCGCGAACTGAGTGAACGCGGTGATATCACGATTATTACCGTAAGCCATTACATCGCTGGATTGTTGAGAGAAAAGGGCGGTGATGTGATCATTCTCGGCGGGCTGTTCCAAAAAAGCAGTGAGTCCGTGGTTGGGCCGCTGACGCGTTTGTGCATTCAGCACCTCAATTTTCATAAAGCGTTTATCGGTATCGACGGCTGGGATGCCGTTACCGGATTTACCGGTCGCGATATGCTGCGCTGCGATGTGGTCAACGCGATCATGGAAAAGCAGACGCACACTGTCGCGCTCACCGACTCCTCTAAATTTGGTCAGATCCATCCTTTCGCCCTGGCGCCGACATTGCCGTTTAAGCAGGTGATCACCGATAACCAACTGTCCCCGGCGTTTCAGGAGATATTGCGCCAGCAGCCAATGGAATTAACGCTGATTTAGCGGCACCGCCAGTGAGGATCCATCATCATTGTCATAAAGAAGGATTCCATGTTCCCTAACATCACCTCTAAAAAACTGCACTATCGCCAGTTAGTTGCCGATGACTGGCGATTCTTTCTCTCGCTGCAGCAGGATGAGCGCGTGATGCGTTATGTGGCCGATCCGCAGCCTGAAGACGAGATTCGACGTGACAGGTTCGAGATAAGATTGCCACGCTGGCAAAAAGGCAGTGCGCATTGGCTCTGTCTGGTCATCCTAGAAAAGGGGCACTCTGCGCCGTTAGGCCTCACCGGATTGATTGATCGCGGTGCAGGTATAGCGGAAGTCGGTTTTTTACTGGCAGCAGAGGCTCAAGGCAAAGGATTGGGTTCGGAATCACTTCACGATATCGCGCGTTATGCGCTGAATGAACTGGGCTTTCGCAAGCTGATTGCCACTGTGACCGCAGGAAATGAAGCCTCACGCAGGACACTATTAAAAGTGGGATTCCAGCAGGAGGGCACCTTGCGGAAAAGCTATCATCTCGCCGGTGAATGGCGGGACGATTGGGTCTTTGGATTATTCGCGGACGAATGGAGGCCACTCTAGCCTGCGATTAACGCCTGTGCCGTTAACTCATCGGTAATTAATCCCGTCACCAAACCGCTGGCCAATACCGCGCGGATCGCGTCGACTTTGCTTAATCCCCCCACCAGCGCCACAATCTCGGCGCGGTGGGCAAGCTCTAAATCCACCGACAGCGTGCGCGCCGTCAGGCTGTTGTGAATCATCTGCCCGCTGGCGTCAAAGAAATGACCGAGCAGCTCGCCGACAGCGCCAGAAGCTGAGATATCGTTGATCTCGGCTTCATCAATCATGCCGGCTTCAACCAATTGCGCGGCCGGTTCCACGGTACCGATCCCCACCAGTTTCACCTCGCTCTGTGCGGCCATGGCAAACACTTCGCTGACGCCGCGCTGTTTAAGCAGCACGTCGCGGTCTTCCTGAGTATTGGCAAAGAACGGCACCGGCATCATATACGCCTGCGCACCGGTCTTTTCGGCAATGCGATGCATGACATCGTGCGGATTGAGCGCATAGTTGCGCGTCAAACAGCCCAGCAGAGAAACGAAGCGCATATGCGGGGCGTCAATGCGCGGGAGTTGGTGAATGGCGGCGGAAAGGGTGCGGCCGTGTCCCAGCCCCAGGGTGATCGCAGGCTGCGACGTGAGGAGATTGCGCAGGTAATCCGCGCCTGCCATACCCAGCGTTCGTACCGGCAATCCCTCTTCACCAAGGTCAGGCGCAACGTGGCAAAAACGCAGTCCGTGCTTTTCGCGCAGCTGATCTTCCAGCGCCACGCACGCCATGATATCGCCATCAATCGACACCTTCACCGCACCCTCCGCGACCATTTTGGCAATCATGCGATGGGTTTTGACAGACGGTAATCCCAGACGTTTGGCGACTTCAGCCTGGGTCAGACCGCCCACGTAGTGCAGCCAGGCGGCACGCAGGGCTAAAGAGTCATCGCGTTCAGCGGGAGTAGGAGCCGGTTTCATGTTTCATTTCCTGATCAATAGGCTTAGGAAGCAAGATGCAAATCCTGCACGCCCGTATCAATGTGCGATGCCCAAAACGCGACGCTTTCCGCGATATCCGCCACCACCTGGCGGTCAGTGGGTTCACGCTCTTTAAAACTCAGTTCGAGGCAGATTTCGTTATCGTGCGCGCCGCCGCGCGCCAGCGCGTCCAGCAGCGGCTGGGGCTGAATACGGCCGCCCGCATTGTACTGCAATGTGAAGGGTCTGTGGCCGCCTTTGTCCATCATGCTTTGTTTTATATGAATAATCGGCGAGTAGCGCGGCACCGCTTCTGCCCACGCGTAAGGGTCGTAATCACGCGGGTCGGCTGAAGTCACATCGCCGTGATCGATATCCGCCATCATCCACATTGGCAGGGCAAAGGACTCACTGCTCAAACGCTGCTGCAGTGCGAGGCAAGCCGGAATGGTCTCACCAAACTCGCGTCCGATGCTCATCGGTTCCCAAAACAGGTATTTCAAGCCGGCGGATTGGGCATGTTCCGCCACCTCGGCCCAGCAGTCTATCGCGATCTCGATTAAGGCATCCCGCCGCGCCGCATCGTTGAAATCCTGCTGGGTGAAAATGGCGAACTGCGATCCAACCGCCTCGCCACCCAGTTCTGCGGTGATATCGGCGAAGGTTTTAAACCAGTCAACATAGTAGCGCCGCACTTCAACGTCCGGATGACCAAAATGATTGAGGCGGCCATAGGGGCCTGTCATACCCGATGTCACGCGCACCCCAGTTTCTCGCAGCGCCTTCTGCATCTGGCGCGACATGCGGTTGATGGTGGCGGCTGGCCAGCCGGGATTAATAAATTCATGAGTTAACTGCAGATCGCGGATACGGATCTGTTGTGCCACGGTGTGAATCAGATCCTGCGGATCGGCAAAACGATTCACCAGTGGGTTGGTATTGAGCGAAAGCGTTAAGGGCATGATTACGCCTCCTTACGCAGCGGCACGGCCGCAGCATAGGTCGCATCAAACCATTGGCTAAAGGCCTGCTGCTGCACTGCCGTCAGATGCAGCTGATGTTTGGTGCGGCGCCACAGCACATCCTCCGCTTGCTGCGCCCACTCATTTTCCACCAGGTAGCGCACTTCGGCTTCATATAACTGCGCGCCGAAATGGCGGCCCAGATCGTTGAGCTCACGAGCGTGCCCCAGCACTTTCTCAATGCGCGTGCCATACAAACGCGCATAGTGTTTGCGTAGCGGCGCCGGTAACCATGGCCAGCGCGTTTTCACTTGCTCAAGGAAACTCTCGAAATCGCCATTTGCCATATCACCGCCCGGCAAAGTGGCCTCGCGTGTCCAGTCTTCTCCCATATTGGGGAAGAAGGGCGCGAGCTTCTGGATAGCGTGTTCTGCCAGCTTACGGAAAGTGGTAATTTTGCCACCAAACACATGCAGCAGCGGGGCGTTTTGCTGATCGTCGAGATCGAACACGTAGTCACGCGTGACGGCAGAAGGGTTACCTTTGCCATCGTCAAACAGCGGACGCACGCCCGAGAATCGGGTAATCACATCACTGGCGCGCAGTTTCACTTTGAAGTAGCGATTGACCACATCGATAAGGTACTGCTGCTCACTGTCGTCTGCGGTCACCGCTTCCGCTTTGCCCTGCCACGGAATATCGGTGGTGCCGATCAGGGCTTTATCGCCTTCATAAGGGTTGATGAAAATGACGCGTTTATCAGTGTTTTGCACCAGATACGCCTGCTGGCCTTCCCAAAATTTCGGCACGATGATGTGTGAACCTTTAACCAGCCGCACGCTGCGATTGCTTTTGGTCTGCGTGACCTGATTAACGATATCCAGTACCCACGGCCCGGTTGCATTCACCAGCACTTTGGCGAATACCGTGCGCTGCGCGCCGCTGGCCGCATCCTGAAGGGTCACTTCCCACTTGCCGCTGATGCGTTTGGCGGAGACACAGCGGGTGCGCGGCAAAATCGTTGCGCCGCGCTCCGCGGCATCCACCGCATTGAGTGCGACCAGGCGGGCATCATCGACCCAGCAATCGGAGTACTCGAAGCCTTTGCTGTAGCTATCGAGGAGGGGCGCGCCTTCAGGATCGCGCATCAGATCGAGCGATCGCGTGCCGGGCAGCTTTTTGCGCCCACCTAAGTTGTCATAAAGGAACAGCCCCAGACGCACCAGCCACGCCGGACGATCGGACGGGCTGTGCGGTAACACAAAGCGCATCGGCCAGATAATGTGCGGCGCGGCATTCAGCAACACTTCACGCTCGATCAGCGCCTCACGCACCAGGCGGAACTCATAATATTCAAGATAGCGCAGCCCGCCGTGTACCAGTTTGCCCGAGCGCGAGGAGGTACCCTGTGCAAGGTCGTCTTTTTCACACATCATCACGGACAAGCCGCGCCCGGCCGCATCACGTGCGATGCCCGCGCCATTAATGCCACCGCCAATGACAAACAGATCCAGCGTATTTTCACTCATGGTGTACTCCTTAAAACTTATTCAGTGCATGCCAGGCGGCAGGGAGATCGCTGCGGATCTGCTGATAATGGGGAAACAGTTGGTTATAACGCTGCGACAGTTCAGCGGAAGGCGGTTCAGGCGCATCCAGCAGCGGGCGCACCCAGGTTTCCACGCACTGCGCCATCGAGGGATAGGCGCCAATCGCCACCGCTGCCATCATCGCGGCGCCCGCTGCACCGGCTTCATCACGCTGGCTGATACGCACCGGCGCGCCAATGCAGGAAGAGAGGATCTGGCGTAGCGGCTGGGAACGCACCGCACCGCCCGTGAGACGAATCTCACCCGGCAGGGTGCTGCCCATCGCCTGATAACAATCACGCGCAGCCATACCGATGCCTTCAATCACACCACGCACCAGGTCGGCAAAATTGTGCTGATAGTTAAGTCCGGTGAAGCTGGCGCGCGCGTCGGCGTTGACGAACGGCCCGCGTTCACCGGCAATCGAGATGTAGGGATGGAACAGCAGGGTGCCGGGTTCGGCTTTGTTGAGCCACTGGTCGATATGTGCCACCAGCCGCGCATGATCGATTTCACAGCCGAATCCGCTCAGCAATTCACTGGCCACATTCAACAGCCAGTCGAGATTAAGGGTAGACGCCATATTGGTTTGCACCTGCGTCACATAGCCCGGCCAGGGCAGCGGAATCACATAGCCAGTTTGCGCTGGATTCAGCCACACCTCATCAATGGTCACGCTGCGCAGATGCACGCCGGTAGAGCCGACAATTGAGCAGGCGGTATGGGCTTCGCCGGTGTGCACGCCTGCGCCCAGCGCGGTCATCGCCATATCCACATAACCCAGCGATATCGGTGTGCCCGCGCGCAGGCCGGTGAGGGCTGCGGCCTCAGCGGTCAATGGATGGGTGATTTGCGTGCCATCAATGATTTCGGGCAGCAGATGGCGGCGATGTTCCAGTCCCAACGCCGCGATGACGGTGTCGTCATAACGCTGGGTGCGAAAGTTACCAAAGGTGAAGCTGGCCTCAGAAGGATCGGTGGCACGTACGCCCGTCAGATTGAGGTAAAGCCAGTCTTTGCAATGCAGCGCCACTTCGCTGTTCGCCAGCAGATCCGGAAAGTGCTGGTCCATATGCGCCATCTGCGAACCCTGCTGGCAGGTATTCAGCCCGGTACCGGTGGCCTTAAACCGCTCGGCTGCAAGGGCGTGCTGGTTTAGGGCATCGACGGTGTGTGCCGCACGCGCATCCAGCCAAATCCAGGCATCCTCCACCGGCTGGTTGTTGGCACCGACCAGCCAGGTGCCATCCCCTTGTGCGGTAACAGCCACGGCCACCACGCGGGAAGAGAGGTTTTCCACACGCTCGCCCAGTTTCCTTATCGCGTCCACGGCATCTTGCCAGGTCTGCGTCATGGATTGCTGCGCGGCACCGCCTTCGCTGCGGTAATAGCGGTTACGCACGGAGGCGCACGCCAGCTGTGTGCCTTCCAGATCAAACGCCACCGCTTTCACCACGGAGGTGCCGGAATCCAGACCCAGAATGATATCGCTGTTACCCACGTACACCTCCGAAGGGAAGAAAAGTTGACCCATCACGTCGTGTTAATTCCCTGTGATGAATTTGCTAAATAATGTCTTACACCACTTCCCATGGAGATAACATATCTCTTGTATTATTTTTCGATAAAACGAATAAATTTCACTTCAGTTAGCGAGTTTGATCACGAAAATGGCGGTGGCACACGACAGGGTGAAATGAGATATCACAAGAAGAAGGCTTGTATGGCGGGACTTTATTAGCTGGAAAGGGACTAAGGTGTGAATTTAGCGATCCAGATCGCGCTCCTGAAATATTCGTGAACCCTCTGTTGACAATTTAGTCACATCAGCACAATCCTCATCACAAGAGTTATCACATTTATAACATTTAATGCAGCGATTATCGCAGCAGATAACAGTGAGAGGTCACGTTATGTCCGATGTCTCAATGCTGGCACAGCAGCTCTCCCGAAAGCGCATTCGCCGCTACAGCATCATCGGTGTTGTGGTGGTTGCGGTGATTGCCGCCATGGCCATTGACACAAAAGTGGTGAAAATCGGTTCCGAGCAAGATGTGCAAGAGCAAGGTTTCTCGCCGGATAGCTACGGGGAGAAAACCTTCCCCGGTATTCAGCAGGATGTTGAAGCGCGGGCGGTGGATGCAAAAACCCTCGCCGATGCATTGAAAGCCAATCAACAAGCCGCGGTACAGCAATACGGTGTGGGTTCGCTGCTTCCGGTCATCCCCGTCAAGCTGGAGGGTGTGGTTCAGTCAGGGCAGATGGGCATCTTCCCGCTGAAAGTGGCCGGCTTACCGGAAGGAAATGTGATTCGCCTGCAAACGGGCCCGGCTATCACCGGCACCGACTTGCGTGATGCCAGCGGAAAAATCCAGTTCGGTGATTTTACCAACCAGATTGAGTATCAAAACGCCGGTTCGGCGATCAATCGCGCCATGAAAGCCAAAGTACTGGATAAGTTGGATCGCGATGCGCTGCCCGGTAAAACCGTGCAGGTGGTGGGGGTGTTCCGGTTGCTCGCGCCGAATAACTGGATGGTGACGCCAGTCAGTCTGGAGGTGAAATGAAACCGTTCAACGTTAACCCGGCGCTACTAAAAGGCGAAGTGATCCTTGAAGCGCGCAACATCAGCAAGATCTATGGATCGACCCATGCACTCAAGGGCGTGAATTTTGAGATCCGTCGCGGGGAAGTCACTACGTTGTTTGGTGAAAACGGCGCAGGCAAATCCACGCTAATGAAAATTTTGTCAGGCGTGATTACGCCAACATCCGGGGAAATTCTCTACAACGGTGAAGAGAAAGTGTTTCGCTCCGCCACTGAAGCACGCGATTGCGGCATCTCGATTATCCATCAGGAGCTGAATCTCGCTCCCAACATGAACGTGCGCGACAACATCTTCATGGGGCGCGAAATCATGAAGCCGGGTGGGGTGGATTACGCGGAAGAAGCCCGCATAACCGCCCATCTGATGGCGGCGCTGGAGGAAGAAATTGATCCGCTGACGCCGGTGGAAAACCTGCGTCTGGGCCAACAGCAGATTGTCGAAATCGCCCGCGCGTTGTCGGTGAATTCACAGATTCTGATCATGGATGAACCGACATCGGCGCTCAGTGCCGCGGAAGTGGCGGTGCTGTTTCAGGTGATCCGCGATCTCACCAGTCAGGGCGTGGCCATTGTTTACATCTCACATCATCTCGAAGAGGCACTGGAGATCACCGATCGCGCCGTGGTACTGCGTGATGGCGTGATGACCGCGTACGCGAAACGCGATGAGATCGATCTCGAATGGATCGTGCGCAATATGGTGGGCGACCACTTTGACCTGGGTTCGCCCCCGCAAGGGTATGACTTTGGCGCCCAGGCGTTGACCGTGCAAGACCTGACGGTGAAAAGCAAAACCGGGATTCGGCTGGTGGATAACCTCTCGCTGGCAGTGAAAGCCGGTGAAATTGTCTGCATCTATGGCCTGATGGGCGCGGGGCGCACCGAACTGCTGGAGTGTATCGCCGGGCGTATTCATCAAAGCCAGGGACACATTTTGCTGCAAGACACCGATGTCAGCGGCTTAACCATTCAACAGCGCATTCAAATCGGCCTTGCGTTGGTACCGGAAGATCGGCAACGCGACGGTCTGGTGCAAACCATGTCAGTGGGCGAAAACCTGTCGCTCGCCAGTATCAGCGAATTTGTGCGCGGTCTGGTGCTGTCACCCCGGCGTGAAAAGCAGCTGGTGACAGACAGTATTCGCAACGTCACGGTGAAAACCGCTGGCGGTGAGGCGGCCATCGGTTCGCTTTCCGGTGGCAATCAACAAAAAGTGGTGATCGGCAAAATGCTGGCCACCCGTCCAAAAGTGATCCTGCTGGATGAACCCAGCCGCGGCATCGATATCGGCGCCAAAGCGGAAGTGTTTCGTCTGCTGGCGGAGAACGCCAAAAAGGGGCTGGCGGTGGTGTACACCACCTCGGAAGTGGGGGAATGCCTGAGTATCGCGCATCGCATTGTGGTGATGAGCAAAGGGCGCATTAACGCCATCTTCGATTCCAGCGTGAGCAAAGAACGCATTATGGCCGCTTCAGGCGAGTCTCTGGTGGCATGACATGAAAAACGGAGCAAACGGTATGACAGACAGAACACACACGCTGGATTCGCCGCCCGTCGCGAGCAAAAAGAAGGCCGATAAAAGTCTCAATCTGGCGCGATTGCTGCTGGAAGGGCGCGCCTTTATTGCGCTGCTGGTGATTATTGCCACCTTTTCCCTGCTCTCGCCTAACTACTTTACCGGCGCCAACTTCCTGACCATGGCTTCGCACGTGGCGATTTTTGGCTTACCGGCGATTGGCATGCTGCTGGTGATCCTCAATGGCGGGATTGATTTGTCCGTGGGCTCGACGCTGGGTCTGGCCGGGGTGATGGCCGGTTTTATGATGCAGGGCATCAACCTTGAAGCGCTGGGCGTGGTGCTGTATCTGCCGGTGTGGGCGGTGGCGATATTAACGCTGGTGATTGGCGCGCTGGTGGGATTGGTGAATGGCGTGCTGATTGCCTGGTTCCGCGTTCCGGCGTTTGTTGCCACGCTCGGCACCATGTATGTGGCACGCGGTATCGCATTGCTGATCACCAATGGTCTGACCTACAACAAACTCTCTGGAAGTGATGCGCTGGGCAACACCGGCTTTGACTGGCTCGGCTTCAATCGCATCTTCAATATCCCCGTCGGTGTGCTGGTGCTGGGTGTGGTAGCACTGGCCTGTGGTTTCCTGCTGAGTCGTTCGGCGTTTGGCCGCTGGCTCTATGCCTCTGGTGGTAATGAGCGCGCCGCCGATCTTTCCGGCGTGCCGGTGAAACGCATCAAGATCAGCGTTTACGTTTTGTCGGGTATCTGTGCCGCGATGGCGGGACTGGTGCTCTCTTCACAGCTCACCTCTGCCGGCCCAACGGCGGGTACCACCTATGAACTGACCGCGATTGCTGCGGTGGTGATTGGCGGAGCGGCCCTGACCGGTGGTCGCGGTAATGTGCGCGGCACGCTGCTGGGCGCTTTTGTAATCGGTTTTCTCTCTGATGGCTTAGTGATTATCGGCGTTTCTGCCTACTGGCAGACGGTGTTCACTGGCGCCGTGATTGTGCTGGCGGTATTGCTCAACACCCTGCAATACGGCAAACGCAGTCGCTAACTCACGCGCGCTGTCTGGCAGCGCGCGGTTATCCGTAAAACCTGTACCCTAAATAATAACGGAGCACCTATGTTCACAAAACGTCTGTTTATTGCTGCCGCAGCGATGGCTATCACCACCTTCGCTGCACCGACCTGGGCGGATAACGGGTTGATGACCATCATCGTCAACGATCCTTCCAACCCTTACTGGCAGACAGAAGGCCAGGTCGCGCAAAAAGCGGCTGAAAAACTTGGCTACAGCGCAAAAGTCAGCGCGCACAAAGGTGATACCAACACCGAAAGCCAGCTGATTGATACGGCGATCACCAACAAATCCAAGGCCATCATTCTTGATCCGGCTAACGCCGACGGTTCTGTCGGTTCAGTGAAAAAAGCCATCGCGGCGAACATCCCGGTGTTTATCATTAACGCCGAGCTGAATCAGAGCGGATTGGCCAAAGCGCAGTTGGTTTCTAACAATGCGCAGGGCGCGGCGGTGGGCGCAATGGAGTGGGTGAAACAGGTGGGCGATACCGCCAACTATGTTGAATTAGTGGGCCCGCCATCCGATAACAACGCGGCAACGCGTGCCAATGGTTTTGATACCGTGCTGTCACAGTACCCGACGCTGAAGAAAGTGGGTCAGGAAGTCGCCAACTGGGACCGTACCCAGGGCTTCAACAAGATGCAGTCACTGCTGCAGGCTAACCCGAATATCAAAGGCGTGATCAGCGGCAACGATGAAATGGCGCTGGGGGCGATTGCCGCGTTGAAAGAAGCCGGCAAGCTGAACCAGATCAAAGTGGGTGGTTTTGATGGCTCGCCGGATGCTGTTGATGCCGTAAAAGCCGGTACGCTGGCGTATACCGTGATGCAGCCCGTGGCGCAGTTCGCGCAGAAAGCGGTAGAGCAGGCTGACAGCTTCCTGAAAACCGGTAAAACCGGCGCAGCATCGGAAAAACAGCTGTTTGACTGCATTTTGATCACCAAAGAGAACGCGGGCAATTTCGTATCACCATTTGTACTGAAGCAGTAATGCATGACGTGCGGCTTTCGGGCCGCACACTGCTCAGCGGACGCACTCCGGTGCGTCGCTGTAACCCTTCTCGTGAGTCCAAACACCACATCATTTGCAAAAGGCGCGTTTCCGCGTTGTAATCACCTGGAACCCGCATTTCTGCATCACTTTCTGGACGAAATATGGCGCACAACCCGCAGGACTCTTCTCTTAACGTCTTCATGGCCGAACCCTTACCCAGCGACAGTCGTCAGGCGCGGCAGTTGGCGCGACGCCAGTTGATCGCGGAAGCCGTGATGGCAGAAGGCGCAATTCGCATTGAAGATATCACCGACCGTTTCGGCATCAGTCTGATGACCGCGCACCGTGATATTGATGAGATGGTCGAACGCGGATTGCTGCATAAATCGCGTGGGGTGGTCTCTGCTACGCCAACCAGCCTGGTCGAGTCCAGCGATATCTACCGTGCGACGCGTCAACTGGAAGAGAAGCAAGCCATCGCTGAAGTGGCTGCCACTTATCTGGAGCCAGGACAGGCGATCTTCCTTGATGATTCCACCACGGTATTGCAGATGGCTCGCCTGCTACACGCGCGCGCCCCGTTAACGGTGATCACCAACTCACTGACGCTGATGAATGAGTTACGCAACGGACGCGATATCACGCTGATGGGATTAGGCGGTCAGTTTTATCACTGGTGCAATGCGTTTATGGGCCGCATGACGCGAGAAGAGATTGCCAGTCTGCGCGCCGATGTGTTCTTCGTCAGTATGTCTGCGATCATTGATGACACGGTCTTTCATCAGTCAGCTGAAACCGTCGAAACCAAACGAGCGATGTTTGATGCTGCACAGAAACGTATTTTGATGATGGATAACACCAAATTTGAACGCCGGGCGCTGCATCGTTTTGCCCATCTCAGCGAGTTCGATGTGGTGATTGTTAACCAGGGTACGCCGGTGCCCGTGCTGCGACGGATGCAGGATCTGGGCGTGAACGTCGTGGTTGCGCCCATGAAGATCCACACAACCCCACGCGAAGAAGTTTGATTACCCCTGCGAATTTATTCCCTCAGATAACCGGAGGTGCTCACTGTTGGCCGCGACAGTGGGGCTTCTGCCTGTGCAAATGCGTTTGACAATACAATCTACCTACTAGTAGATTGATTGCTCTGCACCTGCTACCGTCAACCAGGACGGCGCCGTTGATTACTACGCGCTATTGATTCGGCTCGGGTAAGTGCCTTGTCTTAATTTATGCAATGTTGAGCGAACCTATGAACAAGCCTTCTCTTTCGACCGGCCAGACACTCATCCGTCTGGCCGCTATTGCAGTGGTACCATTGATAGTCATCGCATTATTTCTCTGGGCTGGCGGCTGGTTAACACCGGATAAGTTGACCTCCGATAAGCTCATTACCGTGCTACAAAAATCAGGCGGGGAGCATCCCGGCTACCGACGCAATCATGCCAAAGGCGTCTGCATAAACGGCAGCTTTGCCGCTAACGGCAAAGCCAGCGTGCTGTCGCGTGCCGGGCTGTTTGCACCGGGCGAAACCCCGGTGATCGGGCGCTTTGCTATTGCCGGTGGCAATCCGAACGCCCCGGATTATGCCGTGCCGGTGCGCAGCATGGCGTTAGCGTTTTACCAAAAAGATGGTCAGCAGTGGCGTACTGGGATGAATGCCATGCCGATGTTTCCGGTGAAGAGCGTGGAAGGGTTTTACGATCTGCAAATCGCCACGCTGCCCGATGCGAAAACAGGTAAGCCCGATCCCGCGAAAATTCAGGCCTTCGTTCAAAAACATCCCGAAATCAAACCATTCTTCGGCTGGGCGCAACAGTATGTGCCTTCATCGAGTTGGGCGAGCGATCGCTTTAACAGCCTCAATGCCTTTAACTTTGTTGATTCGGCCGGTAAGAGCCACGTGGTTCGCTGGAGCATGGTACCGCACAGCGAGTATCAGCCAATCAATGCTGCGGATAAGAATGACAGCAACTTCCTGCAGAGCGATCTGCAACAACGTCTTGCTAAAGGGGCGCTGCAATGGGATCTGATTATCACCGTCGCTGATGCGCAGGATAGCAGTAGCGATGCTTCGATTGCCTGGCCAGCGGACCGGCAGACCATCAATGCGGGAACCCTGACCATCAACCAAACCACGCCACAGCAGCAGGGCGCCTGTAACGACATCAATTACGATCCGCTGATTCTGCCAGAGGGTATCACCGCTTCAGACGATCCGATCCTCAATGCACGTTCATCGGCTTATGCCAAATCCTACAACGCCCGTACCCGTGAACAGGCAGGAGCACACTGATGAAACACACAGAGACTTTCCATCCGGCGTTGCGCGCGATTCACTGGCTGATGGCTGCCGCTATTATGACCATGCTGTTTATCGGTGTGGCCATGGTCGCCACCGTATCGTCACTGCACAGCTTTCTCGTGGCGATCCATAAGCCGTTGGGCTTAATGATATTGCTGTTGGTGGTGGTGCGATTGTGGCTGCGTTTTACCACAGCTAAACCGGCCTTGCCGGAGACGTTATCAAACGGGCAAAAAGCGCTGGCACACCTTTCGCATTGGGCATTGTACGCAATGATGCTGGCGCAGCCTCTTATCGGCTGGGCGATGCTGTCGGCGGCAGGCTATCCGATCAGTCTGGGAGGCAGTCTGGTGCTGCCGCCCATCACGCCGATCAGTAATGATCTCTATGCCTGGTTGCGTCCGCTGCATAGCTGGGTGGCCTTAGCCTTGTTCATAACGGTCATGCTGCATCTTGCTGCCGCGTTGTTCCATGCGCTGATTCTGCGTGATGGCGTATTCAGGAGTATGACCGGCCGCCGTAAGCGTTCTGAAGCGCCTTGACATCCCGGCTGCAGGTCAGTAGGTTCAGTGCCAATTTACTGATTTGCAGCCATTTCATCTTTGCTGCCGGAGCCCTGCATGACCGTTGAACGTTCGCCTAAAGCCACTGAAATTATTAACCACACCCGAGAGTTGCTCACTGCGGGTGGTTATAAAAGTTTCAGCTATGCCGATTTGGCAGAACGCGTGCAAATCCGTAAAGCCAGTATTCATCATCATTTTCCTGGCAAAGCCGATCTGGTGCTGGCCGTGGTCAATGATTATCGTCAGGAGGCGCGAGCCGGAATGGCCGCGACCAGTGAGCATTTCAGTGATGATCCGCTGGCTGAGCTGAACGGTTATGTGAATTTTTGGGCTACCTGCATTAAAGAAAACAGCTCGCCGTTCTGTATTTGCGTGATGCTGGCAGTGGAACTGCCGACCTTACCGGAAGAAGTGGCGGCCGAGGTGACCGGACATTTCGCCGATCTGTCCGCGTGGCTGGCCGGTGTGTTGCAGAAGGGGGAAAAGCGTGGGGTGTTTATTCTGCGTGAAGGAGCGGAAAGGGAAGCCAAATCGCTGATGGCCACGGTGCATGGTGCCATGATAGCCGCGCGCGCGTTTAATAACCCCGAACTGTTTTTACCCATGATTAAACCGGTGTTGAACAATCTGGTTATTACCGCCTAATTGCCTCGCGGAGATTTAGCCTCGCGACTCTTTCATCAGCAACAAAATCACTTTATCCACCAGATAAGGCGCCTGTTTATTTAATTCAGGGTCATCGCGTAACTGCGCGGCAATATTTAACGCAAAGTCGCGAAGGGTTTGTTTATCCAATTCCGTTGATTCAGCAGCCGAAGAACGGCAAACGGGATGTTGGTTAGGAAAATGAATCACACTCACATTGCCCCCTGAAATATGTCGCTAAAGTCAGCTGAATAAACATTAATCTACTAGTTGGTAGGCTGGCAGTCAAGGGATGGATTCTCAGTAAAGCACCGCAGGTTTAAACGCCTCTCAATGCCCTGAAAGTGCTGCATCGGCTGGTTTCTCACCGCTTCGCCAGTACCGCCCGAAAATAGGAATTTTTACCTTTCGCCGTTTAACAAATCCTCTTAAATTAGCGCCGACGAGCAGTGCAAGTCGCCAACGATTTGGTGTCTTAACAACAATCAAATTAAAAACAATTGCATTCCATTTTTTAATGGTAATGAGGATTTCGATGCTTTTAAAACGCAGCTGCAGTTTTGCCATTGTCGCTTTAGTCTGTTTATCTGTTACCGCTTGTGGCATGTCGCATCGTGGTCGTAATACGGCGATTGGTGCGGGTGTCGGTGCAGTGGGCGGTGCGGTATTAACCGGCGGCAGTACCTTTGGTACGCTGGGTGGTGCGGCCATCGGTGGTTTGATTGGTCATGAAGTGAGCCGTTGATCCATACTGCTGATCTATTTCGTCGCGCACTGAATGCGCGACGAAATAAAATCTTTTATAACGTCGTCTTTATTCTTCCATTAAATTTTCTTTAACTGGCCAAACACCTGTTTGCCGTTATGGAATGTCGCCATCACCGGTGCAATATGCGCCACGGCTTCTGCAGAACAACTCGCCGCGACCAACATCATCGTTGCGCTGTCTTGTGCCTTCGGCCACTGCTGTTCTCCCTGGCTATTCAGCGGCAGCACCTCATTGGTGGCAATACCCAAAGCACGACTCAATGAGAATTCATCCGGGCCACGATACAACTGCGCATAGACATTGGCTTTTTCCAGCATGCTGCCGCTGCCAAAGGGTTGCCAGTGGTCGGCAATAGTATCCGTGCCGGACCATACCGGAACAAAGCCTTCTTCCAGGCTTACATTGCGCAACAGATAGTGGCTAACATCGATATGCGTCAGGTTTTCAGGCGCACAGGCTGCCGCTACAGCTGTGCGGCCACTTAATCCGGCGCCGAGCAGCGTGCCTGCCGCCGTCAGTTTGATGCCAGCGGAAAGAAAGTCACGGCGGTTGCCGGAAGTCATGAGGCTCATACGTTATTTTCTCCTTGTAGGGGAGATTTACCCTAGAGGAGCGATAAGCGCTGTGCTGTGATTTTTTCCACTGATAACTATGGAGAAAAGTAATGACGCATCGGACAGCATCGCTATCCGATGTTCTGTTGAAGGGTTAATGATTTTGCGTGGGCATCGGCGGTGTGCCATGAGTATGGAAGGTCTCAATGGTCTTCAGGCCCCACGCCTGGCCTTTCTTACGCTCGCTCTCCGTCCAGACCACGGTCTGCCAGTCTGGCGCCAGAATCAGACGTGCGCCGGAATTGGCCAGCTCAACCCGATTTCCTGCCGGTTCCCAGACATAGAGGAAAAATGTGCCCTGAATGGCATGTTTGTGTGGGCCGGTTTCAATGTGCACGTCGTTTTCCAGGAAGATGTCGGCCGCGCGCAGAATGTCTTCCCGCGTGTCGGTGGCGTAGGTCACATGATGCAGTCGCCCGTTGCCGCCACCGTGCTCTTCGGTACAGGCCAAATCATAGGTTTTATTATTGATGGTGAACCAGCAGCCACCAATGCGGCCATTATCGAGCTGAATCATCTCTGTTACGCGGGAGCCTAAACAAATTTCCATAAAGCGTTTGAATTCACTGACATCGGCTGCCAACAGATTGAGGTGATCGAGACGGCGCGGACAGGCGCCACGTGCGTGGTAACGCTGGGACAGGTTTTTCAGCGACGGACGTTGATCGTCAGGTGCCTGATATCGGACCGTGTCGTAATAGATCTCAAAAATGTGGCCAAAGGGATCGGTAAAGCGAAATGCCTGGCCGTGGCCCTGATCGTCGTTGACCCAACCGAGCACTTCATAGGGGCTTGCTTCAATCGCCGCAACACGCCGTTCCAGCGCAGCCTGCGAAGCGGCGCGATAAGCAATGTGCCCCACGCCGGTAGTGTGATGACGCGTGAGTTTCAGGCTGTGAAACTCATAATCATCCCAGGCGCGCAGCCAGGCGTGATCGTCGTCCTGCGCGGTGATCGTTAAGCCATAGACATTCACAAAGAAGTTGAGGCTCTCTTCAAACTTGTCGGTGTAAAGCTCCACGTGAGCAAGATGCGCAATATCGAAGCAGGGTTCAGAAGGTTGAGATGTCATGATGCCAATCCTATTTATTGAGGGTTTGTGACAGCGCCGGAAGGTCATCCAGCGCTGCGCCCTTTATTTTCAGAGACAGAGAAACGTTACGATGAAGCACAATACTGATCGCGGCCAGTAAAGCGGGTAGAGCGAGAACATAGAAAATCGCCGACTGCGCCGGGAACGCGCCCATCAGCAATCCGCCAATCGAAGAGCTGAGGATGGCACCGGTGCGGCCAATGCCGTGCATCCAGCTCACGCCGGTGGCGCGTATTTCAGTAGGGTAATAAGCAGGAGAATAAACCTGCAGACCATTCTGTGCGCCATTAATACACATGCCGATAACGAAAATGAATACGCCCAGAGCCACCCCGGAAAACGCGAAGATACCCTGTGCTAACAAGCAGAGACAACCCAGCAGATAGACCACGCCAATCACCACTCTGGCGTTGCACTTATCCATCAATGCACCGACCAGAATACCGCCAAGTGGACCGCCTAACTGGAACAATCCCGCCAGAATGGCCGCCTGTTCGAGGGAAATGCCGCCCGAGCGCATAATGGTCGGCAACCAGCCGTTCAGCAGATAAATCACAAACAACCCCATAAAGTAGGTCACCCACAAAATGATCGTGCCGCGGGCAAAACCGTGGTGGAAGAGCTGTGAAATGGTGCTGTTACGATGGATCCGGGGAGAGTTGAGCACGAACGCCGCATCCTGCTGAAACTGGCCGCCCATGCGATTAAGCAGCGCGGCAATCTTCGCGCGTGGCGCCCGGCGCACCACCAAATTCAACGCAGATTCAGGCAGCAGATAACTTAACAAGGGAAGCAGCAGCAGCGGCAGTGCACCGCCGAAAATGAGCACAGCATTCCAGTGATAGTGCGCCAGCAACGCCGCCGCAATAAATCCACCCAGCCCGGAGCCGATATTAAAGCCGCTGAACATCAGGGTAATCATCACGCCCTTACGGCGCTCAGGCATATATTCTGCCAGCAGCGTGACACAGTTGGGCATGACTGCGCCCAGCCCGAGCCCGGCAATGAATCGCATCATCGCCATTTGCAGCGGCGTGGTGGCGAAGGCGCAGATCAGACTGAAAGCGGAGAACATCAGTACCGCAAGCAGGATGATTTTTTTACGGCCAAAGCGATCGGACAAAGGACCGGCGATCAATGCGCCAATCGCCACGCCAAACATCGCTGCCCCCAGAATCGGCCCCATTGCGGCGCGTGAGATATGCCACTGCTCTATCAGCGCCGGCGCAATAAATCCCATCACGGCGGCATCGTAACCGTCGAACATAATGATGATCAGGCAGAGAAATAACACGCGCCATTGAAAGGCGGAAATGGGTCGTGAATCAATCCAGGCTTTGATGTCGACCAGCTTATTTGTATTCATACGTTCGCTCTCTCTACGGGCACGCAAAGTCTATTGAATGACGAGTCATGATTAACTCATCCAACTCAACGGTAAGCACAGTGCCGCAGACTGTCTGTCAAAAAAGGCTTTTAGCGGTATGAGTTACGTTTATATTGTGAGCGAGTTGTCATAATCCACGGTCTAAATTCGGGTTTGTGCTGACCGCTGGAAAGGGGGATATGAGTGAACGGCGTACCAACATTGTATGAATTTCGTTTAGGTCGCTGTTGTATGAGCTTCGGCGTTGATGCACTTAATCAGTGCCAGCGTGGCCGGGGAATGCAGCGCACCCGCGCGCAATGTAATACCAATATCACGACGCGTATCGGGCAGAGTAAAGGATAAAGGTTTGAGCGTGCCCGACTTCAATTCGTACTCCAGTTGGTGCCATGACACGGCTGCCACCATATCGGAGTCCATTAATAAACCGCGCACGATCGCCAGGTCACCGCTCTCCACCACCGGTTTGGGTGCCGGAATGTCCAATGTGGCAAAGGCGTGTTCTAACAGATGGCGGGCCGGGCTGTTTTCACGCGGCAAAATCCACTGTGTGTCGGCGAGATCGGCAGCGCTTAATGCTCGACCCACTAATGGATGTTGTGGCCTGGCGAGCAGCACCAGCTCTTCGCTAAACAGCCGGCGATTATCGATATCATTAACGTTGCTGTCATGACGTAAGGCACCGACAATCAGATCAACGTCACCTGCACGGAGTTCGGTAATCAGCGTGCTAAAGGCACTTTCATTGGTCACGACTTTGATTGCCGGATGTGCCGTCACTAAGCGGGTGATCGCGCGGGGCAATAACACACTGCGACACAATGGCAGGGCACCAATATGAACGGTGCCCTGCAAAACCCCTTGCTGAGCGGCAAGATCTTCCGGGATATGGCGAATTTCATTCAGGGCGCGGCTGATATGTGGCGCCATTTCACGTGCGGCGGACGTCGGCTGCATGCCTCGCGGGGATCGCTGGAACAGCACGATATTGGCCCCTTTCTCCAGCACCTTTAACGCGGCACTGACGGCGGGCTGGCTGATAGCCAGCGAGCTGGCCACGCTTTGCGTGTGCTGCAGATGAAACAGCCGTAAAAATATCTGCAGGCGTCTGACGTTGAACAACCAAATCGGTTCGGCTTCATCACGCATAGATTCGCGCTGTTTAAATCGGGCGAGAAGTGCGGGTATCTGTTTGAGTTCCTGAAGGGCGCGCTGGGCGCGGGGTAGCACGCATTTTCCCTTCTCGGTGAGCAGCATCCCGCTGGCATGACGTTCAAACAAAGGCGTCGCCAGAGTGTGTTCCAGATCACGTATCGATCGCGTCACTGCCGATTGCGTGCGAAATAAATCTCCTGCAGCCTCCGAGACAGTTCCCCGTTCGGCAATCATACAAAGTGATCTTAGCTGCATGATTTTAATGTGGTTAGCGTCTTCACTTGCCAGCATGCCTTCTGCTCCTGAGCCTCTGATAATGATCACAACATAAATAAAAATCATAGCTCGCACAACGAAAGGCATTATTCGGTCTGGATGCTGCGTGTCAGGATGAAAAAAACGCAACAGAAGGGGAACACAATGGAAAACACAGTGAAAAAGAGTGCCCTGGTGGTCAGTGCCCATTCCGCTGACTTTGTCTGGCGCGCAGGCGGTGCTATCGCTTTGCACAGTGCGAGCGGCTATGACGTGCACGTTGTCTGCCTCTCTTACGGGGAGCGCGGTGAGTCGGCAAAACTGTGGCGCAAAGGCAACATGACCGAGCAGACCGTTAAGCAGCACCGGCAGGCCGAGGCCGAACGGGCCGCGGATGTGTTAGGAGCGAGCATTGAGTTCTTCGATCTTGGCGATTATCCCCTACGCGCAGATAAGGATACGCTGTTCCGCCTGGCCGATGTGTTTCGCCGCGTGCAGCCACACTTTGTATTGACGCACTCGATTGCCGATCCTTATAACTACGATCATCCGCTGGCGGCGAATCTTACGCAGGAAGCACGCATCATTGCGCAGGCAGAAGGGTATCGTCCGGGAGAACCGATTATCGGCGCGCCGCCGGTTTACTGTTTTGAACCGCATCAACCTGAACAATGCCTGTGGAAACCGGATGTGCTGCTGGATATCACCTCAGTTTGGGAAAAGAAATACCAGGCAATTCAGTGCATGGCCGGGCAGGAACATTTGTGGGAATACTACACGCGCGTGGCGCTACAGCGGGGCGTGCAGGCCAAACGTAATACGGGGATTGCTTCGACGCGCGTCATCACACACGGCGAAGGCTATCAGAGCCTGTTCCCACGGGTAACGGAGGATCTCTCATGATCGCGGTGAACCAGAAAGGCATTGTTGTTACGAAGATTGAGCGGGGCGATTCCGCTCTGATCGCGCAGTTCGCCCGTGCCGGAGTGGCAACCGTCCACGAAGCGCAACAGCGACAAGGTCTACTTGATGTGCGGATACGACCGATCCAGCAGGGCGTATCGATAGCCGGCAGTGCGGTCACGGTGCTGGTTTCTCCCGGTGATAACTGGATGTTTCATGTTGCCGTCGAACAGTGTCAGCCTGGCGATGTACTGCTGGTGGCACCGACCTCGGATTGCCATGATGGCTTCTTTGGTGATCTGCTGGCCACCTCGCTTAAAGCGCGCGGTGTGGTGGCGCTGGTCGGCGATATCGGTATCCGTGACAGCCAGACTCTGCGTGAGATGGGTTTCCCGGTTTGGTCACGTGCGGTGTTCGCCCAGGGAACGGTAAAAGCCACGCTGGGTTCGGTGAATGTGCCGATTATCTGTGCCGGTCAGCTGGTTTATCCTGGCGATATGGTGGTTGCCGATGATGATGGCGTAGTGATTGTGCCGCGAGCAGAGGCGATAACTGTTGCCGGGACAACCCAGCAGCGGGTCGCCAATGAGGAGAGTAAGCGAGTAAGACTGGCTGCCGGGGAGCTTGGACTGGATATTTATCAGATGCGTGGCACGTTAGCGGAGAAGGGATTGCGCTACGTGGAGTCTCTGGATGCTCTGCAAAAGAGTTCACTATGAAACAGACGCTGATACCCTGTGTTTTGATGCGAGGCGGCACCTCCAAAGCCGCGTGTTTCCTTGCCAGCGATCTGCCGGAAGCGGGAACGCAGCGAGACCGCGTGTTGCTGGCCGTCATGGGTTCACCGGATCCACGTCAAATTGACGGCATCGGCGGTGCCGATCCGCTGACCAGTAAAGTGGCGATTATTTCTCCGTCCACGCGTTGTGATGCCGATGTCGATTACCTGTTTGCACAGGTTAACGTGGATCAAGCGGTGGTCGATTATGGACAGAACTGCGGCAACATTCTTGCCGCCGTGGCGCCGTTTGCCATCGAGAAAGGCCTGATAAACGCGCAGCATGACATCACGCGCGTGCGCATCTTTATGGTTAACACCGGGCAAATCGCGGTGGCGCAACTTGCCACGCCCGATGGCACGGTGGAATATCAGGGCGATACGCAGATAGACGGCGTACCAGGTTTTGGTGCAGAGCAAATTCTGCAATTCGAGGATATTGCAGGGTCCAGCTGCGGATCGCTGTTACCGACCGGTGAGGCGCGTAATCGGTTTGACGGGATTGAGGTGACCTGCATTGATAACGGTATGCCGGTGGTGATCCTGCGTGCTGAGGATGTGGGATGCACTGGCCAGGAGACCCGCGAGCAGCTTGAAAGCAACGTTGAGTTAAAAGCCCGTCTGGAATCCATCCGCTTACAAGCGGGTCCTTTGATGAACCTCGGAGACGTGACCAAACGAACTGTGCCGAAAATGACCCTTATTGCACCGCCCGTTAATGGCGGTGCGCTATCGACGCGGACGTTTATTCCGCATCGCTGTCACGCTTCTATTGGTGTACTGGGTGCGGTGAGTGTGGCCACGGCCTGCCTGATCCCCGGTTCCGTGACGAAGGGAATCGCGCAGATTACCGATGGCAGGCAGCAGCGTCTGGCGGTGGAACATCCAAGCGGTGAGTTTAGCGTGATGCTGACCTGTGATGAGGCAGGGAAGGTGATGCAAAGCGGCTTGATACGCACGGCACGACTGTTATTTGACGGACGGGTCGCCATTCCAGCCTCACGCTAAAACACGAAATACCCTGCACGCTGACGTTCTCCTATGCTGACAACCTTATGGGTTGCCGGCATTTTCCATTCGCTCTCAAAAATTTTCGTTTCTGCGCGTGACTTCTTGCTCCCACTCACACTGCCTCGCCAGCCCTTTATTTGCCTTAAATAAATGTCGCCTGATTCATTATTAATGTGACAAGTGTGCGCACGGTGTGTCTTTAATGTTACGAGTCGGTATATTTAATAGAGAGATTTTTAAAGATTTAATGGCGCAGGAATAAAGTGTTCTAAAAGTGACAATTGTTTTTGGTTTGTTAAATTAAATCATTCTGGCTGTTATTAAAATACAATAACTCAATGCTTGTTAAAATTCCGTATTATTGATGTTGACCGTATGTCTACGGTAATTGTAACCCTGCTAAATAATAAGATAATCGCATCATTACGGGATAAACACTGATGATTTCTCCTTTGAATGCAACATAATTAACGCTCAAAACCAAGCTAAAACCTTGAATTAAGTTGATAAAAATCAAAGTTTATTTCTGGGTTAACTGTGTCGCTACATTTAATTCACATGAAAATCATTCATTTATAGCGCGATTTTTTGCTTTTTGTTACAAGTTACCCCTTTAATTAGGATGCCTTTGTGTAAACGAAAATATAGAATAATTTACAGAAAAATTCTTATTACGAGCGGTGTCGATACCTACGCCTGCAAGTGTTATCGACAGACATTTCGTTAACAATCATGATTTATTTTCCCCGTTCTTTCTCCGGAACGAACGCCGAAGTGAATAACCTATTCTCCAGTCGTCATCTGTCTGGAAAATATACTGTGGTTGTTGCTCGTAGTTAAGAGAAAGACGACAGTGCGGCACCGATTTCAACTTGTTATGCACCAATCTCACTTCATAACTCGTGAAATGGCGCTGGATTGCCGTTAACTAATTCGGTCACTCAAAAAAAGAAGATAGTCATGCTAAGTAACGATCTTACATCGCTGATCACGCGTATTGACTTCGCGCTAATTTCATCCATTCACATCATTTTCCCCCCGCTAACCATCGGACTGGCTGCACTGTTGTTCATTTCTGAACTGATGTGGGTCAGGAAGCAAGATGAGCAGTGGTATCGCCTGTGTCGCTTCTTTGAAAAGCTGTTTATCGTTAACTTCGGTGCTGGCGTGGCAACCGGTGTCACCATGGAAATGGCCTTTGGTATTCTTTATGGCCGCTTCTCGCAGGCTGCTGGCCCGTTCTTTGGTCAGGTGCTCGGCTATGAGACCATCACCGCCTTTATGTACGAAGCCGGCTTTATCGGCCTGATGATCTTTGGCTGGGGCAAGATCAGTAAAGGGATGCACCTGTTTGCGACCTTTAACGTGGCGCTCTCTTCGACGCTTTCTGCGATGTGGATCCTGGTGGCTAACTCC
This sequence comes from Pantoea sp. SM3, assembly GCF_000963995.1. Lineage (NCBI taxonomy): Bacteria > Pseudomonadati > Pseudomonadota > Gammaproteobacteria > Enterobacterales > Erwiniaceae > Pantoea > Pantoea sp. SM3. The sequence continues at coordinate 144,722 of NZ_JZRD01000008.1, forward strand.
TGGATGCAGACACCCACCGGTGTTGAACTGCATAACGGCATCTTCATTGTGACCGACTGGCTGGCCGCACTGTTTAACCCGAATGCGCGCAGTGCCTTCCCGCACATGCTGCTGGCGAGTTTTGAGTTGTCGCTCTGCTTCGTGGTGGCAACCTGTGCCTGGTATGTGCTGAAACAACGTCATGTGGACCTGTTCCTGAAACCCCTGAAGTATTCACTGATGGCGCTGGCCGTGGTCGCCGCCGTTCAGATTTATATGGGTGACGTGCTGGGTGAAGCAACGCTGGAACATAAACCGGCGGCGCTGGCGGCAATGGAAGGGCACTACGATACTTATGATTCATCGGGTAACGTCAACAGTGCCTGGCATATTCTGGGTTGGCCAAACAAAGAAGGCACTGGCCTCGCATGGTCTATCGATATCCCGCACGGTTTAAGCCTGATTGAAACCAAAACCTGGAACGGTACGGTAACGGGCCTGAACAGCTTCCCGAAAGATCAGCAACCACCTGTGGTGTTGCCGTTCTACGCTTTCCGCGCCATGTCAGGTGCCGCTGGTGCCATGTTGCTGGTGAGCCTCTGGGGCGTCTGGCTGATTGCACGTCGTCGCATGACCGCTGAGCGGGCTCCGCGCAATAAGCTGTTCCTGGCGCTGGCCGTCATTATGGTGGCCTTGCCTTATATCGCCGTGATTGCGGGCTGGTGGACGCGCGAAATTGGCCGTCAGCCGTGGATCGTTTATGGCCTGATGCGCACCGAAGACGGCATGAGTCCAATGAACCTGGGTCTGGCGATCTTCTGGCTGGTGGGCTTTGCCATCTTTGAAACTGCGGTGGTCGCGGGCACCATTTGGTTCCTGGCGAAAGTGGTGCGTATTGGTCCTGATTTGACCAGCAAAATACCGGGCGAGGGGCATGAGCATTTGGGTCATCTTGAAATGCCTGCCAGTGGTCATGCTGACCATCCTGAATATATCCGTCCGGTTTGATGGGAGAATAAATCCATGGACATGCTTAATTCGACTCAGCACTTCCTGATCATCGCCTGGTGGTTAGCCTTTGGTATCAGTGTTCTTTTATATATCGCGCTGGATGGCGCCGACCTGGGGGCAGGGATCTTCTCGCTCTTCGTCCGCGACCATGATGAACGTGGCGCGATCATGTCGGCAATGGCCGGCACCTGGGATGCCAACGAAACCTGGCTGATCGTCGCCGGCGGGATTATGTTCGGCACCTTCCCGTTTGTGTACGGTTCGGCGTTTAGCTATCTGATGGTGCCGATGGCGCTGGTACTGTGGGGTATTATGTCTCGTGCGGTTGCCCTGGAATTCCGTCACCTGGCCTCGCCATTCTGGCAGAAGTTTTCTGACGGCATCTTCGGTGTCGCCAGCCTCGCGGTCACCTTCTTTGGTGGGATGAGCGTTGGCGCGTTGCTGCAAGGTTTCCAGATGGATTCACCAGCTCAGGGGGTCCCCACCTATGTGGGCGGTGCATTTAACTTTATTTCAGCGTTTTCCATCTGGACCGGTGTGGCTTCCTGCGTGGCAATGACGCTGGCAGGCGTACTGTTCGTGCGTGCTCGCTTCGAGAAAAATGAACCGATTCGTCAGGATGCAGCACGTTGGACCGCGGTGATCTTCTGGTTAGCGATTGCTGCCGTGGTGATTACCTGGGTGTGGAGTGCGGTGATCTTCGACTGGGCACGTGCGAAATGGTTTGGTCCGCATTTCTGGATCTGGGGCCTGTTTGGCTTAATCGCACTGGTCTGTATTGATCAGGTGCGTCGTGACACTCTGAAGGACAAAGATTTTGCAGCGGTGATGTGGTTCAATGGCGCGGCATTCATTCTGGGCTTCGGTATGTTACTGACCATGTTCCCATGGATCGTGCCAGGCACCTGGACCATCTGGGCGGGCGCCAGCCCACAGGTTTCGCTGATTACCTTCACCATGACCATGGGCGGTTTTGTGCCGGTGATGCTGATGTATAACTGGTATCAGATCTGGGTATTCCGCGGCCGTATCTCCAAGCTGGTTGGTCACGGGGGACACTAAGACATCATGTCTGCGAGTTCCCCTCCAAGTGGAATGGCAGCCCGCCTGGCGGAACGTTGGCTTTCGAGCCTGCGTCGCCAGGCGGGCGGTTTATTTTCACTGTCCATCAGTATGGCGGCGCTCAATGCCATACTGATGATTGCACAGTGCTGGCTGTTAGTCTGGCTGATCAACAACGCTGTGCTCGGCGGTAAAAACTTTACTGCACTCCTGCCTTATCTCTTGTGGCTCCCGGTGGTGATGTTGTTGCGCGCAGGGATCGATATCCTGCGGCAGGGCTTTGCATTTGAAGCTTCTGCACGTATCCGTCAGGGACTGCGCGGCATGTTGTTAGATCGCATCGCTGCGTTGGGTCCAGCCTGGAGCCAGCATCAACGTACGGGCAGTATCGCCAGCTCCCTTGGCGAAGGCGTCGAAGCTATCGAAGCCTATTTTTCCGGTTTTCTTCCGCAAAAAATCATCATCGGCATTGTGCCGCTAGCCATTCTGGTGGCGCTTTTTCCTTTTGACTGGGTCTCCGGCTTGATTATGCTGATCACCGCGCCGCTGGTGCCGTTGTTCATGATCGTCGTAGGAAAGGGCGCAGAGAAAATGAGCCTGAAGCAGTGGCACAAACTCAGTCTGATGAGTGCCCACTTCTTTGATGTGATTGCTGGCCTGACAACGCTTCGTCAGACCAATGCGGCGCGTCGGCAAGCGAACATTATCGCCGCGATCTCAGACAGCTATCGTCAGACCACCATGAAGGTGTTGCGACTCGCATTTCTTTCATCATTAGTGCTGGAATTTTTTGCCACCATCAGCACCGCGATGGTGGCGGTATATGTTGGATTCCGTCTGTTCTATGGCGAGATGGGCTTCCTGCCTGGGCTGTTTGCCTTGTTGCTGGCGCCAGAATTTTTCCGTCCCCTGCGCGATTTGGGCACGCACTATCATGCCCGAATGGATGCCATTGGCGCGACGGAAGGTCTATTGGCGATCCTGAATGCTGAAGTGCCTGCATCGTCGCAAGGCCACGCCGAACTCCCGGCAAAACCGCGTGAAATCAACGTGGAAGGCGTGAGCTATCAGTATGAAGAGGGCGGCGGAGTCGCGGATGTCTCGTTGACTTTGCGAAGCGGGGAAACACTGGCGATTGTCGGCACCAGCGGCGCCGGTAAAACGACGTTATCGCGCCTGTTATTGGGCTTTATTACCCCAAACTCTGGACGCATCGTCATTGATGGCAGCGATCTTTCATCATTAGATCTTCCCGCATGGCAGCAACAGATTGGCTGGCTCCCGCAGCGGCCGACCCTCTTTGCCGGTTCGATTGCGGAAAATATCCTGTTGTCGCGTTCAGGTATCAGCCATGCAGAGGTTGAAGCAGCAGCAAAGCTGGCTCAGGCTGACACGTTTATCCAGTTACTGCCGGCGCAGTATGAATACCTGCTGGGCGACGGTGGGAAAGGGCTGTCCGGTGGGCAGATCCAGCGTATTGCGATGGCGCGCGCCGTATTGAGTGCGCCAGCGGTGGTGATTCTTGATGAACCCACGGTGGCGCTGGATCGTCAGACAGCACAGCAAATGATTACCGCGTTGAGTGACACATTACCGGATAGCGCACGCTTGATCATCACCCACGATACGGAGATCGCTGCCACGGCTGACCGGGTTATCGTGCTGGCGAAAGGGCGTGTGGTCGAGTCGGGAACGCCGCAGGCATTGCGCGATCAGTCTGGGGTATTCGCTGAACTCGAGCGTCTGCAAACAGGAGATCTCGCATGAAGGATCTTTGCCATCTCTTGCGCCTGGCGCGCCCATGGCGTTTCCGCATGGCGGTGGGGATATTGCTCTCTGTGATTGTGATTCTCTCCAACGTTGCACTGCTTGCCTTGTCAGGCTGGTTTATCACCTCCATGGCGCTGGCTGGCGTAGGCTCTCTGGCACTGGAGTTTTTCACTCCGGCTGCGGCGATTCGTGGCCTTGCGGTATTACGTACTTTCGCGCGTTATCTGGAAAGATTAGTCACGCACGATGCAACGTTGCGCTTATTGTCGGTTTTACGTGTCTGGTTCTATCAACAATTAGCGCATCTTGCGCCTGCACGACTGCAGGATTTCCGCGATGGGGATGTGCTGGCACGTTTTCGCGCTGATATTGATAGCCTCGACAATTTCTATCTGCGTATTCTGACGCCGGCCATTGCAGGGCTGATTTCGTCGCTCATCATTTTGGCAGGAATTTGCTGGTTCTCACCTTCAGTGGCATTGATTGATGCCGTGGTGCTGATGCTTGCGGGCGTGATCGTGCCCTGGATTGTGGCATCGCTGACGCAAGCCAGTGGCAACCAGATTGCTACCCTGCGCTCATCTGTTCAGGCCGCATCCACCGATTTGGTGCGGGGATTAGCAGAGTTACAGCTGGTTGGCGCCGTTAGTCACCAAACCGATCATCTGCGCCAGCTTTCTCAACAACTGATTAGCGCACAGCGTCGGCAAGCCTGGATTAGTGCCAGCGGCGGGGCGCTCTGCGCCTTAATGGGGCAGCTCGGGTTATTTTTTGCCTTTATCCTGTTGTTTAACACTGGCCATGCAACCGGCATTTCTGCCAGTGAAATCGTGATGTTGCTGTTCACCATACTGGCGAGCACTGAAGCGGTGGCTGGGTTGCCCGCTGCCTTTGCCGCCCTTGGTACTACGCGCGCAGCGGCACGCCGATTGTTCTCGATGACCGAACTGACACCGGCGATCGTCTTGCCTGAAACCAGCTCAGTACCGGAAAGCAGTGAGCTGTCATTTAATTCAGTCACGATGCGTTATTCACCTGATGCTCCTAACGTACTGGATAAACTGAGCTTTACCGTGCCCGTCGGCCATTGCCTGGCGATTTTGGGACCCAGCGGAGCGGGTAAAACCACCGTATTGAATCTGGTGCAGGGATTCTGGGAAACGACAGCGGGAGATGTCACTATTGGCGGTTGTCCGGTCAGGACGCTTTCTGAAGATACACTGCGTCAGATGATCTCGGTGGTTGGCCAGAAAACCTATCTCTTCAACGCATCGATTCGAGACAACCTGCGCCTGGTTGCTCCGGATGCGGATGATGAGGCTTTATGGGATGCACTGGCGCGCGCCGCTTTAGACGACGAAGTCCGCGCATTTCCGCTGGGGCTCGACACCCTGGTGGGAGAGTTAGGAGGGCGTCTGTCTGGTGGTCAGGCCCGCAGGATTGGGATTGCCCGCGCCTATCTTTCCCATGCGCCGATCGTGTTGCTGGACGAGCCCACCGAAGGGCTAGACGCAGTAAATACCGAATTAGTGCTTAACTGCTTGAAAGAACTCATTAAGGGTAAAACCACGCTGCTGGTGACCCATCAGATCCAGCCACTTTCCCTCGCGGACAGTCGATTACTGCTCGATAAACAATAACAAGAGCAGGGATCTGTTTTTTGGTTTATTTACATCTGCTTAGGGTCAACCTGAGCAGATGCTTAATCAATACAAAAATAAACTTGTGAGACAACTGACCAGGGATCACCATGGATAAAATGACAAACTCCAAAACCCGAAGAAAACATATTCGTTTCCCACATCTGCTGATTGATCAAATCGAAGAGAGTATGAAGAGCGAAAACATTCAAAACTTCTCAGCCTGGGTGGTAGAAGCCTGTCGTCTGAAAGCGCGGGAAGCTGGCAACGGAAAGAAGTAATTTATCATTTCCCGTCGGTGGCATGTCATCATCGCTGACGTGTAGCGGGCGGGAAATCCAATCTGGTTTAAATCCTTCAATTTCATCTCACATAAATGTTCCGCGCTTGAAACAGCAGCGCCAGTAGAACGCACAGCTCAACAAAACACACGCATATTAGAGGCGGTCATCTTATCTTAGCCAGACAACCAAAGGGCGCATAATGTATATTATGTTAAATAAGGTGCCTGGAGGCGCACCAGAAGCTGTACACCATGCTCACCCGCTCTCCATTGTCTTGTCCTGCCAGACTGTCTCGACTGCCAATCGACATCCTGCTGATCGTTTATGGCAATACAGGAAATGGTTAATCCCCCGCACTGGCCTAACCGTCTTCAATTGCGTATAAGCCATCAAACCTCCCATGCTGTTCGATGGCTCACATAATAAATGACTCATCATGGGCTTTACCTCTCACTCTAATGCATTGATTTTCAAAACGTCAGGTAAACATGAAAACACCATGAATGCAGCCTTCGAGTAGACTTAGTTTTTGATCGCTGAAACTGTCCAGCCTAAGCGAGATATCAATGCCCCCTTCAAAAATCGTATAAAACACCATCAAATTAAGGCGTCGCTACGCCAATCTTTAGCAATAATCCCTCACATGAAATCTCAGAATTCACGTAGCGACGTCTGAGAATGCAGCGTTCAGCCAGCGTCTTAAACCGACAAGCATTCAAATCCCGATAGGATTCGTAACAGCTATCTCAGGCGTTTTTCCTGCCATCAACTACAGTTAACTGATTCAAACCCCAGCAAAAAAGACATCATGCCCTTTTCTCTCACCACACATCTGTTCGCGCGGCTACGTCTGTTAATCTCGATTGTTGCCGGTGTCGTCTGCTATTTCTTGCTCCCTGCAAAACTGGGCGAGTTGCAACGCGTATTGATTGGATGGAATGTGCTGGCGTGGCTTTATCTGTGGTTTATCTGGTTTCGCATGCTGCGTACCGATGCTGGCGAGATCAAGCGTATCGCCCAGATGCAAGATCAGAGTGCTGCGTTGGTCTTGGGCATGGTCATTGTGGCCTGCATGATCAGCATCGTAGCGATCATGAGCGAACTCCCGGCACTAAAAAATCTCAATGGCACGCCGCGCGTATTACATCTGTTATTAACCGCGATGACGTTGGTTGTCTCATGGGCATTACTGCCGAGCTCATTTGCCATGCATTACGCACACCAACACTATTTGCGTCGCACTCAGGATGTCACACCCATGATTTTCCCGGAAAAACCGGACGAACCGGCTTACTGGGATTTCCTCTATTTCTCATTCACCATCGCAGTTGCATCGCAGACCGCTGATGTGGCAACCGGTACCACCGAAATGCGCAAGCTGGCGCTGCTGCAATCGGTGATCTCGTTTATTTTCAATCTGGCCATTCTGGGATTGTCGGTGAATGTCGGCGCCGGATTGCTGAGTTAACCCTTAACGACGCCCTTTATTAATTGAGGCAGACCAGTTGAAGTCACTGACTTCGCTGGCAGATTGCGCTTCAGGTTTCTTGCGGCGCGTCGGTGTTTTTTTGGCTTTGTCCGCTTTGGCTTTTTCTTTGGCTAGCTTGATGGTCATCACTTGCTGACGCGCGTCTGCGGTATATTCTTTCTCTTTCTTCGCATCAGGCTCTTTACCGCTGCGCTGGCGATGTTTTTCCATTAACCCTTTGAAGATCTCATCCACTTCAATTCGTTCGGCTTCATTAAACTGATCGATTGAAATCATTTTCTTATCGCTCATCGCGTTATTTCCTCAGTAAATGGCTAAGCTCAAGTCTACACCATTGCTGCCGGCGCGGCTTTCTTGTAATCTTGCCCGCCAATCATCCGCCTGCCAATTAGGACGTAATATGACCGCTCACTCTTCTAAAGATCCCATGCACGGCGTGACGCTCGAGATGATTGTTAATGCGTTAGTGGCACATTATGGCTGGGTCGAACTTAGTAAACTCATCAATATCAACTGTTTTAAAAACGATCCCAGCGTAAAATCCAGCCTCAAATTCCTGCGCCGCACACCCTGGGCGCGTGCTGAAGTGGAAGCGCTCTACCTCGAATCTCTTGAGGAACCCGCCAAACAAGATTCGGTGGAAAGTGGCTTTAATCCCTGGACCCAGGGCTACAAATAACCACAGCGGCTGACGCTCTGCTCGCCCTTTCCTTTTGGACAACCTTGCCAGCGTCATCACATTTTCCAATGATAGGCTGCCTTGTAACTTCATTTCTCGCGTGACAATATCGATACATGTATATACATGTATCGCCCATTGCAAACACAACTGATAAACAAAAATAACATAACGCACTGCGTTCATTGTTTCAGCGAGGAAACTATGTCAGCCGAATCACCTGCAGCCGATTATTCAGGCAAAGAAAACCAGCGCCTGTCTGAAACCCGCTCCATCGATTACATTCCGCTCCGCGAACGCCATGGCCACCCTTTTAGCCAGTTCACACTCTGGTTTGGCGGTAATCTGCAAATCACCGCCATTGTCACCGGTGCGCTCGCCGTGGTGCTGGGCGGCGATGTGGTGTGGTCGCTTGTGGGTCTGTTGGTAGGCCAGATTATTGGTGCCGCCATCATGTCGTTGCATGCTATTCAAGGCCCGCGCCTTGGCTTACCACAGATGATCACCAGCCGCATGCAGTTTGGCGTGTATGGTGCGGTGATCCCGCTGGTACTGGTATGTATTATGTATGTCGGATTTTCGGCCAGCGGCACCGTGTTGGCCGGTCAGGCACTGGCAAAGTTGATTAATGTTAGCAACGCGACCGGGATGGTCCTGTTCAGCGCCATCATTGTCGTGATTGCGGTGCTTGGATATCGGGTGATTCACAAGCTGGGTAAAGTGGCGAGCGTCATCGGGGTGCTGGCTTTTGCTTACCTGTTTATCACCCTGCTTTCCACGCATGATTTGTCCGCCGTATGGCAAAATCAGCACTTCACGATTGCCAATTTCCTGCTGGCCGTTTCGCTATCTTCTTCCTGGCAGATAGCATTTTGCCCCTATGTCTCTGATTACTCACGCTACCTGCAGGCTGACGTATCGGCGAACAAGCTGTTCAGCTCGGTGTTTTTCGGCACCGTATTAGGCACACAGGCCTCAATGACGTTGGGCGTGATTGTGGCGGCTATTGCAGGAAAAGCGTTTTCCGGCAATGAAGTGGGATATATCGTTGGTCTGGGCAGTAGCGCGACCATGGCTATGGTGATCTACTTCGCTATCTGTTTTGGCAAAATTACCTTCACTACCCTGAATGCTTACGGCAGCTTTATGTCACTCACCACTATTGTGTCAGGGTTCCGGCAGCAAACGTCTCTCAGTCGTGGTGGTCGTATTGTGTTTGTGGTGCTGATGGTGACGATAGCCTGCATCATCGCACTGATCAGCGAACCGGCCTTCCTCAAGTCGTTTACCCATTTCCTGTTGTTCCTGCTGGCCTTCTTTGTTCCGTGGAGCGCAATCAGCCTTACCGATTTTTATCTGATCACCAAAGGACGCGTCGATATTCCGGCACTTTCACAACCTGATGGCCGTTACGGTCGCTGGAACTGGGTTGGGATTGTGGTGTATTGCCTGGGCGTATGGGTGCAGCTGCCGTTTATTGATAATCCGCTGCACCATGGCTCATTAACCTGGATATTTGCGGGTAATGATGTGTCGTGGATTATTGGTTGGTTTGTCACCGCATTGCTGTGGTTAGCTGCACGTCGGTGGGATCGCCGTGGCACGCTGGAAAGATCGTTCCACCCTGCGGAGTGACGTTGTCACGGCCGCCTCAACTGGCGGCCGTATCACTTACTTATCTTTAGTAAATCGCCCCACAATGGTGGCAGCCCCCAAGGTATGGCCTTTCAATTTGGCGATCAACTCATCATGTGTCAGTCCGCCAGGCAATTGATTTACTGGCAAATCTGTAGCCACCATCACGAAGTTATAATGATGTATGCCACTTCCCACCGGCGGGCAAGGACCGTAGTAACTTGTGGTGCCCGGTGAATTCTTACCTCCGGTGTAACCTTCGCCTTTACTCAACTCGCCCTGCGCAAACTGCGTGCGATCCGCCGCGATGTTATAGGCCACCATATGTGTCACGCCTAACCCTTTTCCCCCTACGGGATCGGTCAGCATCAGTGCAAAACTGCGGGTGCCGGCGGGTGCATTCGACCAGCTCAAAGCCGGCGACACATTGTCGCCGGTGCATGACGGGTTACTTTTGTTGTTGCCTGCAAAGGTTTTATTCAGCATGGCACTGTCGTTAAAATCCGATGATTGCAGCGTAAAGACCGGGGCAGCCAACACGCTTCCCGGAAGCAGCGCCAATAATAGTGCGCGTTTGAACATCACCATTTCTCACTCCTGTTGATGAAAAAATCAGCCAAAACATCAAGTATATAACCTGATCACATTCATGCCGCAGACTACACTGCTGAAAGTCCTCTTTGAAACGCAGGAGCATTGGATGCCAGCCTCTTCACTCGCGTTGTTTACCGCTGCCACGCAGCAATGGTTTCGCGACACCTTTAGAGCGGCGACGCCCGCACAACAGGAAGCCTGGCGAGCCATTTCGAGCGGTAAAAACTGTCTGGTGATTGCACCTACTGGGTCTGGTAAAACGCTGGCGGCATTTCTCTATGCGATTGATGCCCTGTTTCGTGAACGCAGCGCCGGAGATCTCCCCGAACGAAGCCACAGAACACGCATTCTTTACCTCTCTCCGGTGAAAGCGCTGGCGGCAGATGTTCAGCGCAATCTGCAACGGCCTTTAGCGGGAGTGGCTGACGAGCGGCGCAAACGCGGTGAAGCCGAGATCACCCTGGAGGTGGGCATGCGATCTGGCGATACACTCAGCAGCGAGCGGACAAAATTACAGCGTCGCCCACCGGATATTTTGATCACTACGCCCGAATCTTTGTTTCTGATGTTGACATCAAAAGCCCGCGACACGCTGCGTGGCATCTCTACGGTGATTGTTGATGAAGTACATGCCATCGCAGGCAGCAAACGTGGCGCGCATCTGGCGCTCAGCCTTGAACGGCTGGATGCGCTGCTAACGCACCCTGCGCAGCGTATCGGCCTCTCCGCCACGGTAAAACCACCTGAAGTTGTCGCACAGTTTCTTGGCGGAAGTCGCGAAACACTGATCGTTAATCCTCCCGCTCAGCGCCCATTAGCGTTAACCATTAGGGTCCCTGTTGAAGATATGACGGATATTCAGCAGCGGCCCGATAGCCGTTCAGTACAGGATGCCACACTGTCCGCGGGATCCATCTGGCCACATATTGAAGCCGGGATTCTGGATGAGGTGTTACGCCATCGCGCCACTTTGGTGTTTACCAATTCTCGCGGGTTGGCTGAAAAACTTACCGCGAGGCTGAATGAGCTCTACACGCGTCGTCTCGGAGAAAAGCCCACTGCGCCAGAAGCATTATTTGCCTACGGTTCCTTTACCGGCGGCACAGAAAAACGCACCGTCACACCGAATGACTTATTGGCTCGATCCCACCACGGTTCTGTTTCTAAAGAACAACGGCTGGAAATTGAAAACGCGCTCAAAGCGGGAGAATTGCGCTGCGTGGTCGCCACATCAAGCCTGGAGCTGGGTATTGATATGGGCGATATCGATCTTGTAATTCAGGTGGGTGCGCCCCCTTCGGTTGCCAGTGCGCTCCAGCGCGTCGGGCGAGCGGGTCATCAGGTTGGTGGCACACCCAAAGGTATCATCTGGCCGCGAACCCGACGTGATTTGGTGGATGCGGCCGTCATCGTCGACTCGATGATGGCGGGTGAACTTGATGCGATAACCCTGCCACACAATCCGCTGGATCTGCTGGCTCAGCATACGGTCGCCGCCGCCTCAATGGACACGCTGGAAATAGACAGCTGGTTTGAGCTGGTGCGGCGCGCAGAACCATTCAAAACGTTACCGCGTAACGCATTTGACGCCGTATTGGATATGCTAGCCGGGCGTTATCCTTCCGATGAGTTCGCCAACCTGCGCCCCCGCATCATTTGGGACCGACAGAACAATACCCTCACCGGGCGGCCTGGTGCGCAGCATCTGGCCGTCACCAGCGGTGGCACCATTCCGGATCGCGGCATGTTTAGCGTTATGCTGCCTGAAGGTGAAGAACAGACGGGGGCACGGCGCGTCGGGGAACTGGATGAAGAGATGGTTTATGAGTCGCGGATTAACGACATCATTACCCTGGGCGCGACATCATGGCGCATTCAGCAAATCACCCACGATCAGGTGGTGGTGGTGCCTGCACCGGGCCGTTCAGCACGTTTGCCCTTCTGGCATGGCGACAGCCTCGGCCGTTCAGCGACACTGGGGGAAGCGATTGGCGGTTATTTGCGACACGCCAGTCATGAGGTGTCACTGCCCGGCGACAGTCTTGACGCCAATGCCCGACACAATATTAAAAGCCTGGTCGCAGAACAAATTCAGGCAACCGGCGAGTTGCCCACCGACCGCAGCTTGTTGATTGAGCGCTGTCAGGATGAAACCGGCGACTGGCGCGTGATCCTGCACTCCCCTTATGGGCAGCGCGTGCACGCTCCCTGGGCGCTGGCGGTGGCAGAACGCATTGGCCGCATCATGGGGATCGATCCGGCTGTGGTCGCCAGCGACGATGGTATCGTGGCACGCTTCCCCGATAGCGACGGTCGGGTGCCGGGTGCCGAGCTCTTTTTATTCGAACCGGATGAACTGCAACGCATCGTCATGGCATCAGTCGGGCATTCGGCACTGTTCGCCGCTCGTTTTCGTGAATGTGCTGCCCGTGCCCTGCTACTGCCACGCCGCAATCCCGGCAAACGTTCTCCTCTCTGGCAACAACGTTTACGCGCGAGCCAGTTGCTGGAAGTGGCGCGTCAGTTTGCAGACTTCCCGATCCTGATTGAGACGGCACGCGAATGTTTGCAGGACGTATACGACCTGCCTGCGCTGCATCACCTGATGGCGCGATTACATCAGGGTGATGTGCGGTTGACAGAAGTCACCACCGAAACGCCCTCGCCGTTTGCCGCACCGCTGCTGTTTGGCTACGTCGCCGAGTTCATGTATGCCAGTGATGCACCGCAGGCAGAACGACGCGCTTCAATGCTGGCGCTCGACAGCAATCTGCTGAGTGATCTCCTGGGTCAGGCGGAGATGCGTGAGTTGCTGGAACCCGCCGTGATTGCACGTGTTGAACAGGAGTTACAGCGTTGCGTGGCGGAGTATCAGGCGCGCAGTATTGAGGCTCTGGTGGATATGCTGCGCGAACTGGGTCCGTTATCAACCGAAGAACTTGTTGCACGCTTCAATGGCGATGAGCCCCTTGAGCCCGGCTTACACGCGCTGCAACAGGCGCAGCGGATTGTCAGTGTGACAATCGCGGGTATCGCACGCTGGGCAGTGGCTGAAGATGCGGTGCGTCTGCACGATGCGCTGGGTTGCGTGTTACCTGTAGGCCTCCCGGCAGCACTGCTCGAACCGGTCGTCCGTCCATTGCAGGATCTATTGGGGCGCTACGCCCGCACCCACGCCGTATTTTCCAGTTTGCAGGTGGCTCAACGCTTTGGCCTCGGCCGCGCCGTTGTGGATGAAGCTTTGGATCAGCTTCGCCAGCAAAATAAGTTACTTAAAGGCGATTTTCTCGCCTCTGGAGCTGATGAGTCCGCGCAGTGGGCAGCAGAAAGCGTGTTTCGCCGCTTGCGTGTACGATCGTTACAGTCCGCACGCGACGCCACTCAACCCGTTGCACCGACCGCATACGTGGCGTTTCTGCTTGAGCGCCAGGGGCTGTTGAGTGATGCGAGCGCGCGTCAGACACAAGGCGCTTTCTCCGGTCTGAATGGCGTAATGAGCGTCGTTGAACAACTGGCAGGCGTGGTGCTGCCGGTATCACTGTGGGAATCGCAAATCTTCCCTGCACGCGTTCGGGATTATCAGCCAGCCATGCTGGATGAATTGCTCTCATCGGGAGAGATTATTTGGGTCGGTCATCCCTCATCAAACCTACAGGACGGCTTGGTTTCCCTGCATTTAAGTGAATTCGCCAGCGAAACCTTGCCTGCCCTGGATCATTCAGTGACATTGTCACCTATTGAAAGCAGATTAGTGGCGCTGATGCAGGACGGCGCGGGTTGGTTCGTCAGACAACTGATGCCGCGCATCACTGAAACCATGGATAGCGATGAACTGATTGAGCCGACAGACGTGTATCAGGCTCTTTGGCAACTTATCTGGCGCGGAGTCCTGACCATCGATACCTGGTCGGCACTGCGTAATCTCAGTCAGATTGCCAGCACGCCCAAACCGCGCCCTGTTCGTGCTCGTCACGGACGGCACAGTCGCTCCAGTTTTGGCGCCAGCCGCCCGGTCGAATCACGACTCTCACTTCACGCTATGGCCGGTCGCTGGTCGTTGATTCCTCGCCAGCCGATTGCCGACACCGAACGCGCGCTGTCAATGGCAGAAAATATGCTCGACCGATTTGGTGTCATAACAAGAGGTGCCGCAATCGCCGAACAGATTCCCGGTGGTTTTCCGGCGCTACAACCGGTGCTGCGCGCTATGGAAGATGCGGGCCGACTGTTGCGCGGGCGTTTTATTGCAGGCATGGGCGCCGCGCAGTTTGCTGATAACTCTGCTATCGATCGACTGCGTCAACTCGATGCCGACAAGTCAGCGCGGCATGCCCCCGTTGTGCTATCAGCCATTGACCCTGTCAATCCCTTCGGGTTAACACTGCCATGGCCGATCAGTATCACGGGAACCAAACCCACGCGCCGCGCGGGTGCTTTCGCGGTGATCGTCAGGGGTCGCGTGATGCTTTACCTGCCACCCGGTGGCAAAGAGTTGATGACTTTTCATGCGCAGGACAGCGACGAAGATCTTCATGCCGCACTGGTTGCGCTGGGCCAGGCGTTAAGCCGCGAAAAGCATCTTCATTTCACGCTGGAACGGATTAACGATCGACCCGTCGGACAATCCAACCTGCTCGCGGCGTTAAAAGAGGCAGGTTTTTCCCGTGTCCCCAAAGGTTACAGTTGGTACGGTTAATAAGCGCGCTGACGATAATCCTGCAGTTGCATTCTTTCCAGCTGGCGCGGCGTGGCAACGGGCCACGCTTGCTGCGGAAACAGGTAAAGACGAATGCTAAACAGATGAAACAGCGGTGTGAGTAACCCGTCATCCTGCTTTGCCAGCCGTTCCAGCAGCAGCAACAGCCAGTCGAGTTCATCCAGCAAATCCTGGTGTGGTCGGGTTTGCAACGATTTCAGACGCCGTTTCAGGAACAAGGCGAGCTCGTGGAACATTTGTCCACTGTCCAACTGATGTTTTGCCAGCAGATCTTTGTGTCGGGCGTAGTAATCAAAGCTGTTCACGCCCAGCCACACCTCCGTTAATAACATCCCGGCGGTCGACATATCCGGCTGTGGATCGAGCCGTAAACGGGGTAACACCACGTTGACCTTATCCAGCATCAAACTGATAAAACGTTGCCTGCCAAGCAGTGACGACCCCGTACGTTCAAGCTCTTTAATAAAACGCAACAGCTCACGTAAACCCTGACGAACCGCGCGCCGCGCCGTCCATGAAGGACGTTTGTTACGCATCAGCACGGTGGCTATCACGGCAAAAAGTACGCCCGTCAGTGATGCAATGGCGTTGTTAATGAGCAGTACCAAATCGGGTTTCAGATGATGGCCCAAACCGATAAAGCCAGGAATCTGGATAGCCACGCTGATGCCAATCATATTGGTTGAGGGACGTGCAATCATCAGGCCGAGTATCAGCAAGCCCGGCACCAGACAAATAATCAACGCTTCAAATGAGGTCGCCTGCGGCAACAGCAACGCCACATAAATTACGCTGATAACAATGGCGACAATCACACCACGCACGAACAATTTCATCGAAGTCAGTGGCGTATCCATACTGGCAAAAAGCGAACTCAGGATGGCGGCCATCACCGGTGCTGAGGCACCATCGTGCCACCCCGTGCCCATCCACAGCAAACAGGAGCCAAAAATCGCGCAAAAGGCGGTTAAAGCAGAAAGCCTGATCAGCCCTTTGTCATAGAAACGATGAGTGCGTTTACCGCGTGCGGGTGTGGTGTCGCCCGAGAGATCGCTGACCAATCCGCCGACGCTTTGATACGCGCCCGCAATGCGCACGAAGTCGGCCATACGCTCCAGCAAACCGGTAAACAGCAGGCAGTGTTCAATCGGCAGCTCCCCGCTACGCCAGGCCTGGTTGATATCATTCTGACAACGGCTTAATTCCAGCTGGATACCGCTGGTTTCGCCAACGGCTTCACCATCGTTAAGCCAGTGCAAAAACAGACGAAACGCCACCGCGACGTTGTCCGGGAACGTAATCTGCAGTGCCGATAAACGCTGCAGACGCAGCTCAATGGCGGTGAGCGTAGGGATTAAATAAGAGAGATGTTGATACTGCACGCTGACCAGACGAATCAAACGGCGCGCGGCATCACCCTCGTAAACACAGTGCGTAATCAGAATTTCCACTTGCTGCGGATTGGTCGCCATACGCGTCAGAATGTCATCGCGCTCGGGAGACTTATCGCCCGGAATACCTGACAGCAAATCGTGGCACAGCTTGCGCGCATTTAAATACCACTGGCTGACACTCTGTTCCAGCAAACTACGCATCGAGACCGGAAACAATAACGCATGCACCAGGCTGCTACATACTGTGCCTACCGCGATCTCTTCAATACGGGATAACACGGTATTGGTGATCGACAGCGGCGTCATCACCTCGGGAAATCCCATGATGGCAGCGCTGTAACCTGCCAGCATGAACACATAGCTTTTCGGCGTGCGATCGTGCAGGGAGAGATACAGGCACACACTGACCCACAGCGAGATAACAAAGCTAAAAAGTAAGGGGTGTTCAACAGTGACGGGAAAAACAAAGAAGATAAACACGCCGCCTAACAAGGTGCCGAGCATACGAAACAGTGATTTCGAAATGGTGGACGCAGAGTAAAGCTGAGAGGCAATGAAAACCGTGGTAATGGCCCAGGCGGGTTTATCCAGGTTGAGTTCCAGTGAGAAGTACAATGCCAAAAAGGCAGCCAGACAGGTTTTTACAGCAAAAAAAACGGCGTTTTTTGAAAACCACTGCATGACAGTATTGAGACCAGACGGCACTAAGTGCGGCGTATCCTGCCAGAATATTCAATCTACTCACGGCGATAAATATGTCAGGTTGTTACAGCATCAAAATTGGTGATATTGGCAGGTAATCAATAACAGGGTAATTATTAAGGGTTACTAATGGACTAAGTGCGAATTCAGCCCTTTTTTACAGAATCTCTCTGATTTATAAGCCTATTGCTTCACAGCCTGTCATCAGTCAGATAAATGTGTTCTGGATCACACTTTTCTAAATAACCTCAATGATTACAACGGCTCCATAAAAACATTTCGCGCAATCTGGCGCACAGTGTTGCGCCAGATCATCGCAGGGTGAAACTCAGTTACTCACCACTGTTACCCAGTTCGCATCTTTGCCGGCAGGCGCTTCACTTACACGCTTCAACGATCCACTTTTGGCATCAATGGCGTAGCTTCCTGTTACCGCGCTTTTTTCACCGCTGGCAATCAACCATTTTCCGTCTGCGGTAATAGCAATGCTGCGCGGCTGCTTCTCAACCGACCAGCTGCCAATCAGCGTCAGGTTGCCACTGTGTGGATCAACGCGGTAGCCACTCACCGTACTGCTGGTCCGTTCGGTCACATACAGGAAGTGACCGTTTGGCGTCAGATGAATATCGGCTGACCAGATCCGTGGCGTGGTATCGCTATAGCCCGCTGGACGCTCACGCCCATGTTGCAATTTAAATTCCTCGGCTACTGCATTGGGTGTTTCACTGACTTTGACCAGTTCGCCGCTCGGTTCACGGCGGAACTGAGTGATGATGCCGCCCATCTCGCCGACGTTATACAGATAGCGCTGATCCGGCGATAAGACCGAATGACGCGGGCCGTTTTCATCGGCGGTTTTCACATAACCGTTACCCAGCGCGCTGAGTTCCCCCTCCTCATTCAATTTCAGCTGTAACACGCGGTCAGTGCCGAGATTACCGACGTAGGCGGTTTTACCGGCATCATCAACAATGACCGAATGTGCCGCATGACCCGTCTTGTAACTGCCAACCGGCGGCGCTATCACCTTGCCATCTTTGGCCAGCCGATAGACATGCACCACATCGCCATCGTAGGAGGCGCCCAACAGGAATCGCCCTTGCTTGTCGGTGCTGATGTACGGATAACTGGCGGTAGCAGGGACTTCAGCTCTCTGATGAAGATCGCCGGTGGCGCGATCGATCTGCCAGCTCACCAGTTGCAGTGGCTTGCTGCGAATGGCCGCATATAAATGCTGGTGGTCGGCACTCAGCGCCAGCGGCATCACTTTTCCGCCGGCCTGGGTACGACCTAGCAGTTGCAATGCACCGGATTGATCATCCAGTACGTAGCGCGCGATGGTGCCATCATCGGCTTCTGAGACGTAAACAAAGGTTTTTGCCAGCAATGGAGCGCTGAGCGCCATCGCCGTGAGTAATGTGGCTATCTGAAAGGTTTTCTTCATTTAATTTCCTCAGCGAACCAGAGCCGGACGTTTTGCGTCAAAACGCCAGTTATCAATCAAAAACTGCATGCCAAGTGCATCGTTGCGGTTCTTATCAGGCAGTGCGTTGTAGAGTGCGTGCGCCTGTTCGACGCGCTCCATATTCAGTTCAATGCCCAATCCTGGGCCTGGCGGCAGCTCCAGGTAGCCATCACGGATTTGCGGTGGCTGGTGGCTGAGTTGCTGGCCATCTTGCCATATCCAGTGTGTATCGAAGGCGGTCTGACGATCGCCAGGCGCTGCGGCACCAAGATGGGCCACCATCGCCAGGGAAACATCAAAGTGATTATTGGAATGGCAACCGGTAGTGAGGCCCCATTCGTTACACAGTTGTGCGACGACGTTAGCGTTGCGCATCGTCCAGAAATGGGGATCGGCAAGCGGGATGTCGATGGCGTTGAGCTGCAGAGCATGCTGCAACTGCCGCCAGTCATTGGCGATCATATTGGTCGCCACCGGCACGCCAGTGGCGCGACGGAACTCGGCCAGCGTTTCACGCCCGGAATACCCCTGCTCTGCGCCACAAGGATCTTCCAGATACGGCACTTTGCCTGCCAACTGCTTACCAAAGCGAATCGCTTCATCCAGCGACCAACTGGCATTCGGGTCCACGGTGACGCGAGATTGTGGATACCGCGCCAGCAAGGCCTCCACGGTTTCGACTTCCTGCTCGCCATGCAGGACGCCGCCCTTTAGCTTGAAGTCACGAAAGCCGTATTGTTCTACTGCGGCCTCTGCGAGCCGCACCACTGCTGCACTGTTCATTGCCGGTTGATGACGTAACCGGAACCAGCCATCCGCTTCGTCATCTCCCGAACGGTAGCGCATATCCGTGCGTTGACGGTCGGCGATATAAAACAGATAGCCCAACACCGGAATGCGCTCCCGCTGTTTACCGCTGGCGAGCAGTTCTGCCACGGGCAGATCGAGGAATTTACCCTGCAGATCGAGCAACGCTGCCTCAATGGCCGCTGCCGCGTTGTAAAACTTCTCTGGATTCATCTGCGGAATATGAATGTCGTTGGTGTGCGAAGTCTGCTGCTGCCGCGTGTCGCTGGCAAAGAGTTGACTGAGCGTGGCGTTAGCGCGCATCAGCGAGCTGCCAATGATCAGAGGGCGAAACTGTTCCAGCAGTTGCAACGTTGAAGCGTGGCACGGTGTTTCCCCCACGCCGCTGTTGCCCGCTGAATCAGTCAATAGCACCAGAATACGGGTGAAGTAGCAGTTATGCGCCCCGCCGATGTTCAGCAGCATGCTGTCGTATCCGGCAACCGGAACGATGCGCATTGATTTAATGACTGGTGTGTCGGACATGGTTTCTCTCCGTGTGACCGAATGCAGGGGGAACAGGTTTACGACGCAGCAGCAGCCAGACACCGGTGATAACCGACACGCTGGTCAGCGCATACAGTCCACCGGTGGTGCTGCCGGTATGAAGTTCAAGATAGCCAAACACGGTGGGGGCAAAGAAACCGCCGAGGTTACCGATAGAGTTGATCAGGGCAATGCCGGGCGCGGCGATTGAAGCAGGTAATTCGCTTTGCGGCATCGGCCAGAAAAAGGCCGCGCTGACTTTCGAGCCAATACAGGCAACTATCATCGCGACAAACCCAAACCAGGGTGTCCCGGTGGTCGCCATAAAGGTGCCGCACGCGGCAATCAGCATGGCAATGCCCAGCCCTTTGTCCAGCTTATCGCGATAGCGATCGGTGGTTTTACCCAGCAGGAATAAGGCAACAATGGCACATAACCAGGGAACGGCGGTCAGCAAACCAATCTCAAAACTGTTGTAACCCTGAATGCGCTGGATAATTTGCGGTAGCCAGAACACCAGGGTGTAACCGGTCATGGTCATGGTGAAAAAAATCAGGCAATAGAACAGCAAGCTGCGATCGCGCAATAAACCCCAGCGGCCATACTCTTTAGCATGTACGTCACGTGCTGCGTCTTCTAACGCTAACTGTGCTTGCAGCGCACGTTGCTCTGCTGGGTTAAGCCATTTGGCATCCTGAGGTTTCGAGACCAGTACCAGCGCGGCCAGCAAACCAATCACAATGGATCCCCCTCCTTCCAGGAACATCACCCATTTCCAACCGGCAAGCCCATTCACTTCATGCAGCAGCAGAATCGCGCCGGTCAGCGGACCGGAAAACAAGAAGGCGCTAGCGGTGGCACTCAACACCATCGCGGTGGCACGACCTCGCCATGCGTTAGGCACCCACTGGCGGAAATAGAACAGCACGCCAGGAAAGAACCCGGCTTCTGCCACGCCTAATAAAAATCGCAGTACGTAGAAGTGCAGCGGTGTGCTCACAAAACCGGTTAACACCACCACGATGCCCCAGGTGATCATGATGCGCGTCAGCCACACGCGTGCCCCAAGCTTTTTTAACATCATGTTGCTGGGGACTTCGAACAGCGCGTAGCCAATAAAGAACAGGCCGGCGCCCAGACCAAATGCAGCAGCACTGATACCCGCATCAGTTTGTAATTCAGCTTTGACGAATCCGATGTTGGCTCGGTCGATCTGGTTAACAATCAGCATCAGCGCCAGCATTGGAATAATACGGTGGAAAAACTTAGCGATTGCGGAAGCGATATGCGCGTCGTGATCTGCTGCTAAATCATAAGATTGTTGAACCGTCATGCGTCACCTATTGGGTTAATAGCATCGCTATAGGTATACGCAGTCGATTAAAGAGCGGTTATGTGAGAATGCCCGAGACCGTTTGTGCAAATGTTGAAGGGAGTTTTATGTTCAATGCGTTAGCGGTTTTCCCAGCGTAAAGTTTTGTCTGGGTTTGTGCGCTGGCTCACTGGGGAGACATATTCCTCCCAACGCTATCAAAGTAACGAGTCAGTTTTTCGTTTTTTAGGTCGTTTGACGTCAGTGGTTAAAAATACATCGTTAGTCGCCACGCTGCGAGTCAGAGAATGGGCGATGGAATCCCTGAGTTCAGGGAAATCATCGAAAATCGGGTTATTATTTATTTGGTCACTGATGACATCTGCGAATTGTTCAATGACATCAGCAGGCTTGATGATTTTAAGTTCACGCGCAAATTTCAGTAAAGCATCTCGATTGGGGAATGATTTGCTTTTGTTTAATTTAAGCGCCAGTTCTTTGTCTGTTGTTGGGTAAATATCTGTATTGACCACGTCATAGAGTGGGGACAACTTGGGTGATCCATTATTTTCACTGGCATACAGTAATGAAAAGTTCTTTAAATGCGCGTCGCCATTTCCTACCATGCAGCTAAAGAGGACGTAGCGCCAATACAACTCAACCTGGGACTGATCGCGCGTAAACAAACTCACAATTTTCCCACCGGTTTCATAAGAACCACTGTATTTATGGTCTGATGTTTTCCCCGATAGCACACAGAAATCCTCCATAGCCAGACGACTATCATGCTGAATATCAAAGCGTTCCATAATAAAAAGTTCTTTATTATCAGAAAGCCAAAAATCGGCAACTGGCAAGCCACAAAGCTTCGCGAGCGACATACAAATAAATTCATTTTCGGCTAATCGTGGATACTCCTCATCACCCGTTTTCGCTATAAGATTGGGGTACAAAACGGTGCCGCGATTCTCAGTACTGATCATCACTTTAGGTTGCACACCCGAAATGGAGGTTTGTAGTAGGTATTTATTCAGCAAATATTGAAAAGCACTTTCTTTATGATCCCAGCGCAGCAAATCGTCCAGTTTTTCGGGTGAAGGCCGGGGGAAATCGATCTCACTTTTATACGATAATGCGCCAATTCCAGTATCCTGCTGTAATGCGAGAAAAAGCATATCACTCACGCTCCCCACATAACGGCGTAAACGTTCAGCGATATGGTAGCGAACATAACCTTCAGGTATGTTCATCTCGAAAATATTAAACAATCGACTCCCGTTATAGCTGATGCGATTGTCCGCCAACATGGTTAGCGATACGGGGCGCGCCCTTTCAGAAAAATAACTGAAGTTATAACTCCCCCGTTCATGCAGCAATCTGCCGCTGTATTGCCCTCCGCTAAACACGTCAATGTAACGGAGCGGTTTTGCCAGTTGGTTAAAATCAGTCATCGTTAAACAGCGCCTCCAGTTCATCCAGTTGCGGTATGCCCGCTGACTGCACGGAAAGTTTTAATTCCAGCGCATTGAGATACAACGTCAATACTTTGAGCGACCCTGAATAAAAGCCGTTCTCAATCTGTGAAATCACTGTGCGGTGCACACCTGAATGTAAGGCTGCGGTGGCTTGCGTCCACCTTTTCGCTTTACGTTTTTCCTGGCACTTTATGCCGATATCTTGCATGCCGGGCAGCATACGCCTCCAGACGTTGTTATATAGCAACATTCATATGAAAAAGACCTAATTGTTATTATATAGCAACATTTTAAGATTGCGACAAACTTTTAAACAGCTTTCAACTACACTTGCCTGATTCAATTGAGTAAAGAGGTTTACATGACGCAATCACCTGACAGCAATCAAGCGTGGCTACTGGCATCGCGCCCGGATGGCGAACCGGTTAAAGAGAATTTTCAGCTTGTTGAACAACCTATTCCCTCCATTAAAACGGGTGAAATGCTGCTCCGCACGGTTTACCTCTCACTGGATCCTTATATGCGAGGACGCATGGATGACAGTAAATCCTATGCGCCTCCGGCAGAACTCAATCAGCCGATGGTCGGTGGTACCGTCTCCCAGGTGGTGGAATCGCAACATCCCGATTTTAAAACCGGGGATTGGGTGCTGGCTGGCAGCGGCTGGCAACGTTATGCCGTCTCGGATGGCAGCGGCGTGGCGAAAATCGGCGATCTGCCCCACCCATCCTGGGCGCTGGGTATTCTGGGGATGCCCGGCTTCACCGCTTACATGGGGCTGATGGATATTGGGCAGCCAAAAGCGGGCGAAACCCTGGTGGTCGCCGCCGCGACGGGCCCGGTGGGTGCCACGGTCGGACAACTGGGTAAGCTAAAAGGCTGTCATGTGGTTGGCGTTGCCGGTGGTGAAGAGAAATGCCGCTACGCGATTGAAAAACTCGGGTTCTCTGCCTGTCTCGATCACCATCGCGAGGATTTTGCTGAACAGTTAGCGAATGCCTGCCCGGACGGGATTGACATCTATTTCGAGAACGTTGGCGGCAAAGTGTTTGATGCCGTATTCCCGCTGTTGAACACCGCCGCACGCGTACCGGTTTGTGGGCTGGTCTCAACCTATAACAGTGGCAAAACCCTTCCCGCTGGCCCTGACCGTACGCCACAAATCCTGAGTGGGATATTGAAGCGCCGAATCCGTATGCAGGGATTTATTATCTTCCAGGATTACGGTGATCGATATCCGGAATTCCTGCAGGCGATGACGCCGTTGGTCGAACAGCAGAAAATACATTATCGCGAGCACATGATTGATGGATTGGAAAACGCACCGCAGGCGTTCTTCGATATGCTGAAGGGCAAAAACTTTGGTAAGACCGTGGTCAAAGTGGCTGAAGAAGAGTGATGGGGGCCGGTTATTCTGAACATTCAATAACCGGCTTAATAGCGGCGCTATCGCTGTTTGGCCTGCGGCAACAAGAGTTCCGTCAAAATTTTATGACGCTGCGTTTTGGTCAGCCATAACATGCGTGGAACCCATGCCGGACGCGGCTGAGTTACATAGAGATGCTGCATTTCATATAACCAGTTTGCGTTGTTCATTGTTCCCTCCTTTGTTAAGAAAAGTATGGAGGGATAAACACGGAACAAATAGTGAGCAGATTATAAAATTTGTTCCGGGTTTAATCAGTGATGGCGAAACAATGGCGATTAGCGCCCTTTCTTTTTCCGGCCAGGCTGTGTGAAACGCTGACGTCCTGCGGGTTTAGCTGCGGATTTCTCAGGAATCTTTGCACCGTTCGATGCGACTTTTTTCGCCGTTGTTGCCGGTTTCTTTTTCGCCTGGCTTTGCTGCGTTTTTTGGTCTTCGGATGAAGAATCCTCGATCAAGTTAAACAACTCAATCAATTCGTCATCGGTTAAATCACGCCATTCGCCCAGTGGGATGCCTTTCAGGCTGACATTCATGATGCGGGTACGTTCAAGCTTTGTGACTTCGAAGCCAAAATGCTTGGTCATTCGGCGAATCTGGCGGTTTAGCCCCTGAACCAGGATGATACGAAACACAAAGGTCGACTCTTTCTTCACTTTGCATTTTTTGGTCACGGTACCCAGCATCGGCACACCCGCCGCCATTCCGGCGATAAACTCGTCGGTGATCGGCTTATCCACGGTCACCACATACTCTTTCTCGTGGTTGTTACCGGCGCGCAGGATCTTATTGACCAGGTCACCGTGGTTGGTGAGGAAAATCAGACCTTGTGAGTCTTTATCCAGACGGCCGATCGGGAACACGCGTTTACTGTGGTTAACAAAATCACCGATGTTATCGCGCTCACCCTCTTCCATCGTGGTAATAATGCCCACAGGCTTGTTGAGCGCAATCAGCACTAAATCTTCTTCGTTACGCGGCTCGATCAACTGCCCATTCACTTTCACTTCATCCCCGGCAAAGACCTGTGCGCCAACGGTCGCGCGCTTGCCGTTAATAAAAACGTTGCCTTGTTCGATGTAACGATCGGCATCACGTCGTGAGCAGATTCCGCTCTCGCTAATGTATTTGTTCAGGCGCGTGGATGAGTTGGGCAGCATGGTTCCTCCGAAAAAAAACGGACTATACAACAACCTTAGACGTTGTGTAAGACACGGTTAAACATCATTGTTCCAGCTTGCACCCTCATCACCGTTTGGTAACAGCACACTAACATTGTGGTTGTTCCTCAGGAATCGATCAGCGACAATCGCCATCCATCGTGTTTTCTTATGACAGAGTATGACCTTCATGACACACCTGCGTCGCGCCAGCTGGATAACATCGCTGCGGACTTTCCTTGCCCGTCTTTGGCCGCATCCGTTGCCGGTCGCCAAAAAGCAGAGAGTGATGGCCAGCATCGGTGCGGGCCTCGGCCTGATGATCACCAGCCTGACCAGCCATTGGCTGCTTGGTGAGGTCAACTTATGGTTTGTGGCACCGATGGGGGCGTCTGCAGTGCTGCTTTTCGGCTTACCCAATAGCCCGTTGGCGCAGCCCTGGTCAATTGTTGGCGGGAATCTGGTCGCAGGCGTGATAGGCGTGACAACCGCGATGTATGTGCCCTATCCCGCCGTCGCGTGCGGCATTGCGGCTTGTCTGGCGATTGCCGTGATGTTTCAGCTGCGCTGCTTGCATCCTCCTAGCGGTGCGGTGGCGCTGACAGCGATTCTGGGCGGCGGTGGCGTTCAGCAACTGGGATATCAGTTTATTCTCTCCCCCGTGCTGCTGAATTCCGTGTGTCTTGCTGTACTGGCAATCATTTTTAATAATCTTGCGGGTCGCCGCTACCCGCACCCGCTGGCTGCAAACGAACCTAAAACGAATTCAGTGGCGCTTGAAATGCCAATCACTCGCGATGATCTGCATCAGGCACTGGAGAACGGCCAGCTTCTCGACATTGACGAGGATGATTTGCAGCAGTTGTTACAGCGCGCTGAAGAGATTGCACGTCGTCGGCAACAGTTACCGCCACAGCCCCTGAAGCGCGCCAGTTAAATCGCAGGCGATATGAGCCTCGCCTGCTGACCGCATTAACACTGACCTCGGCTAATCTCCCCACCGAAGCCGTGAATCCTTACACCATTATCATCCACTTCGACCACCGCAAAGGGCACTTCGCTTGAACCATCAAGCATGCCCTTCATGGTATAAAACCCTGTTTGACCGATGTATGCAGTGTTGCCGCGGTGGTCATGTCCTGAAAAGCAAAATTGTATGTTGTAACTAGATAGAAGGTCCACCAGCACACTGGCGTTCATCAGTATATGCGTGGTGGGAGGCGCCAGCGGGTAATGACCAAACACTCCCACTTTCTCACCCCGTTGCTGAGCTTCAATCAATTGCTGTTCAATCCAGTTCAGCTGCTGCTGCCCTACGGCACCGTTCCATGGCTGAGCCTGCGGCTGTCGCTGCGCCTTTAATTCCGCCAGCAGGTTCTCCGCCTGGTAGTAGTCGTCACCATTCTGCGCATTGCAGTACAAACTGACATCGTTACCGTCATAAACGATGAACCGCCACCCCGCTAAACGAAACGCGTAATAACTTTTGGGGAGTGCCGCACGATTATTCAGATGTTGAGCGAGGGTTTGCGCATCATGGTTACCCAACACCACCGCATGCGGATGCACTAACTGGTCATACAGCGGCAGAATGGCGGCATAGCTGGCCCAATCGCGGTCAACCAAATCCCCCAGCGTGACAACAAAATCCAGCGGCTGCTGATTCAGGGCTTCAATTGCCTGCGGTAACTTATCAAGTGCATGACGGTAGTAGAGGTTATTATCGATATCAGCTTCGACATCGGCATACTGCGGGTCAGCAATCACACCAAAACGCAGCACGTTATCCCTCATCGCAGGACGTAAATCAGGCAAAGCATAAAGCTCGGCCACATCGCCGAGGAGTTCTCGCTGCAAGGATGTCAATGGATGCGGATGAGTCACGGAAAACACTCCTTAGCGAATACCAGCACGCATGAACGACTGAATAAACTGGCGCTGGAAAATCAGGAACAGCACCAGTAACGGCAAGGTGGTCATCAAGGTAGCGGCACCAATGAGCGCCCACTGTACGCCCTGCTCTGGCGCCGAGAACAATTGCAATCCGACGGTAAGCGGTCTTACGTTGACGGAATCGGTAATCACCAGCGGCCACAGGAAATCATTCCAGTGGAAGCTAATCGACACCAGGGCAAAAGCGATGTAGATCGGCCGGGCAAGCGGGATGTATATCTTACGTAAGATATAAAAACGGCTGGCGCCCTCGACAATAGCGGCCTC
Organism: Pantoea sp. SM3; assembly: GCF_000963995.1. Taxonomy (NCBI): domain Bacteria; kingdom Pseudomonadati; phylum Pseudomonadota; class Gammaproteobacteria; order Enterobacterales; family Erwiniaceae; genus Pantoea; species Pantoea sp. SM3. The sequence continues at coordinate 172,068 of NZ_JZRD01000008.1, forward strand.
TTCCAGCACCAGCGGGATGCTTTTAAACGTCTGACGCAGCAGAAAAATGGCAAAAGCAGAGGCGAAATACGGCAATGCTATCCCCGTTAAGGTATCGCGCAGACCAAACGCACCGATGGTTTTGTAATTGTTCAAAATCAAAACATCCGGGCTAATCATCAATTGCAGCAGGATCAGCGCGAAGATAACCCCTGAGAATTTCATTTTGAAACGCACCAGCGCATAGGCCGCCATGGTCGCTAAAATCAACTGCACCACCACAATCATCAGCACCAGCAACGTGGTATTGAGGAAGTAGCGGGCAAAAGGCGCGGCATGCCAGGCCTTGATAAAATTATCGAAGGTCAGCGGCGAGAAAAGCGAAAAACTGGCCTGATCGGATGCGGGATGGATCGCCACCCACAGTGCCACCAGAATCGGCAGCAGCCACAGCAGCGCTGCCAGCCAGATGGTAAGATTGAGGCACCAGCCACCCAACGAGTTCGTCTTATTCATTGATAATGGGCTCGCTTGTCCAGCAACGTAAATTTGATCAGCGCAATCGCCGCGAGGATCACCAATAACACCACGGTCATGGCCGCAGCAGCAGGCATATCCCAGAAACTGAATGCGGTGCGATAGATATAGAACAACAGCAGACTACTACTGTTGCTGGGGCCTCCGTTGGTCATGGCAATCACCTGATCGACAATGCGGAAGGCGTTCATCGAAGCATTGATCAACACAAATAGCGTCGTTGGCATCAACAGTGGCCATTGCACACGACGGAAAAAGTAGCCGCGTGAAGCCCCTTCAATCGCTGCCGCTTCATTGAGGCGGGGATCGATCTGCTGCAAGGCAGCCAGATAGAAGATCATAAAGAAGCCCGCTTCACGCCAGACAGAAACCGCCATCAGACAATAGAGGGATGTGCCCGGCTCACCGAGCCAGTTCACAGCAGGCAGCGAGAACAGCGCCAGCAACTTATTCAACAGCCCCAGCTGCGGAGTGTAGAAAAACAGCCACAGATTGGCGATGGCAATCATGGGGAGCAATGATGGGATAAAAAAGGCCGCGCGGACCAGCGAATTCGCTGCCAATCGTCGGTTCACGGCCAGCGCCATCATCAAAGCCAGCGTGACGGCCAGTGGAATGGTGATCAGTGCATATAACACGTTGTTCCAGAGCGATTGGATGAAAATATCGTCATCCAACAACGCCATGTAATTATCCAGCCCAACAAAGTGGGCCGGATGATTATTACGGGAAGCGCTGAACAGACTCTCCCAGATCGTCGCCACCGCGGGATAATGCGTAAACAGCAGTAAAAAATTCAGTGCTGGCAAAATCAGCAGGTAACCATAAAGCTGCGTCGACCAGAATGCGGGACGACGCTGCGGCGTACTGGCAATTATCGTGCTCATAGCGCTTCCGTTACTGGTAGGACTTTAACAGGCGATCCGCTTGCTTCTGCGCACCCTCAAGCGCTTCTGCCGGGGTTTTTGCCTGGGTCACCGCAGCTTCGACAGCATGGTTCAACGCATCCTGAATCTGTACGCTGTTGTAGGTCGAGAGTTCTGGCTGGGCATACTTCAACTGCTCACGGGCGACCAGCGCCTGAGGGACCTCTTTCACGTAGTCTTTCATCACCGTGGTATCCCATGCCGCTGGAGACGTAGCCACATAGCCGGTCGCGATACTCCAGCGCGCGGCCTGCTCCGGTGACGTCACCCAACGGATAAATTCCATCGCGGCTTTTTGCTGCTCCGGTGAAGCATTTTTGAAGACATAGAGGTTACCGCCGCCCGTTGGGCTGCCACGCTGAGTCTTCTCTGGCAGCATTGCCACACCAAACGGGAATTTGGCGTTATCGCGCACGTTGGTCAGGTTACCGGTGGTGGTCACCATCATGGCGGTTTTACCGCTGATAAAGTCCTGTGGTGTGGTACCCCATGCGATGGCGCCTTTCGGTGACACTTCTTCTTTCTGCCCAAGGTCGGTCAGCCATTGCAGTGTCTCAACGTTACCTGGCGTGTTGAAATGCACAGCCGTGCCTTTACCGTTATCCAGACGGCCGCCATTGGTGGCAGACAATCCCTGGAAGTTCCAGTAGCCGTTAGGCGTTGACGGAATCTCAATCCCCCACTGGCTGACACCATTGGCATCTTTGATGGTCAGTTTTTTACTGAACTCGACCACTTGCTGCCAGTTAGCCGGCGGCGTGTCGCCATTCAGCCCCGCTTTTTCGAATGCTTGTTTATTCCAGTACATCACCACCGTAGAACGCTGGAACGGTACACCCCACACTTTGCCGTCAATGTGACGCAGGAAGGCAGGATAAAAGCCGTCGATCCATTTTTTGCCTTCATCACCTGTTGCCAGATCGCTGGCGGCGACAATCGCGCCCGCATCAATCAGGGAATAAGCCTCAATGTCACCAATGACCGCCAGCTGCGGTGCATTGCCACCACGGAACGCCGTCAGGGCTTTGGTGACCGTTGTCGCATAATCACCGGTGTACACCGGCTGAAGGCTCACTTCCGGATGCACTTTTTCGAAATCAGCCACCAGCGCGTCAACGGTGTGGCTGACTTTGCCACCGACCGCGATCGGATAGTACATCTGCAATTTAACCGGATCGGCGGCAAAAGCGGAAACCGTAGTACAGAGCAGTAAAGCAGAGGCCAGGCGTGAGTAACGAATCGCAGACATGATTATCCCTTGGGCGAAAAACAACGGTTAAACAGCGTATTTTTTCTGTGAAACAAACATCTGTTGCTCGGCAGACAAACAGCGCTTGCCGGTTGTGGTGGAGAACAGATATTGACGGGTTGCGGACCACTGCAAGCCGACCTGGCTGTCCTCGGCAAAATGCTGCATGCCGGGCACTTTCACGGTGATGGCATCGGCCAGGCCCGCGAGTTGGCACACCAGCAAGGTATCAGCACCCATGTATTCGTAGCTGATTGCCCGGGCTTTAAGCGCCGCATGTTCAGGTGAAATCAGCTGAATATCTTCCGCTCGTAAACCGAGACTCAATGCCACCTCATCGCAATGCTCAACCACCGGCGCCTGTAAGTGGCTCAGGTAATGACGGTTCTCTTTGTTGTGCAACGGCAGGATATTCATGGGTGGCGCGCCGATAAACTGCGCGGCAAAAACCGTGGCGGGGTTGTTATAGAGATCGTTCGGTGTGCCTTGCTGCTCGATATGACCGTCATTCAGCAAAATAATACTGTCCGCCATGCTCATCGCTTCGGTCTGATCGTGCGTGACATACAGCATGGTGAGCCCCAGTTTCTTCTGTAAGGCACGAATCTCACGTCGCATGCTTTGGCGCAGTTTGGCATCAAGGTTGGACAGCGGTTCATCCATCAAACACAGGTTGTTATTCGCGATAACCGCCCTTCCCAACGCCACACGTTGCTGTTGGCCCCCCGAGAGCTGAGATGGCAGGCGATCGAGCAACTTATCCAGTTCCATCAGCTTGCTGACGTCATCCAGTCGGCTCGCAAATGTCTGCTTGTCTTCCCCACGCGCTTTTAAGCCAAACAGCAAATTCTCGCGGACATTCAGATGTGGAAAAAGCGCATAGGATTGAAAAACCATCGAGAGTTTGCGCTGCGAGGGTGGCAAATGGGTGATATCAGCGTGTTTAAAGTGGATCTCGCCGCGATCGGCGGTTTCCAGCCCGGCAATGGTGCGCAGTAGTGTGGATTTTCCACAGCCTGATGGCCCAAGCAGCGCAACAAAGCTCCCTTCTGCGGCATCAAAGGTAATGTCATTGAGGGCAATTTTTTCCCCCCAGGCTTTAGTGATGTGATGTAGCGAAAGGTGGCTCATGCATCCGCAGTCCTGAAAACAGAATGGCGGTAAGCTAGCTCAGGGAAATGAAGGATTTATGTTGCTGGGGTGACGGTTGGGTGACTGAAATAAATCTCAGATAACATGACAGTAAAGGAGTGTTAGCTGAGAATGGGCGTAATAGTTTGCGCAGTAAGAAAATTGGAGGGTGATAAAAGAGCGACACCGCGTGGTGCCGCCATGAAATAATACCCTACTGCGACATACTCAAAATCGTCCGAATATTTTGTGCTGTCGTCGCCACAATATCGATGGCCCCCGTGCGCAATGCACCGAGAATGGCCATGGCTTTGGTATTTTCTGAAGCAATAGCGATCACGCAGGGGATCTTACGTAACTCTTCGATGCTGAGGCCAATGACACGGTCATTCATCACCGTATCCACGTGTTGCCCCTGGGCATTGAAGAAGTCGTAACCCGCAACATCCCCGGTGACGCCCTGATTCACGTGCGCATCAATGATCTCATGCGGCGTAAACCAGCCGAGTTTCACCATATAGCTGTTTTCATTCATATCACCGATGCCCACTATCGCCACATCGGCCTTACGCGCCCGGTCCAGCGTCTCTTTGATGGTGCCGTTTTGCATAAAGGCGTCACGGAGTGCGCGGTTCTCAACATAGGCCGGGGCATACAGGGTTTCGCTGATACCGCCAAACTTCTTAGCCAGACGACGGCTGATATGATCGGCGTTAATCGCATCACCGGGACGATGTGTCCCACCGATACCACTGATAAACAGACAATTACGCGTCGGCACCTGACCGGGATAATCGGCAACAGCGGCGACGTTGCGCCCTTGACCCACAGCGACAATCGCATTGTCTTTTAATGATTGCGCAAGATGGGCTGAAACTAACGCCGCCACCTGACGACGCTGCTCTTCATCGTCCGGCGAATCCAGGGCAATCAGCGCACGTTGTAGTTGCGGGAAACGGCTTTGCAGTTGTTGTTCAAGGCGCGTACTGAACACCGGATGGTAGCGCACATTAATTTCGACGATGCCCTCTTCACGCGCACGTTTGAGCAGTCGGCCAACTTTAATGCGGGATATCCCAAACTTACGCGCAATCTCCTCCTGGGTGATTTCGTCCTGATAATAGGCCACCGCAATTTCTGTCAGCAGCTCGGAGTCCTGAGAGAGCGTGTTTTTTTCCATCCGTTACCTGTCTTGTATCGTGACACCTGATTTAAGGAAGGAGTTATATCATTGATACGACTCGCTTCGCCAGACAGCAGCAAGGCGAGTCGCAGGTTGCATCACGCTTAACGCTTAATGGCGTCGATTTTCAGCATGCGGGCAATGACGATATCCAGCTCTTTCTGATCGAAGATCTGCTTCCAGTCTGGCTTAACAATCTTCTCGCGACCGTATTCCATGGCGATCATGCAGGCATCAGAGAATGGGTTGGTGGCGCGGAAGGCCACGGCCAGTGCGATCTGAATATGACCATACAGCATCGCTTTGGCGGCTTCTTCCGGCACGCCGCTGTGCTTGACGGTCTCATCCAGCGCTTCTTTCATAAAAGCACCCACCATGCAGGCTACGGTTTCCACCAGCGTTGGCTCCAGATAGGCCAGCTGCGTCACTGTGACCCAATGCACTTCCTCTACCGGACCGTACATCACGCTGATGACTTTGCTCAGTTCGGCTTTCTGCGCATCTGAGCCGGTTTCATACGAAGCCGCGACGTGCTGTACAGCCGCGATGCCACCGAAGGCATCCGCGTGCTCTTCTTTGGTGTAGCGCTCCAGGAACACTGATGGATGGCAAGGGTGCGCCACCGCATATTCGATGCCGTCACGATGCGCGATCAGGTTTGCGTAGGCCGCAGCCGGGTCCAGCGTCAGCAGGATCGCACCGGCCTTCATCTGCGGCACCACGCCCTCAGACACTTTGCCCAGAACGATATCCGGTACGGCCAGAATCACTACGTCACTGACCGGCACAACGGAAGCAGCATCAGACAACTCACGGCCTTGCGCCGTCACTTGTTCCTGCGCCTTCGGTGAGTTCTCAACGTAAAACACCTGGTAATCGCTTTTCTGGAAGTTGGCAGAAATGCGCATACCCATTTTGCCGCCTGCGCCAATTACAGTGATGGTTTTCAATGCATTGCTCATTTGTATAACTCCTGATCTTGTTTACTACGTAAGAATTCAACGGTGCGGCGCGTCCATTCGGCTTCGCGCTCGCAGGTCAGCACGGCATCGTCCTGCCACGGCAACCAGTGTTCAACGATTTGATTAATCTCTCTTTCTGCCGGGCGCACACTGGCGATCATCCGGTCATAGTCCAGCAGGCCCTCGCCCATCAGGCAGCCGGCAAAGGTAAAGCCGACCCAGCCATCACGACGCGTAAAAGCAAAATCTTTGATGTGCAGGTTACCGACGCGCGCCGCCGTATTGGCGATCACCTGTTCAGGCAATTCCAGCCCTGCTACGCAGTTAGCGGGATCGAGACACACACATAACCACGGCGAGAGGAACTTATTGATCACCGACATCATCGCGCCGCTGTTGACCTGCTCATACGTCTCCAGACACAGACGTACCTGCTGGCGAGCGAAATCAGGCAGCACCGCAGCAATCAATTCTGCGGCTTCATCCAGTGAAGGACGGTGATCGGCGGTGTAGAACATTGAACGCACGACATGGGCATCGAGAATATTCGCCATATGCAGATAGCGGCGCAGGTGCGCAGTGCCTAAGCCACGTGTGCCTAGCTCCAGCGTAATTCCCAGCTTGTCGGCCAGTTGGCGAAGGTCCTGCAACTGCTCATCTGACCAACTTTCAATCGCCGGATAATCACAAATCTGGAATACCGAGATATCCAGTTCAGCGGTCTGCTGCAGCATCTGCTCCAGCGACAGCGGGTTGGGCACTTTGCTGGACATGCGCCAGAAAAAGGCATAAGTACTGAGTCCGATACGGCTCATTAACGGATCTCCTTCGCCAGCACGCTGGCCTCTTCAATGATTTGCGCCAGTGCATTCGGGTCGTGGGCAAAACGGCCCAGGAACAGACCATGAACGTCAGTCCCCAGACGCTGAATCAACCCCGGCCCGGCGCTGCCACCATAAATAATTTTCAAGGTGATACCCTCCGGCGTTTTCAGCTGTTGCAGGCCTGAACAGACCGCGCGGATATAGCTATCCGGTGCAGGTTGTGGCGCACCAATCGCCCACTGCGGCTCATAGGCAAAAAACACCTCGCCTTTTAGACCTTGTTGCACTGCATCAGCCAATGCCTCCGCCAGTTGCTGTTCGCACAGTGCGATAGCCTGATCCGGCCCGGCCTGCTGCTCTTCGCCGATACACAGCACCGGTGTTAATCCGTGTCGCAATGACATCGCCACTTTGGCAGCAATCTGCGCTTTGTCTTCATGGAAGTGGCGACGACGCTCAGCGTGACCGATTTCGGCCAGTGAGCAACCGAGTTCCTGCAACAGGCTGGCGCTGACCTCACCGGTCCAGGCGCCGTTCTCAGCCTGACACACATCCTGGCCGCCAAAGCGCACCGGTGTTTTTGCGAAAATGTCAGCCACAGCGGGAATAGCCGGATAAGCGGGCAGTACAAACAACCCAACATCACCGTTTTTCACCGCCGGCAACTGTGCCAATCCGGCGACTTTGCGGCACCAGTCCAGTGTCTGCTGGTAACCGAAATACATTTTCAGGCTGACGCCAAGCCAGATTTTGGGCTGAGACATCATTACGCTCCTTGCTGAGAGGCTTTGTGTTCTTTTAGCAGATCGCCAACGGTATTGACGATCATCGCCAGTGAAATCGCACCCGCATCTGGCGTACCGACACTTTTCTCGGCTAGCGGACGCGCACGACCCATTTTCGGCACCAGCTGAGCGGTGTCTTGTGCGGCCATATCGGCCACCTGCGCCGCCGCCAACCAGGCATCGGTCAGTGAAGCACCCTCTGCGATTGCAGCGTTAAGGCTGTCGCTAAACGGCACCAACACATCGACCATGGTTTTGTCGCCTACCTTCGCTTTGCCAAAGTGCATAATGCCCTCTTTGGCTTCACGTACGCCGGTTGCGACGCGTTGCGCATTCGGTGACTGCTGATCGCCAATGGCCGTCCCCAGCGCCGTGAGTGCGACGCCCCACAGTGCACCCGATGTGCCCCCGGCTTTATCTGCCCAGGCATCCGCAGCACGGCACAACAGGCTGCCTGCCCCTGCGCCGCGCGTCGCCACTTCACGCGCTTTCTCTACCGCGCCCAGCACACCACGTTCCATACCGATACCATGGTCACCGTCACCGGCCACGGCATCGATATCGCCTAATTTTTCCGCGTTACGCTGTAACAAATCTGCCACTGATTCCAGGATATGTAACACGCGCTGTGCGCTCTGCTGTGACTCTGCAGAAGCCTGTGGCAGTGCTTCTTCCGTGCTCTCTTCACGCTCTTCTGCACTCAACGGTTCCGCGATTAACACGCTACCTTTGCGATAGGCGGGTGCGTTTGCTGGGGCACACCACAGCGTCTCCAGCTCATCATCCAACCACATCAGCGTCAGCGATGCGCCCGCCATATTAAAGCTGGTGACAAACTCGCCGACATCCGGCTGAACCACCTGCAATCCTGTGGCGGCCAGCAGCTGTGCCACGCGGCGATACACCACGAACAACTCTTCATACTTTACGGAACCCAAACCATTGAGGATCACCGCAACGCGCTGCCCCTCAATCTGCCTGACGTCGGAAGGCACTTCGCTCAGCAGACGTTCAACAAACAGCTCGGCCAGTTCGTCGGCACTGGGCACATCGGTTTCACTGATGCCCGGCTCACCGTGGATGCCGAGCCCCAGCGCCATGCGCCCTTTTTCAACTTCAAACAGTGGATGGGTGGCACCCGGCAAGGTACATCCGCCAAATGCCACACCGAAAGTCCGCGTACGATCGTTAGCATGCTGTGACTTCTTAAGCACGGTGGCTAAATCATCGCCCGCTTCCGCCGCTGCACACGCCGCTTTAAACACACATAAATCACCCGCCACACCACGGCGCTTGGCCCGTTCGTCTTTACTGGCGCTGGAGATATCATCCGTCACAGCCAGAATTTCACAGGCAATGCCCTCGGCACGCAGGCGTTCGCAAGCCTGGCCGAAGTGCAGTACATCGCCCGCATAGTTTCCGAACATCAGCAACACGCCCGCGCCGTTATGCGCCGCTCTGGCCACGTTGTAGATCTGCTGAGCAGACGGCGAAGCAAACAGGTTCCCCATGGCTGCGCCGTGTGCCAGACCTTGTCCAACCAACCCGGCGAAGGCCGGATAATGACCGGAACCGCCGCCCACAATCACCGCAACCGTATTAGGTTGGCTGCGCGTGCTGCGCACCACACCACCGGTGACCTGACGAACTTTATCGGCGTTGGCGGCGACAAAGCCTTCAATGAGTTCAGCAGCAAAGGCTGAAGGTTGGTTAAACAGGTACGTCATTTTAGTGCTCCTGTGCGATAGAGGTCGGCTGAGACTGCGGGCGCTGGCGATTCAATAACAGCATAAGGACGGCTGACAGCAGCATGAAGCCACCGACCACGAACATCGGTAACACATAGCTGTTGGTGGCGTCATGCAGTGCGCCAGTGATGTAGCCCGCGGAGAAGCCCGCCACGTTTCCTAAGGTGTTGATAAGTGCGATAGCCGCTGCGGCTGATGCGCCGGTCAGGAACTGCGTTGGCAGCGTCCAGAAGTTAGGCAAGGCAGCGAAGATGGAGCTGGCCGTAATCGCGATCACCATGATGGTGGTGAACGGTGAATCCATATACAGCGCCAGTGGCACGCTGATACCACCGGCCAGCGCTGGAATCGCGATGTGCCAGGTTTTGCAACCACGACGGGTGGCATCTTTTGACCAGAAGTACATCACTGCGGCAGCAATCAGGTATGGCACGCCGGTAATTAAGCCTTTCTGCATTACGTTAAAGGTGGTTCCGAACTGCTGCTGGAAGCCGCCGATAATGGTTGGCAGGAAGAAGGCAAGCGCATACAGGCCATAGATAAAGCCGAAGTAGATCAGGCACAGCGTCCACACACGGCCGTTGCCCATCACTGAACGCAGGCTGTGTTTCTTATGGCCCTGCTTCTGCTGGTGCTCCGCTTCCAGCTCGTTGGTCAGCCAGGTCTTCTCATCTGCGGTTAACCACTTCGCCTGACGCGGTGAGTCCACCAGCCAGAACAGCGCCACGATACCGATCAGAATCGCCGGGATGGAAACACCCAGGAACATCACGCGCCAGCCATCCAGACCAAACAGACCGTGTTGCTCAATCAAGCCTGCCGCCAGGGGCGCACCGAATACCACGGTCAGCGGCTGTGCCAGATAGAACAAGGACAGGATTTTGCTGCGATGACGTCCCGGTACCCACATGCTCAGATAAAGAATCGCGCCCGGGAAGAAGCCCGCTTCAGCAATACCCAGCAGCAGGCGCAGCGTATAGAGGCCTTCGACACTGCTCACCCAGGTGAACAGCAGCGAGACAATACCCCAGCTGATCATGATGCGTGCCAGCCAGCGACGTGCGCCGAACTTATGCAACGCCAGGTTGCTCGGCACTTCCAGCAGGATATAACCGATAAAGAAGATGCCGGATGCCAGACCAAACTGCACACCTGTCAGACCGAGGTCCTGAGTCATGCCATTGGGGCCAGCAAAAGAAATTGCGGTGCGGTCAAGGAAGTTAATAAAGAACATCAGTGCCACGAAAGGCACCAGACGCCAGGAGATTTTGCTGATAGCGGATTTCTCAATCGCCGTCATGTTTTGCTGACTCATAACGCACCTCCGTGACGTGCGTGGTTAAAACGGTTGTTTGGTGTTGACCAGACGCCAAAAGAGCGCTGGCTGCAGGTGTACTGAGAGGTACGGTGTAAATGACACATGTTCGAGTCCTCAAGGGGTCTTCTTGTACATTGGTATCGTTATGCGAACAAATGAACACTACACGTATAAATGCTCATCTCTCAACTGCAATGATTGAAAATGTGAGCCTGCTCATGAGATTTGATTTTGGCCCTGAATCGGAAAAATACGCAGAAATGCGGCGCAATCCGCGTGGCATCAGCCCCTGCTACGGGGTTCATCACCCAAACAGCACGCAAAACATATGAACAACCATTGAACATATGATTGTATTTATGGCAGGCTGTCAGTGAACATCTTCTCGCCTACGTAACAAACGTTCAGGCGTCAGAACAAAACCTTGCTGGAGAATGACGATGAAAACAATCGCAATCGGCGCCGATGATGCGGCTATCGAATTGAAAAACATCATTAAAAAACTGCTTGAAGAGAAAGATTACCAGGTGACGGATTACACCAATGACGCGCAAAACGACCGTCCAATGTATCCGGACGTGGCTTTTGCACTGGCAACGGCTATCCAGAAGAATGAATTTGAACGCGGAATTCTGCTATGCGGTACCGGTATCGGCGTAGCAATCGTGGCAAATAAAGTGGAAGGCGTACGTGCGGCACAGTGTCATGACACTTTCTCCGCTGAACGCGCGCGTAAAAGCAACAATGCCCAGATTATGACCATGGGTGCACGCGTTATCGGACCTGAACTGGCGAAAAATATCGTCAATGCCTGGCTGGCCTCCGAGTTTGAAGGTGGCGGCTCCACCGCCAAAGTCGAGAAGATCGGTTACTACGAACAAGTTTCACATACTAAATAATCACCGACTTCTTACCTCTGGAGAACCTTATGTCAACACGCCGGGAAAGAGCCAACGCCATCCGTGCTTTAAGCATGGATGGCGTACAACAAGCCAAGTCAGGTCATCCGGGTGCCCCGATGGGCATGGCGGACATCGCCGAAGTTTTGTGGCTCGATTTTTTACAGCACAATCCAAACAATCCTAAGTGGGCTAACCGTGACCGCTTCGTCCTGTCGAATGGCCACGGCTCGATGCTGATCTACAGCCTGCTGCACCTGAGCGGCTACGACCTGCCACTCAGCGAACTGAAGAATTTCCGCCAGCTGCATTCAAAAACCCCGGGTCATCCGGAATACGGCTACACGCCGGGCGTGGAAACCACTACCGGGCCGCTGGGTCAGGGGATTGCAAATGCGGTGGGCTTCGCGATTGCCGAGCGCACGCTGGCCGCGCAGTTTAACCGACCTGGTCACGACATCGTCGATCACCACACCTATGTGTTTATGGGCGACGGCTGCATGATGGAAGGGATCTCGCACGAGGTCTGCTCGATCGCCGGGACTCTGAAGCTGGGGAAACTGGTGGCCTTCTATGACGACAACGGTATTTCCATCGATGGTCATGTGGATGGCTGGTTCACGGATGATACCGCAGCACGCTTCGAAGCCTACGGCTGGCACGTGGTGCGCGGCGTAGATGGTCATGACGGCGAAGCCATCAAGAAAGCGGTTGAAGAAGCCAAAGCGGTTACAGACAAACCTTCCCTGCTGATGTGCAAAACCGTGATTGGTTTTGGCTCACCGAATAAAGCCGGTACCCATGATGTGCATGGCGCACCGTTAGGCGATGACGAAATTGCCCAGACCCGCCAACATCTGGGCTGGCACCACGCGCCGTTCGAAGTCCCTACAGAAATCTATGCCCAGTGGGATGCGAAAGAAGCCGGTCAGGCGAAAGAGTCTGCGTGGGAGGCTAAAGTCGCGGCCTATGCCGAGGCTCACCCGGAGCTGGCGGCGGAATTTAACCGTCGCATAAATGACGCATTACCCGATAACTGGGAAACCGAGTCGCAACAATTTATCCAGCATCTACAGGCTAATCCAGCGAAAATCGCCAGCCGTAAAGCGTCGCAGAATGCGATTGAAGCCTTTGGCAAGATCCTGCCGGAGTATCTGGGGGGATCGGCGGATCTCGCGCCCAGCAACCTGACCATGTGGTCGGGTTCTAAACCCATCAATGAAGATCCTGCCGGTAACTACATTCATTACGGCGTACGCGAATTCGGTATGACCGCCATCGCCAACGGCATCGCGCTGCACGGTGGTTTCCTGCCCTACACCGCAACTTTCCTGATGTTCGTGGAGTATGCACGTAACGCGGCACGTATGGCGGCGTTGATGAAAGTGCGTCAGATTATGGTCTACACCCATGACTCAATCGGCCTGGGCGAAGATGGACCAACGCACCAGCCAGTAGAACAGATGGCCAGCCTGCGCGTGACGCCCAATATGAGTCTGTGGCGTCCGTGTGATCAGGTTGAGTCTGCCGTGGCCTGGAAATACGCTATCGAGCGTGTCAACGGCCCTACCGCGCTGATCTTCTCGCGTCAGAATCTGGCACAGCAGGATCGCAGCGCGGAGCAACTGGCCAACGTAGTGCGCGGTGGTTATGTACTGAAAGACAGTGGAGGTACGCCAGAGCTGATCCTGATCGCCACCGGTTCAGAAGTGGAACTGGCCGTTGCCGCTTACGAGCAGCTGACCCAGGAAGGCCGCAAAGTACGTGTGGTGTCAATGCCCTCTACCGATGCTTTCGACAAGCAGGATGCAGCCTACCGTGAATCGGTATTGCCAAAAGCGGTGGCAGCGCGTGTGGCCATCGAAGCGGGTATCGCAGATTACTGGTTCAAATACACTGGCCTGAATGGCGCTATCGTGGGCATGACCACCTTCGGTGAGTCTGCTCCAGCAGAGCTGCTGTTCAAAGCGTTCGGTTTCACCGTTGAAAACGTGGTGAACACCGCGAAATCTCTTCTGTAATCAGCGGTCGCCCACCGTGGCGGCCTTACAGATGCCGATACCGGGTGCGCATTGCGCACCTGTTTTTGATGCGCTGTTTTCGCCACTCACATCAATACGCAAATAAACCTCGTTAGAATGTCCCTGCACGAAATTGCGCTAAATCAATCTCCCCTTAAGTAACCTGCAAATCCGCTGGTCAGTCAGCAAAATCAAGCCTAGCTTAAAGATGCATTTAAAATACAACTTATACGCAAGGTGTGATTATGTTCTGTGTGCAATGTGAGCAAACCATTCGAACTCCCGTGGCCAACGGATGTTCTTACGCGCAGGGAATGTGCGGCAAGACCGCTGAAACCTCCGACTTACAGGATTTATTGATTGCAACGCTGCAAGGGCTCTCGGCATGGGCCTGCAAAGCGCGCGAATATGACCTGATTGACCACGCGGTCGACAGCTTCGCCCCGCGCGCCTTCTTTTCCACCCTCACTAACGTCAACTTTGATCCGATTCGCATCGTCGGTTACGCGCGTGAAGCGATAGCCAAACGTGAAGCACTAAAAGCGCTGTGCCTGGCGCTCGATGCCCATGCGCAGGTCGACCATCCAATGGCCGATTTACAGCTGGTCAGTGACGACCTCGGCGATCTGCAAAGGCAAGCGGCGGCCTTTATCCCCAACCGCGATAAAGCCGCCATCGGTGACAACATTCTCGGCTTACGCTTGCTTTGTCTCTATGGGCTGAAGGGTGCAGCGGCGTACATGGAACACGCGCATGTCCTCGGTCAATATGACAACGCCATCTACGCACGTTATCACACCATCATGGCGTGGCTCGGCACCTGGCCAGCGGAGATGAATGCATTGCTTGAATGTGCGATGGATATCGGCCAGATGAATTTCAGCGTGATGCAAATCCTCGATGCGGGTGAAACCCATGCTTATGGCCATCCCACCCCCACTCAGGTCAACGTCAAAGCGGTCGCGGGTAAAAGCATCTTGATTTCCGGTCATGACCTGAAAGATCTCTATCACCTGCTGCAACAAACCGAGGGCACAGGCGTTAACGTCTACACTCATGGCGAAATGTTGCCTGCGCATGGCTATCCTGAACTGCGTAAATTCAAACACCTGGTGGGTAACTACGGCAGCGGCTGGCAGAACCAGCAGGTTGAATTCGCGCGCTTCCCTGGCCCTATTGTGATGACATCCAACTGCATCATCGATCCGCATGTTGGCTCGTATCAGGATCGTATCTGGACGCGCAGCATCGTTGGCTGGCCTGGCGTCAATCATCTGGAAGGTGACGATTTCAGCCCTGTGATTTCACAAGCCTTGCAGCTCAACGGTTTCCCTTACAGTGAGATTGAACATCTCATCACCGTGGGCTTTGGCCGACAAACACTGCTCGGCGCGGTCGATACGCTGATCGACCTCGTCAGCCGGGAAAAATTGCGCCACGTATTTTTAGTCGGTGGCTGCGACGGTGCACGCGGTGAACGCAATTACTTCACGGATTTTGCCACCCAGGTGCCGGCAGATTGCCTGATCTTAACGCTGGCTTGCGGGAAGTATCGCTTTAACAAACTCGATTTCGGTGACATTGAAGGCTTACCGCGTCTGGTGGATGCCGGACAGTGCAACGATGCCTATTCAGCCATCATGTTGGCCGTAACCCTGGCAGAGAAACTGGGCTGCGGCGTCAATGAACTGCCACTCTCGCTAGTGCTGTCCTGGTTTGAACAAAAGGCGATTGTGATTCTGCTGACGTTGCTGTCTCTGGGTGTCACTAATATTGTCACCGGCCCCACTGCGCCCGGCTTCCTGACACCGGACCTGCTTGCCGTGTTGAATGAGAAATTTGGCCTGCGCCAGGTCACCACCGTTGAGCAAGATATGCAACAGATGCTGAGCGCATAGGAGACACCATGACCATGCCAACCCCACTGTGCCCATGGCGCATGCAAGTCCATCATATTTACCAGGAAACGCCTGATGTCTGGACGCTATCGCTGATATGCCATGATTACTATCCCTACCGCGCAGGCCAATACGCCCTCGTGAATATCGGTCATCAAAAGGAGACACTGCGCGCCTATACGCTGTCGTCAACGCCGGGCGTCAGTGAATACATCACACTGACCGTCAGACGTATTGAAAACGGCGCTGGGTCAAACTGGCTCACACAGCAGGTGAAACGCGGTGACTACCTGAGGCTATCGGATGCCCAGGGCACATTTACCTGTGACACCCTCGCCAGCAACAAACTGCTATTACTGGCAGCAGGTTGCGGCGTCACGCCGGTGATGTCGATGCGCCGTTGGCTGGCTGCTCATCGCCCTGACGTGGATGTGCAGGTAATCTACAGCGTGCGCTCACCGCAGGATGTGATTTTCGCAGATGAGTGGCAGAACTATCCCGTGACGCTGTTGGCGGAGAATCAGGCAAGCGCAGGATTTGCGGCTGGGCGTTTAACACAGGCGATGCTGAGTGCCGTTCCGGACCTCGCCGAACGGACACTTTTCTGCTGTGGTCCTGCACCCTATATGGAATGGGTAGAAAACACAGCGCGAGAAATGGGGGTTTTACACGTCTTTAAAGAGCCCTTCTTCACCCCTGCGGCGCCCGCGGCGAGTGAAGGCGTGAAGGTGAGCAAACTGTCTGAAGCGAAAACCTTCTTTGCAGCCCATGGCGACTCATTGTTGCAGGCGCTGGAGAGCAATCAGGTAGCGGTAAATGCCGCCTGTCGCGAAGGCGTGTGTGGCTGCTGCAAAACCCAGGTGCTTGCCGGTGAATACAGCGTCAGCAGTACGCTGACCCTGACCGAACAAGAGATCGCTGCGGGCTATGTGCTGGCCTGCTCTTGCCAGCCATTAAGTGATTTAGTGGTGGCATAAGAGGTAAAAAACGCGCTTCAATGGAAGGGCGTTTTTCTTACCTTTCCTTGCCGTAACGCGTAAGCTACGCCCCTCTCTCAAGGAACTGGAGGAAACATGTCCACCCTACGTTTGCTGATCTCTGACTCACACGATCCCTGGTTTAATCTCGCGGTGGAAGAGTGCATCTTCCGCCAGATGCCCACTACCCAGCGCGTGTTGTTTTTATGGCAAAACGCCGAAACGGTGGTCATTGGCCGCGCACAAAATCCGTGGAAAGAGTGCAATACGCGCAGGATGGCAGAAGATGGCATCAAACTGGCGCGACGCAGCAGCGGCGGCGGTGCGGTGTTCCATGATCTGGGCAATGCTTGTTTCACCTTTATGGCCGGTAAACCTGAATACGATAAAACCGTCTCGACGGCGATTATTTTGCAGGCGCTTGAGAAGCTCGGTATGCGCGCCGAAGCCTCCGGTCGCAATGACATCGTGGTCAATGTGAATGGCGATATGCGCAAGATCTCCGGTTCCGCCTATCGTGAAACGCCCGATCGCGGTTTTCACCACGGCACTTTCCTGATGAGCGCCGATCTTTCACGTCTTGCTGATTATCTTAACCCGGACATCAAAAAGCTTCAGGCTAAAGGGATCTCGTCGGTGCGTTCACGCGTCGCTAATATTGCGGATTTTATCCCGGAGATCAGTTTTGCTGACATCCGTCGTGAAGTGATTGCCGCCTACTTCGCGCATTACCGCGAAACCTGCGAGCCCGAATATATTTCACCTGAAGCGCTGCCAGACCTTCCCGGCTTTAAGGAGCAGTTTGCCCGACAGAGCAGCTGGGAGTGGAATTTTGGCCAGGCACCGGATTTCTCGCACCTGCTGCAGGAACGTTTTGTCTGGGGCGGCGTAGAAATGCACTTTGATGTTGAGCGTGGCACCATTAGCCGCAGTCAGATTTTCACCGATAGCCTTAATCCCGCACCGTTAGAAACGCTGGCGATGAGGCTACAAGGTGTGGTGTATCGCCCGGAATCCCTGCAGGCTGCCATGCAAGAACTGATTGCGGCGTTTCCGGAGCAACAGAAGGAACTCAACGAATTGGCCAGCTGGCTGGTGAACAGCATCAGATAAGATGGCGTTGCACCAGCGCCTCAATCAGTCCCTGCAGTTCCTTTACGCCATCCAGTTGCCGAATATCGCTACACACCACGGCATTTGAGATGGCGTCTGCCGCGCCCAGTAAGCCCCACAAGCTGGATTGCGGCAGCTTCGCCTCAGCAAACCACAAACGAAACTTCGCCATGAAATCGAGTTGGTATTTGCGCTTCACTTCGGCCAATTCGGGCGTGCTGTTGAGCGCTGACAGCACATCGGGGATCTCGCGCCCCTGAGTGAGTACACAGTTCACATAACAAGCCGCCACCGTGCTGGCACGTTCCGTCAGTTCGCCCCCCGCCTTTGCCATCGCCGCATCAATCACAGCGTTTTGCCGCACGTCAAAGTCCTCATACAGCGCAGCGAGCAATCCGTGTCGGGTACCAAAATGCTCATACACCACGGGCTTACTGACACCCGCTTCGACCGCCACCCGTCCTAAGGTCAGCGCATCACTGCCGTGCGAGCGCACCAGGTTCCACGCCGTGCTGATGAGCTGCTCGCGGCGTTCGTCAAAGGTCATACGCTGGCGCGTTGGTGAGTTCATGCAGGTTCCTTCAAAGTGAAAAGTCGCTGTCCCAACTGCCGGGCGAGCGCGTAATGCGCATCAGGATAAACCTCATCGGACGGCAACAACAGTTCGCTGGTGATCACAGGCGCGCCGCAATAGCCGAAGATCCCCTCATCGATCTGATTGCGCATACAGCTGAAATAACCGCGTCGCAAATACGTGCGCGTATTCGCCGCCCCCAGCGCCAGCAGATGCACCTGAAGATGCCCCAACTTCTTTATCACCTTTTCACCGGTATCGTCATACGCCCAGCCCTGGGTAAATACGCGGTCAATCCATCCTTTCAATTGTGCCGGGAACGACCACCAGTAAATCGGATACACCAATACCAGCGCATCCGCACGGTTCAGACGTTGTTGTTCAGCCAACACATCCGCAGGTGAAACAGTGCCTGATTTGAACTGATCGAAATCCGCCTGGTTGAAGCGCGGGTCGAATTGCTCAGCGGCTAAATCGGCGATTTCAACACTGTGCAAACCACTCGCCGTGATGCCTGCTGCAAGGTGTGTGACCACAGCGTGCGTATGCGAATGGCTGTCAGGATGGGCCGTAACGATAAGCGTATGCATGGGAATCATCTCCGAGATTGATTGACCTACCATTGGTAACTTACCAAAAGTAGGTTGTCAATGGCTTATTTGTCATGCGACTTGAAGGTGCAATGCCCTATGGTCGAGCCAAGGGGGGATGACAAAGTTTGGGGTTGGCTGGAAGACTTGGTTGCGCAGGAGATGACGATTCCTGGGTGGGTTTGTCTGATTTGGCGAGTTTGGCTGATTTGGCTGATTTGGCGAGTTTGGCGACTTTGGCGACTTTGGCGAGTTTGGCGAGTTTGCCGAGTTTGCCGAGTTTGCCGAGTTTGCCGAGTTTGCCGAGTTTAGTGATGATCCAGACCGGTGTTCCATACCTTCAATGGGTTTTATCAAAGCGGGCATAATCTAAATGGCCGTAGCACCGCTGATGCTGCAAGGGCTATCCGCAGCGCTGAGGCTTTTACGTTGTGCCAGGAGCCAGGCGCAGGGATGCGCCGGGCAGTTCGGGTTGGCCAGGACGGCCTTACCCGAACGATCCGTCGGCACGACGTGGAAGCCGAGGGTACCGCGTAAGCGGCGCGAGGACGGCCCGGCAGCAGCAGCGGTGCTACGGCCCACACCGGCACATACAAAAAAGGCTGCCATTTCTTGATCAATGGCAGCCCTTACACCAGGCAAAAATCTTAGGATGCGCCTTAACAAACAATTTGCTACAACAAACCCTACCCAAGAGCCCTAATGGCCCTCGCCATAGCACGCTTTCTCATGAGCCCTTTTCTAGCCAGGCTCACCCCAACGTGACACCGTCACTCACCAGAAAAGCGATCACTATCGCGTCACGCTCGCCACGCACATCAGGTAAAGCGCCCTGCTCACTGATCGAATCCCCTGGCATCAACCGCTCATCGCCAACACGCACAATGCCATCCAGTAATGTTAGCCAGGTTGAGTAACCGGCAAGATGTGGCACCTCAACCTGTGCGCCCCGCTCCACTTTGAGATCATAAATAAAAACGTCCTGACCCAACGGCAACGGTGCATCGCTACTTTCTGGCCCCGCCAGCAAAGTCCAGGCGTTTAGCGGCAACCCATCCGCGCGAGTGAAATCCACGGTGCGTGGCGCACCGCCGCTTTTAGCCGGACGGATATAGGCCTGCAGCATCTCGGTTTCAATAAAAGGTGCAGACTCTTCATAACGCACTCCACTTCCTGCGCTCACCACCATGGCGCGTTTGGCGTTCAGCGCAATTTTGTCGCCATTTTCAGCAAGGTGTTGTGCGGAACCGCGCCAGACGTAGCTAAAAATCTCTTCATCTTGCCGTGTATGCATCGGAATACGCGCATCCATTTTCAACGACATCTGATCAACAATCGCCAACGCGCCAAAAGCCTCACCGGGTCTTTGCCGGCGGATGGTAAAGGGACCGTATTCAAACAACTGGTCGCGCTGGGCTCGCATCACGTTCATGGTTTGCTCCTCAAAATGTGGCTATGCACATCATGATAGCGGCGAGAAAATCCCAGAACAGGTGTTCGATTTGCTCGCTTATGTCAAAATTTTTGAATATTAATAACCCGTAGCAATAATAAGAGACAGAAACATCACTCAGACCGCCAACTTTCAGCATTCAGGGTTAGTCAGCCTGCACATTTTTGCGTAAAATACACTTTTCCGTGATGAGTAAATAACATGAATCGCAGCGAACAGATTCTTGATGCAGCCGAACAGTGTATGCGCCTAAAAGGTTTTCATCAAACCTCCATTCAGAATATTGCCAGCCAGGCAGACGTTAGCATTGGTTTAATCTACAAATATTACAAAAATAAAGAAGCCATTATTGAAGCGTTGGTAACGAATGTAGTTCAACGCATGATTGCATTATTAAATGCTGATTTTGAGCGAATTGCCCATGCAGGAGGCGTGACGCATTCGGTGCAGGACATTGTGCCGCCTGAAGTCGAGCACAGTATTGTCTTACTAATGGAAGTCTCATCTGAAGCCACACGTAATGAGCGTATTCGTCAGATTATGAATGATGCGTGGCAGGTATTGAAAAATAATTTTATTACTCAGGAACAGACGCTTAATCCGTCACTGGATGCCAGCGTTATCAATACCCGATTGCACATCATTTCACTGGTGATTGATGGCATGATCATCCGCCGTTGCATGAAACAGCGTGAGGTACCTGTCGGGTTTATGCCTTTCTTCGATGCCATCACACGTGACATCAATCAACATGATAAGGTTTGATATCAGCCAAACAGATGATGCGAAAGAATGCCATTGATCCTGCCTTTTTCCCGATGATCGAGGGTATTATCGCCAAAGGCGCGACAGGCAACGCCATCCACCAGCATCAATAAGAATTGAATACGATCATTGCACTGCTGATCACTCACGCCAGGGCTCTGTTGGCATAATGATGTCTCCAACTCCGCAATTAATAATTGTTCTTCCTGCGCCAGAACTGCGCGCACAGCTTGATTACGCGATGCTTCCGAATACATCTCCAGCAATAAACAGCGATCCTGATAAGGCCAATCCTGCCAAAAGCCGGATTCCGTATTGATAATATCAGCGGTACTACTTTGACGCGGAAGATTATTTTGCAGAAACAGACGCCAATTCACAGCAATACTCTTAATGGTTTCACTAACGATTAATTCTTTGCTCTCAAAATAACGATATATCTGCCCTGCTCCCAAGCCAGATTCACGGCTAATATCCGCCATGCTGGCACCATGAAAACCCGACTGACTAAAGCAGACTTTAGCCGCTGAAATAATCAGCTGCTGTCGTTGCTGAAAGAATTCTTCATTCTCTGATTTGCTCAATCATGACTCCTAAAATGTCCACAGCGTAATTATTGTTTTTTCATAGGATACGCGAAGGCGTTTCTCACTGAAATAGTGATAAAAAACCCGGTTACATTTTTCACCGGGCCGATACATTACCGGCCCGGGAAAGCGTTACAGTTTCAGTTCAGATTCTTTCAATGCCGTACCGCCACCCAATACTTTGTAGAAAGTATTCAGGTTTTGGTAGTAGGCCTGCTCAACACTGACCAAACTGGTCCGCGCCGTGTAGAGCGTACGCTGGGCAGTTAACGCATTCAGATAGGTATCAACACCGTTCTGATAACGCAGGTCGGCCAAATGATAGTAAGTCTGCGATGCAGCAACATTATTACGTTGGCTGGTCAACTGATCGTTGATGGTGCCACGTCGTGCCAGCGCATCCGCGACTTCAGAGAAAGCGGTTTGCACAGACTTCTCATACACCGCAACGTAATACTCTTTCTGCGCTTTGGTGTAGTTCAGGTAGGAAACGTTATAGCCACCTTTGAAAATCGGCAGCGAAATGCTCGGTGCAAACGACCAAATGCCTGCGCCGTTTTTAAACAGTGAAGACAAATCGGCACTGCCAACACCTCCGCTTGCCGTCAGCGTAATGCTCGGGAAAAAGTTGGCTCGCGCAGCGCCGATATTGGCATTGGCCGCTTTTAGGTTGTGCTCGGCCTGCAATACGTCTGGGCGATTGTTCAGTGCCTCCGATGACACGCCAGCAGGTACGGTTTTCAAAGCATTGCCAATCGACTCAATATCCTGGGGTAACAGGCTATCCGGCACACGCTTCCCGACCACCAAATCCAGCGCATTCTTATCCTGCGCCACGCTGGTGGTATAGCTGGCCACATCTGCCTGTGCAGATTGATAAGTCGTTTCTGCTGAAGCCACATCCACCATCGAATCCACGCCGTTTTGCAGACGTTTGCGCGTCACCTCCAGCGACTGACGCGCACTCTCTGCCGTCTCTTTCGCGATCGCCAGATTACTGCGATCCGCCGCCAGCTGTAACCAGTAATCCACCGTGTTATACAGCACCGTCAGGCGCGTGCTGCGAGCGCCCTCCAGCGTACCAAGATAGGTTTCATACTGCTGACGCGAAAGACTCTGATTCTTGCCAAACAGGTCCAGCTCGAAGGAGCTCACGCTGCCTTCCGCCGAATAAGTATTACTGAGCGCGGTTTGATTCCCCTCGCCCGTCAACGCACGCGAACGGGTGCCGCTCACGCCTGCGCTAATCGTCGGGAAGAGATCGGCGCGCTGCTCGCCGTACTGTGCGTGTGCCGATTTCACACTGGCGACCGCTTCACGCAGATCGCGGCTGCTGTCCAGCGCCATCGCCACCACCTGACGCAGCTTGCTATCCAGCACATAATCCTGCCAGCTGATATCACGATAATTCGCTGGCGTGCCCTGCAAGCCACGATAGGCATCGCCGGTTGGCGTGCTGGTGCTGACCGCATCATGGGGACGATCGTAGTGCGGATCGAGTGACACACAGCCCGCGAGAAAGCACGGTAACAACACCATTAATAATTTTGCAGACATATTACTCCTCCGCCTTCACAGCTGATTCGGTTGACTGTGCATCGTCATGCGGAATCGCCGGAAACACGCGACGGACCAGAACAAAGAACAGCGGTACAAAGAAGATGGCCAGTAACGTTGCTGTCAGGGTGCCGCCGATAATACCTGTCCCGATAGCAATACGGCTGTTAGCACCCGCGCCGGTAGAAATCGCCAGCGGCAGCACCCCAGCAGTGAACGCCAGTGACGTCATGATGATCGGACGCAAACGCATCGTGGCGGCATGAATCGCAGCTTTCACCAGATTCTCGCCTTTGCGGTAATTTTCCTCCGCAAACTCCACAATCAGAATCGCGTTCTTCGCGGATAGGCCGATGATGGTGAGCAACGCCACCTGGAAGTACACATCGTTTTCCAGACCGCGCAACGTAATCGCCAGAAGTGATCCAATCACCCCTAACGGCACCACCATCATCACCGAGAACGGCACCGACCAGCTTTCATACAGCGCGGCAAGACACAGGAACACCACAATCAGGGAAATGCCATACAACGACATCGCCTGGTTGCCAGAAAGTTTTTCCTGATAAGAGAGTCCACTCCACGCAAAGGTTGTGCCAGCCGGTAGTTTGGCCGCCAGCTTTTCCATTGCGGTGATGGCATCGCCCGAACTCTTGCCCGATGCTGACGATCCCTCAATTTCATAAGAAGCCAGGCCGTTATAGCGTGACAACACATCTGGACCGTAAGCCCATTTTGAGGAGGCGAACGACGAGAACGGCACCATGGTGGTGTTACTGCTGCTATCCGTTCCGCGCACATACCATTGGTCGATATCTTCAGGCTTACTGCGGAACTGTTGATCGCCCTGCATATACACTTTCTTCACGCGACCACGATCGGTGAAGTCGTTGATGTAACTCCCGCCAATCGCTGCACTCAGCGTGTCGTTAATGTCGCTAATGGTCAGCCCCAGCGATTGCGCTTTGGCATCATCAATACTGACATCCAACTGCGGCAGATCTGGCAGTGAGTTCGCGCGTACCGCACTCAAAACCGGGTCCTGATTGGCTTCGGCAATCAGCTGGTTACGCATTTTCAGCAGTTGGTCGCGATCGGTGGCCCCGCGCGCCTGTAATTCAAAGGTAAAGCCGTTCGATTGACCTAACCCCGATACTGAAGGCGGTGAAAGTACAAAGATCTGCGCGTCACGGATGCTGGAGAGCGCAGCCATCGCGCGGCCTGCAATGGCATCGGCGCTGTTCTCCGTGCCTTTACGCTCGCTCCAGTTTTTCAGCGAGATAAAACCAATACCGGCGTTTTGTCCGCTACCGGCAAAGCTGAAACCGTTAACCAGCATGCTAACGTTAACGTTATCTTTTTCTTTGGTGGCAAAGTACTGCTGTACCTGCTGACGGACTTCACTGGTACGGTTTTCCGTGGCACCCGGTGCCAGCTGATACTGCACCATGATATAGCCCTGGTCTTCCGTCGGCAGGAAGCCGGTTGGCAAACGCATATACAGCACAGCACAACCGATCAACAACACGCCGTACAGCAGCAGGTAGCGCACTGAACTGTTCACCACATGGCCCACACCGTTTTGATAGCGCCCCTGCACTTTTTCATAACTGCGGTTAAACCAGCCAAAGAAACCTTGGGTGCCGCTTTCGTGGTTATGAGGTTTCAGTAAAGTTGCACAAAGTGCCGGCGTCAGTGTCAGCGCCACAATCACCGACAGCACCATCGACGACACAATGGTGATCGAGAACTGGCGATAGATCACACCGGTTGAACCACTGAAGAAGGTCATCGGCAGGAACACCGCCGACAGCACCAGCGCGATACCAATCAAAGCACCGGTAATCTCCTTCATTGATTTTTCCGTGGCCTGTCGCGGCGGTAACCCCTCCTCGCGCATCACGCGCTCAACGTTCTCCACCACCACAATCGCATCATCGACCAGCAAGCCGATGGCAAGCACCATGCCAAACATGGTTAAGGTGTTTATCGAGTAACCAAACAGCGACAGCACACCGAACGTACCCAGTAAAACCACCGGCACGGCAATCGCCGGAATCAACGTCGTACGAATGTTCTGCAGGAACACGAACATCACGATAACCACCAGGATCACCGCTTCGATCAGCGTTTTCACCACCTCTTCAATCGAGATTTTGACGAAGTCGGTGCTATCGAGTGGATAAGCAATCTCGTAGCCCGCCGGCATACTGCTACGGAACTCATTGATGGTGGCTTTCACCTGCTCAGCGGTGGAAAGCGCATTCGCACCTGATGCCAGCTGCACAGCGATACCGGATGCGGGATGGCCATTCGCCAACACGTTGGCACTGTAGTCTTCATCGCCCATTTCGACGCGCGCGACATCACTCAGTCGCACTACCGAACCGTCAGACTGACTCTTAAGCACGATGTTGCGGAACTGCTCTGGTGTTTGCAGACGCGAACGCGAACGTACTGTCGCCACCAACTGCTGCTCTTTGCTGGCTGGCTGTGCGCCCAATTGCCCAGAAGAAACCTGGGTATTTTGGCTCTCCAGCGCGGTAGTGACATCCGACGGCATCAGTGAATAGGACGCCAGCTTACTCGGGTCCAGCCAGATGCGCATCGCGTACTCGGCACCAAACACTTGCACGCTACCCACGCCGGAAACACGCGCCAGCGTATCTTCCATATTACTGACCATATAGTCAGCGACATCGGAAGAGCTGCTTTTATTGGTTTTGTCGTACACCGCCAGAATCAGCAGGAAGTCGCTCTGCGCTTTCTCCACGGTGACACCTTGCGTGGTGACCGCGGTAGGCAAACGGCTCTCTGCCTGCTGAACCTTGTTCTGTACCTGAACCTGGGCGATATCGGGATCGGTGCCCTGCTGGAAGGTCACATTGATCTTTACCTGCCCGGTCGATGCCGTGCTGGTGGAGTCAAAATAGAGCAACCCATCCAGCCCGGTGAGCTGCTGCTCAATCACCTGGGTGACGCTGCTCTCCAGCGTTTCCGCCGACGCACCGGTGTACGTTGCCTGAATACTGATCTGCGGTGGCGCGACGTCAGGATATTGCGCTACGGGCAGGCTGTTAATACTGAGTAGACCGAACATCATAATGCAGATGGCGATAACCCAGGCAAATACCGGCCGACGAATAAAGAACTGAGCCAACATATCAGTTACCCTCGCTGGTCGCGGCTTTATCGTTTGGCGTCACTTCCACGGCTTTAACACTCATGCCCGCCTGCACTTTTCCCGTGCCTTCAACAATCAACTTGTCACCACTATTGAGGCCAGAGGTGATCAGCCACTTATTCCCGATCACGCGATCGGCAACCACTTCACGGCTTTCGACTTTATTCTCTTTATCGACCACCAATGCCGTGGCGTTGCCTTTGGCATCACGGGTGATCCCCTGCTGCGGTGCCAGGATTGCGTCGGATTTTACGCCGTTCGTCACATTGGCGCGGACATACATGCCTGGCAGGAGCTCATGTTGCGGATTAGGGAAGATAGCGCGCAGCGTCACGGTGCCGGTGGCTTCATCTACCGACACCTCCGTCAGTTCCAGTTTGCCCGGATGGTCATAAGCACTGCCATCTTCGAGTTTCACCGTCACAGGCACGGCATCAGTGCTCTGCTGTAAGGAAGCCTGCTGACGCTTCAGTTTGAGCAGTTGGACGCTGGATTGCGTCAGATCGACATAAATTGGGTCGAGAGCACGAATCGTCGCCAGCGCAGTGGTTTGACTGGCGGTCACCAGCGCACCTGGTGTCACCGATGAAATGCCAATACGACCGCTGATCGGCGCTTTGATTTGGGTGTAATTCAGATTGATGCGCGCACTTTCTACAGCGGCACGATATTGGTCCACCGATGCCACGTTTTGCTGATAGGTTGCCAAAGCATCATCAGCATCCTGACGCGACACGCCGTTCTCTTTCACCAAAGCTGCATAACGCTCCGCTTTTAATTTGCTGCTTTTTACCAACGCCTGCGCGTTCTTTAATTGTGCGAGCGCTTGATCGTAACTGGCCTGATAGCTGGCCGGGTCGATCTGATATAACACCTGTCCGGCTTTCACTTCGTCGCCTTCGGTAAACAGGCGTTTCAGGATAATGCCCTCAACCTGCGGACGAACTTCGGATGTCATACTGCCGGTCACACGTCCGGCAAGTTGGCTGTCCAGCGTAACCGATTCGTTTTGCAACGTTTTCACACCCACTTCCGTTGTGGTGGCGTGGGTTTGCTGATTGCTGCTTTGATCGCAAGCGGCGACTAACAACACCAGTCCGGCGATCACACTGCGCTGAAAATTCTTCATGAATAACCCTGTAGTGAACGTTCATTCTCACCTCACAGTCTACCAAAACATCCATAGATCAACTGTCAGGAAAATGAAAAGAAAGAGAACGGCGCTAAGCTAAACGTGCGGAGCCAAACAGGGAGCTTAAAAAGTTCCGTGAGTGCTTATAAGCAACTGGCGAATAGGCAATTGATATGGGAATCAGTAAAGAAGTTGCTCTTGCGGCGGCGGAACCCGACATGCCAATACACAGGCCGATAGCGATACTAATGGCTTTACAACGCGCATAATAGACGTGGCGTGTGGTAACAGACTGACAATATTTATGTTATTAGGCTTTGCCGCCAAATATACGCTTTCCGTTTCTGTGGCTTTGCACTCAGAATTAATCGCTTCCCTGTCATTTAATCTGATTCACGGTGCAATCAGCGGCATCAGTGCGGGGATATTCTGGGGGAGCATGCTGATTTATTTCATTCCCTGGTATCGACAGCGTAAGAGATTATCCATTTAGCGGGTAAAAAAGGGAGGGCGCCACGTGCAGGCGTCCCTTCCGCGACATTAACGCTTTGCGATCACCGCGGCTAATGCCAGCTGCGGTATCGTCAATGGACGCTCGCTCTCCGGCATGCTGTTTGCGGCGGCTGCCATTGAGACCTGCGCCAGTGCTACGTGTTGTGCGCCCTGCTCGCGCCCCTGTTTTACCGCGTCGGCGATGAGCGCGTGATAGCGTTGATGATCGCCCGCTTTAAATGCGGCCCAGGCGTCAGGAATCAGTGCGACCTGCAGCTGTTTATCCGCTGGCAGCGTCGGTGGACAGAACAACAGACGGGTAGCCGCTAAAGTTGATTCAGCCGCGCAGAGCACCAATGCAGGCCCTGCCATTTGATGCAGTTGATCTGCCAGCATCCGATCTGCGCGATATACCGGGCAGCCCGTGTTCTGTGGAATGAAGGTGTCGGCCACGGGGCCCAGCGTTGAACAGGTGATCACTATCGCATCAAACCACGGAGTGAAACTGTGCAGCAACTGTGCCAAACGCTGTTGCTGCTGTTGCGTCATTCCGCCGCTCTCCTCTGCTTCAGCCAGCAGGTGCGGCATCACGATATGACTCAATGAATGAGCAGGTAATTCAAGTGATCGGGCCGCGTGGTCAAACAGCGCGATATTGCTGGCGGCAGTGTGCAGGCAAGCGATGGTCATGGGCTTCCTTATTGTTGTGCGATTGAAAAGTCCGCTTAGTCCCAGCGGCGTGATTGCAGTGGTAGATTATTGCTTCACCGTCTAATAATATTCAAAATTATTTAACATATTTAGCCGTTACCCTCATGAACTTGCACGTGCTCGCCTTTATTATTGCGATCTTACCGGTGGCCTTGTCGCCAGGGGCGAGTTTCACCCTCGCGATCAACAACACGCTGGTAGCAGGCACGCGCGGGCTGGCGGCAATTATTCTTGGCACCGCACTGGGTATTTATACCCATGCGCTGCTGATTGGCTTGGGCATCAGCGCCCTGTTAGTGCGATCTCCTATTATCTTTAATCTGTTAAGCGTGGCGGGTGCCGCTTATCTGCTGTGGCTTGGCATACAGCTGTTGCGCCGTGGTCGTCATATTTCCCAACCTGTCGCCTCTTACCGCAGTGCCCGCATGGGGATTAAAGATGCCTGGCTAGCCAATGTGCTCAACCCCAAAGCGGTGATGCTCTATCTCACCGTGGTATCGCAATTCGCCGGGCGCGACCATGCCTTGCTGCATTATCTGTTGCTGGCCTCCATACACGTTGCCATCATGGCGCTGTGGCTGGTCATCATCTGTTTTACGTTGCTGACCTCGGCGCGAGTAATCAATATTCGAAAGCTGTCTATTGCCATCAATATCGGGGGGGGATTGATATTGGTGTTCTTTGCTATCAGCAATTTGGTTCAGCTTTTTATGACATTAAAAGGATTTCCGTGATGATTACAAAGAACAATTTCCGAGGTATTAATAAAAGATAAACGCGTAGTCATTAACCCCTCAAAATCAACCCCACAATTAAGAGCTGACTCACAAAACTACCAATAGCCACCCTTTCAAGGGGTGTCACTCTACTTGAATAAAATATCATTTACTTTTCAAACTTACAGATTGGAAATAATTTCCTCGTAAAAATGATGTGCAATCTTTTTTTAGTCTACCCTCATTTATATCAAGACTGATTCGACGTCATAAAACATTATTTCTTTGAGGAGAATGATGATGCCTGAAACATGGAATAACGATCCCGCGATCGTAACCGAAACGGTTACTGGATTGCCATTAAAACGAATTTCCTGGAGCGCCGTTCTTGCAGGCGTTATTGCTGCGCTTATTGTCCATATATTCCTTGGGTTACTCGGAACCGCAATTGGCGCGACGGTTATCGATCCTCAACAAGATCAAAACCCTCTGGCACACTTAGGTACAGGCGTATTAATTTGGACCGGTTTAAGTATGCTGATTGCCATTGCTGCGGGGAGTTATGTAGCAGGCCGCCTTGCGCAACGTGAAGGTGCGTTGCATGGACTGCTTATGTTTGGTGTGAGCACGCTTATCACGCTTTGGCTGGCTTTCTCGCTTGCCAGCGGAGTGGTAGGAGGTGCCTTCAATATTCTTGGTGCGGGAGCGAATGTTGTTGGAAATGGCCTCTCAGCTGTTGCACCTTCTGTTGCGAATATGGCTAAAGAGAAGTTGCAAGAAAACAACATCAATCTTGATTCGCTACAAAACGAATTACAAACCACCTTGCGCCAAACGGGAAAACAAGAATTACAGCCAGAAAATCTACAACAGGATGTCAATAGTGAGGCTAATGGGGCCAGGCAACAGGCTGCCAATACCGCGCAAAATCCGCAAAATGCCGATACCGATATTATCAACTGGGTACGTGGCGTGATGAGTCGTCACTCTGATACCCTGCAAGCCGCAGATCGGGACGCACTGAAGAACATCATCAAAGCGCGCACCGGAAAAAGCGATCAGGAAGCCGACCAGATTGTGAACCAAACGGTCGAAAGCTATCAAAAAGCCGTTGCACAGTTTCAGCAGTTAAAACAGCAGGCCGAACAGAAGGCTCGTGAGGCCGCAGAGAAAGCCGCCGCAGCCACTGCCAAGGCAAGCTGGTTCACATTCTTTGTATTACTTATCGAAGCGGTTCTGGCAGCTATTATTGGCCGTATAGCTCGACGTACACAACCACGTCAGGTATTAACCCAAAATGTTCACCATTAAGGGAAATGGGTAAAAGCTTTTATCCACTGCCATGGTCTTGTGATGGGCCATGGCAGTCTAATTACTCACTTTGATACTAAAAACAAGCAACACCTGCGCCGCCTGGCTTATTTTTAAATCTCATCGCAAGCGAAACGGTAATTAACCATAAAAATACACTTCTTAAGAAAAATCCTCATAAAACCGATAGGTTAAATAAAACCCAGCCCATTTCTCTAGTTGTCCTATATTTAACGAGGTCTTTAAACATATACTGGAGTGGAACAATGTCGAATGAAACAAATAAAAAAGAACTCAGCCATCGAGCCCCCACTAAAGGGCCAGAATCATCCCAACCCGGTTTAGGATCTTTAGCGCCTGAAGACGGTTCGCACCAACCCCCCGCAGAACCAACACCGCCTGGAAAACAGCCTACCGCACCCGGCAGCCTCAAAACGCCTGAAACCCAAAGCGCCAAACTCCAACAATTGGAGATAAACCGTAAAAACGGTTCTCATCAGGCGCTCACGACGAACCAGGGCACGCGCATTGCCAACGATCAGAACTCATTGCGCGCGGGCACACGTGGCCCCACTTTGCTCGAAGATTTCATCATGCGTGAAAAAATCACGCACTTTGACCATGAACGCATCCCTGAGCGCATCGTTCACGCCCGAGGATCTGCTGCTCACGGCTACTTTCAGCCTTATCACGCGTTAACAGCACTGACAAAAGCGCACTTCCTTTCTGATCCGGAACAAATCACCCCGGTGTTTGTCCGTTTCTCCACCGTCCAGGGCGGCGCCGGATCGGCTGACACCGTGCGCGATATTCGTGGGTTCGCCACTAAGTTTTATACCGATGAAGGGGTTTTTGATTTAGTGGGTAACAATACCCCCGTATTTTTCATTCAGGATGCCCATAAATTCCCGGATTTTGTGCACGCCGTTAAACCTGAGCCGCACAATGAAATTCCTCAGGGTCAAAGTGCACATGACACCTTCTGGGATTACGTTTCCCTGCAGCCCGAGACCTTGCATAACGTCATCTGGGCGATGTCCGATCGCGGGATTCCACGCAGCTATCGCACCATGGAAGGTTTCGGTATTCACACTTTTCGATTGATCAACGCGGAAGGCAAAGCCACTTTTGTCCGCTTCCACTGGAAGCCTGTCGCAGGTAAGGCCTCTTTACTTTGGGACGAGTCGCAGAAATTAACCGGGCGTGATCCAGATTTCCACCGCCGTGACCTTTGGGAGGCGATCGAAGCGGGTGATTTCCCCGAATATGAATTAGGCCTGCAGCTTATCCCCGAAGAGGACGAGTTTAAGTTCGATTTCGATATCCTTGATGCCACTAAACTGATTCCGGAAGAGTTGGTGCCGGTAGAGATCGTTGGCAAGATGGTGCTAAACCGCAATCCCGATAATTTCTTTGCAGAAACGGAACAGGTCGCCTTCCATCCTGGACACATTGTTCCGGGGCTGGATTTTTCCAACGATCCGTTGCTGCAAGGCAGGTTATTCTCGTACACCGACACGCAGATTAGCCGCCTGGGCGGGCCTAATTTCCATGAAATCCCTATCAATCGTCCGGTTTGCCCTTACCATAATTTCCAACGGCAAGGCATGCACCGTCAGGACATTGATACCAATCCAGCAAATTATGAGCCCAACTCGATTAATGATAATTGGCCACGTGAAACACCGCCGGCAGCAGAAGGTGGCGGCTTTGACAGCTATCAGGAGCGAATGGAAGGACATAAAGTGCGGGAGCGCAGCCCCTCCTTTGGCGAATATTACTCTCAACCGAGATTGTTCTGGTTAAGCCAAACGCCTGTCGAGCAGCAGCACATCATTGATGCCTATTCGTTCGAGTTGAGCAAAGTTGCCCGCCCTTACATTCGAGAGCGAGTGGTCGATCATCTGTTGAATATTGATATCGCTTTAGCACAAGGGGTTGCCGATAACCTCGGGATTGCCCTCACGGCTGATCAATTGAAGACGCCGCCCGCACCAGACGTTAATGGCCTGAAGAAAGACAGTAGCCTGAGTTTGTATGCTGTGCCCGACGGTGATATCAAAGGCCGTCAGGTTGCTCTGCTGTTGAGCGATGGCGTGAAATCGGCAGATGTACTGGCCACATTGCAGACACTGAAAACCGCTGGCGTACACACAAAATTACTGGCACCTCATATGGGTCAGATTCGTGCTGATGATGGGTCAGTGTTACCGATTGACGCGACTTTTGCTGGACTACCTTCACTGACATTTGATGCGGTATTTGTCCCAGATGGCAACATTGATGCACTGCTGTTGAGTGGAGACAGTCGCTACTTCTTATTGGAAGCGTATAAACATCTTAAGGTGATTGGCCTCAGTGGAGAGGCTCGTCGTTTTAAGGCGCAATTCGCGCTCAAAGATGATGAAGAAGAAGAAGGGATCGTGGAGGGTGATACTTCCGACGACAAGGTACTGAATGCCTTTGTCGATGCAATGAAGGCTCATCGCGTATGGTCGCGTAGTCAAAAAGCGCTTTCCGTCCCTGCTTGATGGAGTCCTTAAGACAACGGAGAAGCAGCCTTCTCTAAACAAAAAAGCGCACCTTTACAGGTGCGCTCCTTTAAACGACTTCATTACTTCAAACGGAACGCGACCACGCTGTCACCCGCCTGGGTACCCAGCGAACCGTGACCACCCGCCGCGATGACCACGTACTGCTTACCGTCTTTACCCATAAAGGTTGACGGTGTGGCCTGCGCACCCGCGCTCAGCTCGGTCTGCCACAGCAGCTCACCGGTGGTGCTGTCGTAAGCACGGAAGAAGTTATCCGCGGTTGCGCCATGGAACACCAGATCACCCGCTGTCAGCAACGGGCCACCGTGTGCCACCATGCCCATCGGGAAGCCGATTAGGAAACGACCCGGCAGGAAGCTGGTCTTCAGGTTTTTAGTCACACCCACGCGGCGCAACCACTCGGTTTTCCCGGTTTTCAGGTCTACGCCCACCATACGACCCCACGGTGGCGCAATACACGGAATACCCAGGCCAGACGCCAGCTGCTGAATGTGAATCGCGTAGTCACCCTGGAAGTTTTCATTCCAGTATGGCTGGCCATCTTTGGTGAACAGACGCTGCGTTTCGGTCTGCGGCGTACGCTTGATCAGGTTGTATTTGTAGGCCAGGCGCACCGGTGCGGCAATCAGCATCTGACGCTGCGGATCAACCGCCACAGAACCCCAGTTGAACACGCCAATGTTACCCGGGAAGATCAGCGAACCGGCTTCAGTGGCTGGCGTCCATGGGTTGCCATCATAACGCAGCGAACGGAAATCCATGCGGCATGACATCTGGTCAAACGGCGTGATGCCCCACATTGATTTCTCAGTCAGCGGGTCTGGAATGAAGTTCAGGCTCGAAACCGGCTGCGTCGCGGCAAACTTCTCACCCGGCACACCGCCTTCAGTGGACACCTTCACCTGATTAACCGGATACACCGGCTGACCGGTCAGACGATTCAAGACAAACAGGTTGCCGGTTTTAGTTGGCAGGATCACCACAGGCTGTTTCTGGCCCTGATAATCGATATCCAGCAATGACGGCTGCGATGGGTTATCGCGATCCCACAGATCGTGGTTCGAACTCTGATAACGCCATTTGAACGCACCGGTCTGCAGATCCAGCGCCACCAGTGCATCACGGAATTTCTCCGTGTTGCTGTTGGCATCACGTTCGATACCCACTTCATCCGGAGACGCGTTACCAAACGGCACATACACCAGACCATTTTTCAGGTCAGCGCTCAGCGTGCCCCAGGCGACGGGCGTATCCTGCGGATAATTTTGTCCCGCAGCGATTGGCGCAGTATTTTCTGGGTTCGACGGATCGAAATTCCATACCAGACGACCGGTTTCGGCGTCATAGGCACGAATCACGCCAGACGGGTTACCGCTGTTGAAGCCGTTGTCCATGACTGAACCACCGACAATCACCAGTTTGCCCGCCACCAAAGGCGCTGCGGTTTGCATCAACGCATGCGGACGCACTTCGCCCATGTTGGCATGCAGATCCACCACGCCGTTAGTGCCGAAATCAGCACAAGGTTTGCCGGTATCGGCATCCAGTGCAATCAGCTGTGCATCGGTAGTGGCGTTGAAGATGCGCTTACGGCAGATAGCCGGAGCCGCAGCTGAATCTTGCGCAGCAACCGGGCTTTGCTCGTAATAGCTCACACCACGACAGGTCTGGTGCTGCTGCAGGTAAGAACGATCTTTATTTGGTGTGTACTTCCACTTCACCGCACCGGTTTCCGGATCGAGTGCGTGCACTTCGTTATGAGGCGTGCAGAAGTACAACATACCATTGGCTTTCACCGGGGTGGCTTCGAAGGTGTATTCGCTGGCATCCGCATCCTGACGCAAATCGCCAGTGTGATAAGTCCAGGCCACTTCGAGGTTTTGCACGTTCTCTTTGGTGATTTGATTCAGTGAAGAGAAGCGTTGACCGTCAGTGGTCCCGCCGTATGCGGTCCAGTCGTTAGCGGCACCCTGCTCGCTGGCTTGTTCACGCGCATTGCTGATGGTACCCGCTTGCGGCAACGGATCGTAAAAGCACAGACCGATCACCACCACAATCATCACGATGACGGTGCCACCCAGGAAG
This sequence comes from Pantoea sp. SM3, assembly GCF_000963995.1. Lineage (NCBI taxonomy): Bacteria > Pseudomonadati > Pseudomonadota > Gammaproteobacteria > Enterobacterales > Erwiniaceae > Pantoea > Pantoea sp. SM3. The sequence continues at coordinate 207,330 of NZ_JZRD01000008.1, forward strand.
GAGTGGAAGTGGCGTTCGCCCTGATACAGCGGTTTGACCACCCACGGCATCGCCAGCCACAGGCCGATCACGCCAAACAGATCGCCACGAGGGATCCATTGCCATTTATCAAAGCCCACTTCCCAGATAATCCAGGCCAGGGTAATCCACATCAGAACCGCATACAGCGTCAACGCACTACGCTGGTTTCTGAACAGTAAAATAGCGGTAATCAGCAAGCCCACCGCCATCAGTGCATAGAACGCGCTGCCGCCCAGCATCAGCAATTTTCCGCCCATATAGAGCAGCGCTAATGCCAGAATCGCCAGCACGATACTGGTTAATTTGTTAACCATGCCAATCCCTCAACGTTTTTCATCAATTACCACCCAAAATAAACCTACATAAACTCAACAGAATTTTAACGTACGTTATCGAACAGTAAAAACCCGTTGCTGAGTGTGTCGTTAGCTCCGCTTATGAATGTAGCCGGGCTAATGACTGATGAATCCCGCCGAGTTCAATGTGTGACTGAAATCACGTTTTAATTTTCGTCGTGAGAATTAATCATTAGTGAGGATAAATCGCATTTTTTGATAACGCCCGATGCGTGATATTTTACCCGTTGCGGCTTTTGCGCTCACTGCATAACGTTGCGCGGATTTGTTACTACGCCTGCTGTAGCGGAAAACTTACGCTGTTTTCTTTTTTCTCAGGGAAACACGATGAAAGTTACGCTTATCGCCAGCGCAATGCTGGCCATCACCTTCAACGCTTTTGCTGCCAAAACCGAACTCGTGGTGGGCGATCAAAAAGGCAACGCCCGAGCGGTGATGTCCGCCGCCGGTGAACTCAACAATCTGCCTTATGAGATCAAATGGTACGAATTTCCTAACGCCGCTCCCTTGCTTGAATCACTCAATTCTCAGCATCTGGATGCGGGATTAGTCGGTGATGGTCCGCTGGCTTTTGCGGTAGCGGCAGGCGCTAAAATTCGCGCCATTCAGGCCTCGCAATATCTGGGCAACGGATTGCTGGTCAAAAAGGACAGCACTGTTCGTAACATTGCCGACCTCAGAGGTAAAAAAGTGGCCACGGTGAAAGGCTCATCAGGCCAAAACATGGTGCTCAACGCACTTCACCAGGCCGGATTACCTGATGACAGCGTTAACTTTGTTTTCACCACGCCTGCTGAAGCGACATTAGCACTGGATAACGGCGCAGTGGATGCCGTGGCGACATGGGAACCCTATGTCTCCTTTGCGGTAGCTCAGTCAGGTGATCGCATCGCTATCGACGGTAAGGAGGCCCCCGTCTCCAACTATCTGGTGGCCACCGATAGTGCGATCAGCAGTAAACGCACGGAGCTGAGTGATTTTCGGCAACGCCTGATACGCGCTCGCGCATGGGGCGTGGCTCACCCGCAGGAGTATGCCAATGGCATCGCATCGTTGTTGCGCCTGCCTGATAACGTCGCCCTGAGTAAAGTTCAGCGTGAAAACAATGCCCCGGTTGAAGACTATGCGCTGGTGGCACAGCGCCAGCAGGCCGCCATTGATACCTTCGCGCGCAGCGGATTAATCAAACCCGGCCTGCAAGCAAGCAGCCTGGTTGATGCATCATTCTTTGAAAAACAGGGAGCGTCTAAACCATGATGAATCTGGCGTTGTATCTCGACTCAGGCATTCATCAGGGGGGCTGGCGCCATCCGCAGGCCGCCACGACCGGCGGCCGTAACTGGCCGCTGTACCGTAAAATTGCCCAACGCGCGGAAGCGGCAAAACTCGATATGATTTTTGTGGCGGATAAGTTAGCAATTGATGATGTGTATGGCGGACATCTGGCACATACCGTGCAGCACCGTCAGGTGGGTTGGTCTGAGCCGCTCACCTTACTGGCCGCACTGGCGGCAGTCACCGATCGTATTGGCTTAGGCGGTACGGTCTCCTCCTCCTATTCCGAACCCTATACCACCGCGCGGCAGTTGGCCAACATCGATCACATCAGCAATGGGCGCGCGGCATGGAACGTGGTGACCTCACTTACCCATGCCGAAGCACGTAATTTCGGCCGCAGCCAGCACTTCAGCCATGAGGATCGCTATCGCCGAGCGGCAGAGTTCATCGACGTGATGAAAACCCTCTGGGACAGCTTTGAAGAGGATGCGTTGGTGGTAGATAAAAGCCGCGCACGCTTTGCCGACCCGGCGCGTTTTCATCGCTTCGACCATCAGGGTGAATCGTTTGAGGTGCAGGGTCCCCTAAACCTGCCCCGTCCGCCGCAAGGGCATCCGGTGGTGATTCAGGCCGGTGTTTCTGAGGCTTTTATCGATTTGGCCGCCCAACATGCAGAGATGCTGTTTGTGGTGCAACCTAACCGGGAACGCGCGCAGCAATTTTATCAAACCCTCAAAGAACGTGCGCAACACTACCATCGCCAACCCGATCAACTCCGTGTCATGCCGGGTTTAGTGCCCATTGTTGGCCACAGCGAACGGGATGCCAGCGATCGTGCTGAATATCTCAAATCACTGATCACCGTGGAATCCGGCCTTAGTTTTGTCTCTGCCAGCATGAATATCGACCTGTCACAGTATCCGGTGGATGGACCGGTGCCCGATTTGCGTGAACAGATCACCGGCAGTAAAGGCCGTTTCCAATATGTCATTGCCAGCGCGATCGAGCAAAATCTGACGCTTGGCGAGATGGCGAAACGTTATGCGGAGAGCCTGTCGTTCCCTTCACCCACTGGCACGGCGGATCATATCGCGCAGCAGATGATCGATTGGTATCAACATCAGGCTTGTGATGGGTTTGTCATTCTCCCCACCTATATTGATGAAAATGAAGATCTATTCCTCAGCCAGGTGGTACCGCGTTTGCAAGATGCAGGGGTGTTTCATCAGGATTATGCTGCGGGCACACTGCGCGAACGTTTAGGTCTTGCTAAGCCGGCTAATCGCTTTCATTGATACGTTCGCTGATGATCGCAAGCAATCGCAAAAGTTATGCTTTTTGCGATTACTTGCGATATCTCAACGTTTTTTCAGCCACTCTTTGAGTTTCCATAAGGAGACCGGCGCTTGATACACCGTGCCCTTACCCTCTTTGATCGGTCTCAATAAGCCTTGATCGGCCAGATTTTTTAACCGACTGCGCGCGGTATTATCTGCGATACCGAGTCTTGCTTTGACCCCTGCGGCGCTCAACAGCGAACCCGGCGCATGCAGCGCAATCGCCATGATATCCAGCTCACCTTTCGCCAACGACATATTCTCTTCGACCCAATGCACCAGGCGCGCCCGTTCCTGATGCAGCGTGGTAATTTGCTCTGTGAAAGCGTGCACCGCGCGCATGACGACTTCACATTGGAATTGGACAAAATAAGTAAGATCAAGCTCGTCCGTTTCGCTGTAGAGGTAAGACATTCCGTATTTAACGGCGGCAGCCTTGAGGAGTTTACTGATCGAAATATAGCGAAAGGCGTGATAGCCACGACGGATCAAATGATGATAGAACAAGCCACGAGCCGTACGTCCATTACCATCATTGAAGGGATGAATGTAACCAATGGCAAAATGCAGAATACACGCGACCAGCAACGGGTGTGTCTCCTGCTGTTCAAGAAACTCAACTTCAGCGCATAACTCATCCAGCATGCCATTCAATGCGGCATAATCGGGCGGTTGATGAATGATGTCGCCATCTCGCCCGGCGACAAATACGTCATTGTTGCTGCGCACTTCCCCGGGCCGATATTTTTCGTCATTGATGCCGGAACAGGCGATGTGATGCATATGCAGGATATCGGCGCGGGTCAGCGGCCCCTCGCCCATTGCGGCAATATGCTGCATCAGCCGCCAATTCCCCATGATCATGCTCTCATCTTCGTTGCGGGGCTCCCTTCCTACCGCCAGTAATTCCATGGCCACCCGCGAGGTGGTTGCGGCCCCTTCAAGCTGGCTGGAAGAAATCGCCTCTTCCATGATCAATTGGGACATCAGGTAGGAAGCCGCGTCTTCATCAGTCGGCTCACCGTTGCGCGCAAAGGTCATGCGATCAACCAGAGAAATGGCCGCGTTAATTTTGGCGGTAAAGTTGCAACTCACTTCCTGTGACGCAATCACGAAGTGCTGAGCACTACTCTGTCGTTTAAATTTTAACGCGCTCCACGCGGCCAATCGTTCATCAGCATCCCGGATACGACGGCTAAGCTCGTCGAAATGCAGATAACGCATATCCCACTCAGCATAGCGGCTTAGCAGTTCCACTGTCTCAGCGTGGGTCTGGGTATCAAGCAGTTGTTTGGGTGGGCGGCGTAATCTCATCTCAAGCAATCTCAAAAATAGTCACTTTTGAGTTTACTTGAGAGAGTGCGCGGTTACCAATATTGCATTCATTTAAAAATGAAAAATTGATGACTCCCCGCACTATAAAAGAACGCTTATGTGATCATGCTGGTGCAAAGAGTCTAACCATGAGCAACCTGTTGATCACCCTTATTACATTTGGGGCTTTCCTTGCAGACTCTCACTAGTTGTTAGCAGCCTTACCATTTTGGCATCAGCTTTGCTTAATGATTTCTGTGTTCTTTTTCAGGAGTCGCGCTATGCAAGCATCCTCTACTCGCTACACAATTTTTTCACTGCTGTTTTTGATCGCGCTGATTAACTACGTTGATCGCGGCGCGCTCTCTTTTGCTGCTAACGCCATCTCCCAAGAGTTTCATTTCAGCAAAGTCCAACTGGGCGCGGTGCTGAGTTATTTCGGTTTCGGTTATCTGTTTGGCTCGCTGTGTGGTGGTTTTCTTGCCGACCGACTTGGTACTAAAAAGGTGTGGCTGATGGCGGGCATCCTGTGGTCGTTGCTGGAAATGGCTACTGCATGGGCCGGAGAAGTCGGCATGGCCATATTTGGTGGTTCAGCCATTATGGGGTTTGCCGCGTTACGAATCCTGTTTGGTTTTTCCGAAGGTCCAGCCTATGCGCTGATGAACAAAACCATTGCTCACTGGGCGCCAGATAATGAACGCGGTTTTGCCTTGAGCATCGGTTTGCTGAGCACCCAGGTCGGTTCGCTGTTAACGGCCCCGATTGCCGTAGGACTGCTGCTGTTAACCAACGACTGGCGGATGATGTTTATTCTGCTGGGTGCTTTCTCTCTGCTGGCCATGCTGTTGTTTGCGCGTAACTTTACTGACACGCCGCTGTTGCACCCGCGCGCCAACGTGGCTGAACGGCAGCTGATTATCAATGGACAAAAGCGTGAAAACCAACATGACGGCGCGCTGCCATGGTGGCGCTTCTTCACCAGCCGTACCCTGGTGTGCAACGCGCTCGGTTATTTCAGCTTCCTCTATATCACCTTCACCCTGGTGACCTGGTTGCCTAAATATCTGCAGGATAACTTCCACTACGATCTGCATTCGTTATGGTACGTGGCAATGATTCCGTGGAGCGGTGCCTGCTTCACTGTCCTGCTCGGCGGGCGTATTGCCGATCGACTGCTGGCACGCTTTAACAATCTTCGCCTCGCAAGGAACGTCTTTGCGGCCATCACGCTCTGCGCGACCGCCTGTTGTTTTATGGCGATTCCATGGATGAGTTCAGCGACAGGTATCATCGCACTGATGACGCTGGGTAACGCGCTCAATGCGCTGGTGAATAACGTGTATTGGTCTGTAGTGATTGATGTGACGCCGAAGGCCTCAGTAGGTGCTTATAGCGGCATGACGCTGGCGATTGCCAATCTCGCCTCGATCATCTCTCCAATGTTGTGCGGTTGGTTAGCGGAATATTACGGTTACAACGCGATGTTCACCGTCACCGCCTGCATAGCTTTTGGCAGTATGCTGGCGATGACGCTGTTGCAACCCGAGAAACGCCTGCAGTCCGATGCACCGGCAGTAGCAGCACCGCAGGCGATGTAGTTTCTATACCGCGTGCCGCTGGCAGAACGCAGCAATGTCTGGCGACTGGAAGTCCGCCAGATGTGCCATCAGTTTCTCCAGCGGCCAATTCCACCACGCAATCGCCTGCAACTGAGCCGCGATGTCCGGCGTGAAACGGCCACGAATGGGTTTCGCAGGCACGCCGCCAACAATGGTGTAAGGTGCCACATCTTTAGTGACCACCGCGCCAGCAGCCAATACCGCACCATCGCCGACGGTCACGCCCGGCAATACAATCACGCCATGACCGATCCACACATCGTTGCCGATGATGACGCGGTCCTCTCGACGGTTGGCAAAAAAACCCGCATCACGCTGTGCCTGAGGGTCATAATATTCCGGGCAGTAGGTAAAACGATGCTGGGAGGCGCGATCCATCGGATGATTCGGTGCCCCAATACGCACCTGATTGGCAATCGCGGTGAAACGTCCAATCTGCGCATCAGCGACACAACAGTGCTCGCCCAGGTAAGAAAAATCACCCAATTCGCTATATTCAAGATAACTTTCGGCGAGAATCTCACATTGCTGACCAATGTGGGTTTCGCGCATACGCACGCTAGGATCGATGACGGTGTGTTGCAGTTTAGCCGGTTGGACAGCGGCAAGGGCCATAGCAAGCTCCAATGTGGTCAGAGGTCTGGATAACGGGATGTATCAGGTCAACGGCGAAGCACAACACTAAAGCGGCAAGATGACAGAAATGCTATCGTAGCGGCTTCGTTATCGGCCATTTAAGGAAAGGGAATGAGAACACCGTGGTCACTGTTAGCACTATTGTGGTCTTCTGGTCAGGCGTCAGCGGCACTGCCTGCTGATATCAAAGCGGGTGATATCGTGCAGGTGCAGTTATCACAATTGCATCCCACGCAAGCCGCGATTGGGTACCGCCAGTTGGATTACAAACTGCACCGTTACCAGGCCGATCCCAAAAAGCTGTTCGATGATTTTTGTGAAAGCATGGGACAGAAAGGCGTAGACAAGTTCAACAGCAAATCACGCATCTCAGATCCAGACAGCTTCACCTGTAAAACCCCGGTGGGTGCGCAGCCAGGACCGATGAAAACCGCCGTCATCGCCCCGGATAATGCACTCTACCTCACGGATGGTCACCACACTTTCAGTAACTTTGCTGACATTGGTGGCTTGAAAACACGCGTGCAGGTGCGCATCACCAATGATTTCCGCAATCTGAAAACCATGAGTGCTTTCTGGCAGCAAATGGAGGCCGCGCATCTGGTCTGGCTGGATACGCCCAAAGGCAAAATCACCCCGCATGACCTGCCGAAAGAACTCGGCCGTAAATATATGCAGGATGACGAATATCGTTCGCTGGTCTATTTCGTGCGCGATATCGGCTTCGAGAAAGAGGACAATCCCCCGCCGTTCCTTGAATTCTATTGGGGTAAATGGCTGGAGACTGAGCTGCCGCTGAAATCATTCGATCTGCACGATCGCAAAGGTTATGGCAAAGCAGTGAGTGCTATTGCCGAAAAAATCACGGATATTCCCAAAGACACGGTAATTGCGCAAAGCGATAGCGGTGCGCTGACCGCTGAAAAGCTCGGCGCAATGAAAAAGGTGAACGAGAAGAAATTGGACAAGCTGATTTCTGAAGATGGCAAATTGGGTTGGGCGTTCAAACAGTAATGGCAAGCACGGGGTGTGCATTACACCCGTGCTTATCACCCTCTTTTAGCGCGGTTAAATAATTACACCAACTCGCAATCCTTCACATCTGCTGAAGGAGCTAATAGATTTTTATCGAACTCACGCAATGGCGCTGTATCACGGATACGCATCGGCCAGTCAGGATTGGCCAGCGCGCTTTTACCCAGCGCCACAAAATCAGCCCCCTGCTCCAGTGCCTGTGAGGCACGATGGCAGTCTGACAGCGAGCCATTTGCCACAATGGTCAGACTGGGTGCCACCTCGCGAGCAAGCTGCACCAGCGAGCGTGCATTGTCAGTAAACGCGGGTTGCAGCGCATCATATTCGGTGAGGTGCAGGTAATCAATGCCCGACTCCGCTAACAGACGGAACACCTGCTTTGCGCCCGCTTCCCCTTCCCGCCACTTATGGTGGAAATCATTCACTTTACCCTGTGAAATACGCACACCTAAGGTGACATCCTGACCAATGCGCTGGCGTACCGCTCGGATCACCGCCAGGGTCAGCGACAAGCGTGCTGTGATATCGCCGCCCCAGCGATCGTGACGCTGATTGGTGTAATCCGTGAAGAATTGATCGAGCAGATAGCCATTCGCACCATGAATTTCAATGCCATCAAATCCGGCTACACCAATCGCGCGCGCGGCAGTCTCGGCAAAACTGTCAATTGCCTGCTGAATCTGCTCCTCGCTCATTTCTGTCGGCAACGCATAGTCGCCATGACCATGGTAAAAGCCCAGCTGTTCTCCGCGCGGTTGCACGGCTGAGGGGGCAAGGGTATCGCGTCGGTAGATATTGCCCTGGGAAATCGCGCCTGCATGCATCAGTTGCGCGATGATTTTGCCGCCATGCTGATGCACAGCATCCGTAATGGCACGCCAGCCCGCGACCTGTCGGCTATTGACCAAACCAGCCTGGAACGCGTAAGTCTGCGACCAGGCTTCATCGATATACAATCCTTCCGTAATGATGGTGCCAAAACCGCCGCGAGCGAAACGGGTGTAATAGTGCTTCATACGCTCGCCTGGCACGCCATCCACCGTGGCAGAGATGCGTGTCATGGGCGCAACCATGATGCGATTCTTCAATGCGAGGCGATTTAACGTGCCGCTCTGAAATAAGTGTTTATCGGCCATTTTGCCTTGTGCTTCCTGATTATCGTCAGTGCGCAGTATAGTGTGTCGCATTAAGCGCAAAAATGGCCAAAGATGATACGTCTGTATAACGGAAATCGTTAAGATGAATTCCAAAGATATTGAGGTTTTCCTGATGGTGTCGCAAACACGTAGCCTGACGCAGGCAGCACGTCGGCTAAATACCACGCCGATGACAGTGTCGCGGCGGCTGGCCTCGCTGGAGGAAGATCTCGGCGTGCGTCTGCTGCACCGCACCACCCGCGCTATCGCGCTAACGGTAGAGGGGGAAGAGTTTCTGCCTTACGCTAAATCACTGGCGGAAACCGAGCAGAGCGCACGCAATCTGTTTTCCCCACACCAGCAAGGTGCGACCGGGCAACTGCGTATTACGGCACCTTCAGGATTTGGCCGTCGCACCATCATCCCTTTGTTACCTGCTTTAATGGAGGCGAACCCCGAACTGCGCATTGAATTTCAGCTCAGTGATGATGTGACCGATCTGGTGGGATTGGGCTACGATGTCGCCATTCGCATTGCACCGCTGCGTGACTCCCGTCTGGTTGCTCATCGTCTTGCTGACAACCCGCGTATGCTGTGCGCCTCCCCCGATTATCTGCAACGCTTTGGTACGCCTCAGACATTGAATGATCTTCACAGGCATAACTGCCTGCGACTTTCCGGTGTGGTGCAGTGGAGCTTTATCATTGATGGACATATTTCCAGCTTGAGCGTGGAGGGGCGTTTTAGTGGCAGTAACGTAGAGGGTGTGCGTACACTCTGTGTGGCCGGCAGCGGCATTGCGCAGTTATCCGAGTGGGACATAAGGGAAGAACTGGCGGCAGGCACACTGGTTGCCATCGATCTACTCGATGCCCAACCACAGATGCTCGGTGTTTGGGCGCTGTTCCCTACCACGCGACAATTACCCGCACGCGTGACGGTATTTCTTAATGCGCTGAAACAAGTAATGGACAAAAACAGATAAATACCCTGTTCTCGCGCCGCCGTTATAGGCTTAAATCATTGATTCAATGATTCACTTCATGGAGGCCCATCTTGAAACCTGAAATTCACACCCTCGCATCGACAGAAATCTATCGCAATCGCTGGATGACCCTTAAAGAAGATAAAATTCAACGGGCGGATGGCAGTGAAGGCATCTACTCAGTGATTGAAAAGAACGATTTTGTGGTGATTCTTCCGGTAGAACAGGACAGTATTTTCGTGGTGGAGCAGTACCGTTATCCCATCAGTGAACGCACCATTGAGCTTCCTCAGGGCAGTTGGGAACTCGACCCTGGCGCCACACCCGAAGCGCTGGCCGCTGGCGAGTTGCAAGAAGAGACCGGGTTAATTGCCGATCGCTGGCAGTATGTTGGCTATCAAAAACTGGCACAGGGATATTCAGCGCAGGGATACCACATCTACCTTGCCAGCGAGTTGCGCTATCAGGGACAAAGCCTGGATGCGGAAGAAGTTGGGCTGACCGCGCGAAAAATGAAGATCAGCGAGTTTCTGCAACTGGTGTTGGCAGGGAAAGTCACCGATGCCACCTCCGTGACCGCGTTTTTGCTGGCGCGGGCGAAAGGGTTGATAGATTAATTAAAAGTTAAGTTTGAGGCGCCGTTTATGAATAGCGAACTGATGAAGCTATTGCGTGTTACTCCCAGGACGCGCTGCTAAGGCCGGACGCCGTGAGTTTGAGGAGTGCGCATTGCTGCACACTCCTCCTTAAGGCTGGCAATTAGTGACTCGCGATGTCCGCCATCACCTTTTGCGCATCCGCTTTTTCAACCGCTACGCCATCAATATAAAGCTGGCGTCGTTCTCCGGCTGGCAAGGCGATCTGCAGCGTTTCCCAGGCTGGCTGGTAATCGCCTTTACGCTGGAAGCTCAGGTGAATCGCTTCGGCATCGCTGCGCATTTCCCAGCTTAACCACAAGGCGTTGCCCTGCTGATAACCCCAGGACTCACCGTCATCTTCAAATACCAGACCTTTGCTCTCGCCTTTACTCTGTAATGGATAAAGTTGCAGCGTGCGGCGGTCATCCGCTTGCGCATCCACATGACGCAAACGCTGACTGAGCGGCAATGCAGCGCCGGCTCGCACCAACATCGGCTGGGTTTCCAGCGGTGCTGGCAAGGTGATCCACTGGCCGCCGCTATACCACTGCTGCGTTGCGAAGTCATACCAACCTGTTTGGTTATCTGGCAGCCACAAACGGCGTTCACGCTGACCGGCTTCCACTACGCTGGCCACCAGCAAATCGCGACCCAGCATAAACTCATCGCACTCAGCGAAGGTCTGTTTATCCTGCTCATGGTCGAGGAAGGTTGGACGCAGCATCGGCTCATCATCAGCATGCGCTTGCCACAGCAAGGTATAGAGGTAGGGCAGCAGGCGATAACGCAGTTCAATCGCAGCACGAATCGCAGGGGTAACTGTCGGATACATCCAGGGTTCATTCACCGTGTGATCGTCATTCCACGAGTGAATGGTGAAACGCGGATGCATCACGCCGTTTTGCACCCAACGCACGAACAATTCTGCATCCGGCTTATCACCCGAGAACCCACCCACGTCATGACCCACGTTGTACAGTCCCGACAAACTCATCCCCAGGCCCATGCGGATGTTGTAACGCAGTGACGTCCAGTTAGTACGGTTATCACCGCTCCAGGTTTGCACATAGCGTTGCATGCCGGCGCAGCCAGAACGCGAGATCAGGAAAGGACGCTTCTCTGGAGCAAAACGCTGCTGCGCTTCCATTGACGCACGCATCATCAGTAGTGGCATCACCGGGCGAATATGCTTGATGGCGATGGGCGTACCAAAGCCGTGGCAGCGCGCTTCGCCGTCCCACACTTCATATTCGTTGTTGTCGTTCCAGGTCGAGTCAATGCCCTTCGCCAGCAGCTGTTGGGTGACATTTTCCTGCCACCAGGCCACCGCCTGCGGATGGGTGAAATCAAGATGTGAACCCTCATCGTCCCAGAACACCGAGCGCTCTGGCGCATCCTGTTCCGAATCGCGGACAAACAAGCCTTGCGCCGCAACTTCTTCATAACGCGGATGGTCCTGCAATAAGCATGGCTTGATGTTGGCTGCCAAGCGCAAACCGGCATCGTGAAACGCCTGGCTCATCACTTCCGGCTGCGGCACCTTGTCGTAGTTCCAGTTAAATACATAGCGCTTGTTATTGATCGAGGTATAACCCGATGACAGCTGGAAAGAGTCACACGGAATGTCGTGCTCTTCACACAGGCGAATGAAGTTCATCAGCTGATTTTGCGCATCCGGTGCATCGGTGTAGTGCATGGTGGAACCGCTGTAGCCGAGGCTCCATTTCGGACCAAACAGCGTTTTACCGGTCAGACGCACAAAGGCTTTGGTGACATCCAGCACTTTGCTGCCAACAAACAGGTAGTAATCAATATCGCCGCTTTCAGCCTGCCAGCGGCGATAAGGCTGATGGTAGTTATCCAACTCGTTGCCGAGATCAAACCAGCTGCTGCTGAGGTTATCGTAGTAAAGGCCGAAACTCACATCGCTGCGGCGCGTAATGGTAAAGGGTACATGTTTGTACAGCGGATCGGTTGAAGAGGCGTTATAACCCATCGCATCAAGGTTACGCATTTCATAACGCTTGCCATTGCGCTGCAGGTCACCGGCTTTCTCGCCCAGGCCGTAATAGGCATCGTCATTCATACGACGCTGGTAGTGCGCCACGCCATCGCCGTGCGCGTTAATCAGATAGGCACTGGTTGGGCGGTCGCAGGTCAGCAGTTGCCAGGCGCCAGCGCTATCACGATGTTGCCACTCCAGCGCCAGCGGCTGATGGACAATCACGCGCAGCACATCGGTGGAGACCACCAGCGTATCGCCCTCTTCTTCCAGGGTGAATCCTGGCAGGGTAAAGCCTGCCAGACTGTCACGCGAACGCCCTTCCCACGGCACATCGCTGTCTGGCGCAATGCTCCAGGTGCGGTCCAGCGCATAGCCGCTTTGGCGTTTAATCGAGACACGGAACATGCCAGATTCCAGCACATACAGGTTCAGCGTGTATTTTCCATCGACGGTTAATGCAACATGGTGTTGATCAGAATGTGTGAGTGACCAATTTTTTAAGGTTTTCATTGTTACCTACTTTATTCAGGCGCGCTGGGCGCGACGTTCAGCAATAAATGCAATCAGGAAGACCGCGCCAATCAGGTCGAAGAAGCCCATGGCGACAAACAGCGGGTTAAAGCCAATCTTGTCGGCGGTGACGCCGATCACCAGTGAGAACAGGAAGCTGGAGATCCACGCGAAGGAACCGCGCATACCGTTGACGGTGGCCATCTGGCCCTTATCGAATTTCTCCACCACCAGCGCGCTGAGCATGCAGGAGATGATCTGGTGACCGAAACCGCCAATCGAGATCAGCGCAATCGCGAAGTAGGGATCTTTGGTCATCGCCACCAGCGCGAGGGAGAGCATCAGGAAAGCGCCGGTGACCGAGCTGGCGACCACCGAGTTGACCAGTCTAAAACCAAACAGACGGGTGTAGAGACGCGTCAGATAGCCACTGGCCACACTGCCGAGGTCCGCAGCGAGGAACGGCATCCAGGCAAACATGGCGATCTGCTTGAGATCCATCCCGAGATCTTTCGCCAGATAGAGCGGCACCCAAAAACTCAGTACGCCCCACGCCGGTTCGGCCATAAAGGCAGGAATGGCGATACCGTAAAAACGTTTATTTTTTGAAACGCTTTTCAGTGCCTTGAAGAAAGGGAGTTTGACGGCGGGAGGTTCATTATCCTGACGAATGAATTCGAGTTCCGATGTAGACAGATTGGGATGAATTTCCGGATCGCGATACAGCAACCACCAGAGCACCACCCACGCCAGCGCCAGACAACCAGTAAACAGGAACGCGCCCTGCCAACCGAAGGAAGCGTGAGCAAAATAGATGATCGGCGGCGCCAACATCGCACCAATTGAGAAGCCCACGCCGGCCCAACCCGCTGCAACCGGACGCTCTTTTTTCGGGAACCATTCGCCTAACACTTTGGCGTTGGCAGGTGTTGCCGCAGCTTCCGCGCCACCCATGACAAAGCGCAGAATGGCAAGATGCACCCAGCTCGCCGCCCCGGCATGGAACAGACAGGCAACCGCCCAGACCGAAGCACAAATCAGGAAGCCGGCTTTGAGACCGATCACATCAATCAGCCAGCCGCAAATCGGTTGAAAGAAGGTATACGCCAGCTGAAACGCACCGACGATCCATGAATATTGTTCAGTAGTGATGCCCAGGCTGGTTTTCAGCTCAGGCGCCAGAATGCCCAATGAGTTACGCGTGATGTAGTTGACGGTAACGCCCGCTAAGAACAACACCAATACCCACCAGCGCAAATTGCGGAAGGTGCGTTTGCTGCCAGCGGCAGCGATCCCTGGATTCAAACTGCGGTTCATCTGGTTCTCCAATCTTTATTAACATCATGAGCTTACAAATCCTGTGATCTTTGCGCGGGCTATTGATAAACCGGAAATATCGCTGGTTGCCGCACAGGAATTGCTGCTTGTTGTTGAGGAGCGACTTCAGTAAGTCATCTCTAACCATCCGCCAGGAGTGAACCACAGATGCTGAATCTGGTCGCCAGTAAGATGCCGCATTTGTGATCTGGTTAACCAAAATGGCTAACCAGGTTGACATCCGCTGTCAAAGAGTCGAATTTTAGGGCCTGAAAGCGCAATCCATGTCATAAACAGTGCGCTAACCGATAAATAGGTCAACCAATATAAGAATCGTCTTGAGTTTCATCTCAGGGCCGAGAAGAGGTAACAACATGAAGCAGACCTGGCGCTGGTATGGCCCAAATGATCCCGTTTCTCTTGCCGATGCACGACAGGCTGGCGCGACCGGCATCGTCACCGCCCTGCACCACATCCCTAACGGCGAAGTGTGGTCGGTGGACGAAATTATGCAGCGTAAAGCCATCGTGGAAGCCGCTGGTCTGGTGTGGTCAGTGGTGGAAAGCGTGCCGATTCACGAAGAGATCAAAACCGGCAGCGGTGAGTGTCAGAAGTGGATCAGTCATTATCAGCAGTCGCTGCGAAATCTGGCGCAATGCGGTATCAAAACAGTTTGCTACAACTTCATGCCGATTCTCGACTGGACGCGCACGGACCTTGAATATCTGTTACCCGATGGCGCGAAAGCCCTGCGTTTCGATCAGATCGAATTTGCCGTGTTTGAACTGCACATTTTGCAGCGTCCCGGTGCGGAGAAGGATTACAGCGCCACTGAAATAGCGCAGGCAGCTGAGCGTTTCGCCACCATGAGCGAAGCGCATAAAACCCGCCTGACGCGCAATATCATCGCGGGTTTACCGGGTGCAGAAGAAGGTTACACGCTGGACCAGTTCCGTGCGCAATTAGCCCGTTATGATGGTATCGGCAAAGCTGAATTACGTGAAAACTTCGCTACCTTCCTGCGCGCCATTATTCCGGTAGCAGAAGAAGCCGGTATTCGTATGGCTGTTCACCCGGATGATCCACCTCGTCCGATTCTTGGTTTACCGCGTATTGTCTCCCATGCAGAAGACTTACAGTGGATGATCGATACCGTACCGAGCCCGGCGAATGGGTTCACCATGTGCACCGGTTCTTATGGCGTCTTAGCTGAAAACGACCTCGCCGGCATGGTGAAACGTTTTGGTCCGCGTATCTACTTTGCGCACTTGCGGTCAACCAAACGCGAAGAGAATCCAAACACCTTCCACGAGGCGGCGCATTTGGGCGGCGATGTCGACATGTTCGCGGTGATCAAAGCGCTTGCTGAAGAAGAACATCGCCGTAAAGCGGCCGGTCAGGAGGATTTGATTCCGATGCGCCCTGATCATGGTCACCAGATGCTCGACGATTTAAGAAAGAAAACCAACCCCGGCTATTCCGCCATTGGTCGTCTGAAAGGATTGGCGGAAATTCGCGGTGTGGAGCTGGCGATCCATCGCGCTTATTTCTGAAAGCTTAGCGCCGTCGTGGTCGCCATAAATGGCGACCCTATAATCCATCGGTAGGCTGTAGGGAACATCCCCCCAAAATCCACCGGTAGGCCATATGGGGCCTCTCCCTTACATGCATCGGTCCGATGTAGGGTGCGCATTTATGCGCATCGGGTCGAATGGAGTTTACATGGAACACAACCTTGCCAATGGCGAGCTAAACGTCACCCGCCCCGCCTGGAATCATCAGCGGCTGGTACCGCGTATTGTGCATATCGGCTGTGGCGCCTTTCATCGCGCGCATCAGGCGTTGTATCTGCATCATCTGCTAGAAATCAGCGACACTGACTGGGGCATTTGTGAGGTCAACCTGATGTCGGCGAGCGGCAAACTGTTGGTCGAACAACTGCGCCAGCAAGATCTGCTCTACAGCGTGACGGAAAAAGGTGCCGAGCAGAACGATGTTCACCTCGTTGCGGCCATCAAAGAAGCCTTACACCCTGCGCTGGATGGACACGACGGCATTATCGACGCGCTGGCTCGTCCGGAAACCGCTATCGTTTCATTGACGGTGACGGAAAAAGGCTATTGCACCCAAGGTGCTAACGGTGAGTTGGATGCTGACAATACGTTGATACAACATGATATTGCGCACCCCACGACGCCTAAATCTGCCATTGGTTTCATCGTCGAAGCATTACGTGTTCGTCGTGAACGCGGTGTTGGGCCGTTTACGGTGCTCTCCTGCGACAACCTGCGTGATAACGGCCATGTAGCGCGCGCCGCTGTGGTGGGCCTGGCGCAGTTGCGCGATACCGCACTGGCGCATTGGATTGATGAGAACGTGACTTTCCCCAGCAGCATGGTTGACCGCATTGTTCCCGCAGTGACCGACGAAACTCAACAGGAAATTCGTGCGCTACTGGGCGTAGACGATCCCTGTGGCGTGGCCTGTGAGCCGTTTCGGCAATGGGTGATCGAAGATAAGTTTGTCAACGGTCGCCCAGAATGGGATCGCGTTGGCGCGCAGTTTGTGGCCGACGTTGCGCCTTTTGAAATGATGAAACTGCGGATGCTCAACGGCAGTCACTCATTTCTTGCCTATCTCGGGTATTTGGGTGGCTGTGAAACCATCGCTGAAACCATGCAACTCCCGACCTATCGCCAGGCGGCATTGGCACTGATGATGCAAGAGCAGGCACCTACGCTGTCGATGCCTGAGGGGATCGATCTGCACGCCTATGCCAGCCAGTTGATTGAGCGTTTTAGCAACCCTTCGCTGCGCCACCGGACGCAACAGATTGCGATGGATGGCAGTCAGAAGCTGCCACAGCGCTGGCTCGATTCCGTGCGCTATCACTTGCTGCAGGGCAGTGACTATCGCCACTTGATGCTGGGCATTGCTGGCTGGATGCGTTACGTACTCGGACAAAATGAACGAGGTGAAGCATTTGATGTGGTTGACCCATTAATTGCTACGCTAAAAGACATCAACCAGCACACGCCAGAAGGCGATGCCCGTGTTAGCGCCCTGCTTGCCGTGAGAACCATTTTTGGAGACGATTTGCCCGCCAATCCGGGCTTCGTCAGCCATCTTCAACAGGTGTACGCGCAACTTTGCCAGCATGGTGCCCGTGCCGCCGTTGCATCCCTGAATCAGGAGCCGAAATGAAGCACTTTATGGATGACGATTTCCTGCTGCAAAGCGACGTTGCGCGTCGTTTGTACCATGACTTTGCCGCCGATATGCCGATCTACGATTATCACTGTCATCTCAACCCGCAGGAGATCGCCGAGGATCGTCAGTTCGCAAACCTCGGTCAGATTTGGCTGGAAGGTGACCATTACAAATGGCGTGCCTTGCGTGCTGCGGGCGTGGATGAATCACTGATCACCGGTAAATCTACGAGCGATTACGATAAATATCTCGCGTGGGCCCACACCGTGCCCAAAACGCTGGGCAATCCGCTCTACCATTGGACGCATCTGGAGCTGCGTCGCCCATTCGGCATCACCAATACGTTATTTGGGCCGGACACCGCACAACGCGTATGGGACGAATGCGCCGAGAAACTGGCAACCCCGGCATTTTCTGCACGCGGCATTATGCGTCAAATGAATGTACGTATGGTTGGCACCACCGATGATCCGGTTGATTCGCTGCAATATCATCGTCAGATTGCTGAAGACAGCAGCTTTGATATTGATGTCGCCCCAAGCTGGCGCCCGGATAAGGTGTTCAAGATTGAGCTTGAAGGCTTTGTTGAATACCTGGGACGGCTGGAGGCAGCAGCGGATGTGGCGATCACCGACTTTGATGCGTTGCGCACCGCGCTGTTACGCCGTTTAGATCACTTCTCTGCCCATGGCTGTCGTGCAGCGGATCACGGGATTGAAGTGCTGCGCTTTGCACCTGTTCCCGACGATAGCGTGTTGGACGCCATTCTGGCGAAACGTCGCAACGGCGACACGCTGAGCGAACGGGAAATCGCGCAGTTTAGCAGCGCGGTGCTGGTCTGGTTGGGTTCCGAATATGCACGACGTGATTGGGTGATGCAGTTACACATCGGTGCCATTCGCAACAACAGCACTCGCCTGTTCCGTTTGCTCGGTGCCGACAGCGGTTTTGACTCCATTGGCGATAACAATATTGCTTTGCCGCTCTCGCGCCTGCTGGATGCGATGGATGTTAATGATCAACTGCCAAAGACCATTCTGTACTGCCTCAATCCGCGTGACAACGAAGTGCTGGCGACCATGGCAGGTAACTTCCAAGGTGCGGGCATCGCCGGAAAAGTGCAGTTTGGTTCCGGCTGGTGGTTCAACGATCAGCGCGATGGCATGCTGCGCCAGTTGGAGCAACTGTCTCAAATCGGTTTGCTCAGCCAGTTTGTCGGGATGCTGACCGATTCACGCAGCTTCCTCTCTTACACACGTCACGAATACTTCCGCCGTATTCTGTGCAACCTGCTCGGTCAATGGGTGCAGGATGGCATTGTGCCGCACGATGAAGCCGTACTTGGCAGCATGCTGCAAGATATTTGCTTTAACAACGCACAGCGCTACTTTGCCCTCAATCCACGTTGAAAATTGCGCCCTGTGCTATAGTGCAGGGCGCAATTGATGGCAGCGTCAGTGGTCGTAAACTTCTTAATCAGCAGAAAAGAGCTCATGAAAACACAAGCATCAGCACAGCGCCCTTATCAGGAAGTGGGGGAAATGTTGCGTAACATGATTACGCAAAAGCAGTATGCCGTGGGCGAGCGGTTGCCGCCTGAGCGTGAACTGGCTGCGCTGCTGGATGTCACGCGTACGCTGGTGCGTGAGGCTCTGATTATGCTGGAACTGGAAGGCTTGATTGAGGTGCGCCGGGGTGCAGGCATTTATGTTGTGAATGACAGTCCTACACCGCGAGCATCAGCGCAGGCGGCCTGCAATGATGCCGGGCCGTTTGAAATGCTGCAGGCGCGTCAGCTTCTGGAGAGCAATATTGCTGAGTTTGCCGCGCTGCAGGCAACCCGTGAAGACATCATTAAGATGCGACAGGCGCTGGAACTGGAAGAGAAAGAACTCGCTTCTGGCGCGGTCAACGAGAGCGAGAACGGCGATCGTAATTTCCACTTAGCGATTGCCGAAGCCACCCACAACAGCATGTTGGTCGAACTGTTTAAGCAGTCCTGGCAGTGGCGTGAAGACAATGTGATGTGGAGCCAGCTGCATCGTCATCTGGTCAACACCCATTACCGCAAACAGTGGCTGGACGACCACAAGAAGATTCTCGCCACGCTGATTAAGAAAGATGCACGCGCCGCCAAGCAGGCCATGTGGCAGCATCTGGAGAATGTAAAACAGCGCTTGCTGGAATTTTCAGACGTCGATGACATCTATTTTGATGGTTACCTGTTTGAATCCTGGCCGCTGGACAGCGCCAACGGCTAGCATGAGCCCTTGTCACCAAGGGCTTTCAGGTGATTACTGCGGTAACGAAGCTTTTAAACGCTGTGCTGCGAGAGCTAAATTGGTTTCCGATACTGAAGCATACGAAATACGCAGCGTAGAAGTATCCGGATTATCACAGTAGAAAAACTCACCGGGAACATACACCACACCATTGCTCAGCGTGGTTTTCAGCCATTCGGTGGTGTTGAAGGCTTCTTTGAAGGTTGCCCACAGGAACATGCCACCCAGCGGGCGATAGAAGTGCAGCTTATCCCCCAACTCCGTCTCCAGTGCTGCACACAGTGCATCGCACTTCTGCTTATAGGCCGCGCGGATCAAGCGAATCTGCTCCGGCAAGCGACCGGTTTCCAGATAATGACGCGTCAGGGATTGTGACAAGGCACTGGTGTGCAGATCCGTCGCCTGCTTCAGGTTCACCACCGATGATTTCAACCAACCCGGCATGGTAATCCAGCCAACACGTGCACCCGGCGCCAGAATTTTGGAAAAGGTCGAGGTATAAATGACATTCTCACTGGCACCCATGGCTTGCGCATGGGATTTCAATGGGCGGAATGTCTGGTCGGTGAAGTTGATCTCGCTGTAGGGATCGTCTTCAAAAATCAGGAAATCATACTGCTTCGCCAGTGCAACCAGCTGCTGACGGCGCGCTTCTGATAAGGTCACACCGCTTGGGTTGCCAAAGGTCGGAACGATATACACGGCTTTGATTGGCGTCTGTTTGACCAGTTCTGCCAACTCGTCGACGATCATGCCTTCGCCATCGGTACCCACAGACTTAAATTGCGCATCAGCCAACTGGAAGACCTGTAACGCGGCGAGATAAGTCGGACGCTCCACCACCACCACGTCGCCTGGGTTAATCAGCGCGCGCGCAAGGATATCCAGTGATTGCTGTGACCCGGAAGTGACCACAACGTCGTCCGGTGTGCAATCGATACCACGATCGGCTGAAATGCGGCAGATCGCTTCACGTAACAGCGGATCCCCTTCACTCAAGCCATACTGAAACGCATTGTGCCCATCCTGGGTTAGCGCACGGTCCATGGCAATGCGCAGACCTTCGGTATCAAACAGATCGGGATTCGGGATACCACCACCGAGTGAAATCACCCCTTCCATTTTGCTGTGTTTCAATAAATCGCGAATGGCTGATGAATGAATGCGTTTAACGTTATGGGATAACTTTTGCGACGACATAAAACCTTTACCTGATTATATTTTTCTAAGGCTAAATTCATAACATAAGTTAGCTATGCTGATAATCACATTTTCACGGTTTGGCAAAGAGAATTTAGTACCGGAAGGAAACGACGGATATGGCGAAATTATCACTGCTGGCAAAGAACGAAAAAAGGCGGAGGGGTGAGCTCCGCCTTGCTTCAAGTTCCGGTCAATGTGCCTGACCGGTCAGTTGCAAAAGGGCAACGATGATTTGCAGGATCACCCGGACCAGGTCCAGGAGTAACCGAACAAGTTCCATCACTTTCCTTCTCCTCTGACAGGAGCGCGCCTTTCAGCCGTCGGGGCTTTGACTCCACCCGCCGATGGCCTGAGCACAGCTGTGAGGAGTGCTGAGCGCCACTCATTGTGGAAGCCACAGGCCAGCACCACCTGAAACCTGCCGGGATTTGACAATCCGCGCCCCTGGGAGTCATCAGAAAACAATGAGACTGCGCTCGCCACTCAACACCTGTATAACCATACAGTATTTTTGCGAAACTTGAAATATTCCCCCGCACATTTTATGATTTGCTTTGTGAGGAGTGCTGAGCACCCCGTTCGCAGCGCGGTTACCAGCCAGTTAGCGAACATAAAAAAAGGATTTGGCGTGATAGCCAAATCCTTTTTTATTGCCTGCGATAATCAGTTTGCCGAACTGACACGCCAGATGGCATTACCGGCATCATCCGCGATCAACACACCGCCCTGCTGGTCTGAAGCCAGGCCGACCGGCAAACCTCGTACCTGTTTTTGGTCATCGGTCAGGAATCCCGTGACGACTGGCTGCGGCTGTCCAACCGGTTTTCCGTTTTCGAATTTCACCCACACCACCTGGTACCCATTCAACGGCGTACGATTCCAACTGCCGTGCTCACTGATAAATGCCCCTCCGCGATACTGCGGCATGTTATCTGCGCCATAGAACAGCAAGCCAAGCGGTGCCACATGCGAGCTGAGCGCGTAATCCGGCTTGATGGCCTTCTCGACTAAATCGGGACGCTGTGGCTGCGCCCGCACATCGATATGTTGGCCATAATAGCTGTAAGGCCAGCCGTAAAAGCCTTTCTCCTGCACTGATGTCATGTAATCTGGCACCAGGTCTGAGCCGATTTCGTCTCGCTCGTTGACAATCGCCCATAGCTTGCCGCTTTGCGGTTCCCATTGCAGACCGGTTGGATTGCGCAGACCGCTGGCATAAATGCGACTGGCTCCGCTGGCTGCATCCACTTCCAGTACCGCCGCACGACGATACTCTTCGCCAATGCCATTCTCACTGACATTACTGTTAGACCCCACGCCGACATACAGCTTGCTGCCATCGGGGCTGGCGACCAGCGATTTGGTCCAGTGGTGATTGATCGGCCCGCCAGGCAATTCAGTAACTTCCACCGGCGGTGTGTGAATTTCGGTTTGCCCGGTTTGATACGGGAACTTCACCAGACTATCGGCATTCGCGACATACAGCGTGTTTCCGACCAGCTGCATGCCAAAGGGGGCGGTAAGATTGTCGATGAAACGATGTTGCTCCCATTTGCCGTTCACGTTACGTAGAAGCGTAATTCGGTTTCCGCCAGCCCCGCCTTTACCCGATGCATTTTTCACCATACCGGTGATGAGATCTTTAGGTGCCGTGGTCGGCTTCGGCGTACCGTTGGATTCGGCGACCAGCACATCATTATTAGGAAGGACCAGCACCTGGCGAGGATGCTGCAAATTGTCGGCGATCTTTTCAATTTTCAGCCCCTGCGCGACCTTCGGCATTTCACCCGCTTTCCACGGTATGGCTTCTGGCACCTGCATCGGCGGCATAAAGAAGTTTTGTGCTTGCGGCAGCTCAGGATTGGGGCCAATTTGCTTTTGCGGATCGATCAACGCACCATCGTCACAGGCGCTCAGAACCATTGTCAGGGTCACTGCACCAAGAATCTTCTTCATTCGCGACCTCCTGACGTGCTGCGTCCGCGCAGCGCGAGCTGCAGATTAGCGACCAGCAGTAAGGCCACCACCACCGTAGAGAGTGTGACGCCAAGTGGCACCACCGCGTAAGCATCGCGACTGTGAATAAAGGCATTCGCGATAGCCACGAGGATAGCCAGCAGTGACAGCCAGAAATGGAGCTTCTCACTGGGATAAGGGCCGCGAAATAAGTAAACAAGACTGATTAATCTTGGCAGGATCGCCAGCACCAGACCCATCGCAATCAACCAACTGGCTGATTTGGTCCACATGATGACGAAGGTTTGCAGATAGATGATATCGAACAGCCAGGCGGCGACAAAAAAGCCCAGCGGCAGCGGTTCCAGTAGAGCGTAAAGCCCTACAGCAAACGCTGAACGTCCCGAGGTATACAACATTTCACTCTCCCTATTACGTTTATTATTCAGGCTATGGCGGCGATTTCGCTTCCCCGAAATCGCCGCCAGGCGCCTGTAAAATATTAGTAAAGATGAAGAGTAATGCGCGTTATTGCCGCAAATAGCCTAAATTATGACTTCTCAGCCGGCAGTGTGACCCAGTAACCTGGCTGATAAGGCAGTGGCAGAAACTTCTCATGAAACTCGCGGAAGGTGGCGTCAGGATCGAGATCTTTGAACAGGTCCGGATGCAGCCACTTGGCCAGTGCCTGAATCGCGACAAACTGATACGGGCTGTCATAGAACTGATGCCAGATGGCGTGCGCATTACCGTTATGCGCTACTGGCAAAGTTTTAAACGCATCGCGCATCATCAGCAACTTCAGACGTGCCGTGGCTTCTTGTATATCAGCGCCAGGACCCACGCCCACCCATTTACCCACGGTGTTGTAGTTCTTCCAGTTTGCGCCCGTCACCACCACCACATCCGGGCGGCTGGCAATGATTTGCTCTGGGTTGAGGGTACCGAATGTACCTGGAATCAGATCTTTAGCGATATTGCTGCCGCCAGAGAGTTCCACCATCTGACCAAAGTTCTCGTTTCCAAACGACATGCAGCATTCGTCGGTATACCCGCCCGCACGGTCAATCATCACTTTCGGACGCGGACCCGCGAAGTTTTTCAGGCGATCGGTCACCTTTTCGATCTGCGCACGGCGGAAAGCCACGATCTCTTCAGCACGCTGCGGGTTATTGACCAGTTCGCCCATGATGCGGATGCTCTTCTCGGCGTGCTCCATCGGTTTCTCACGGAAGTCGATAAACACCACCGGTACGCCAACCGCCTGCAACTTCTCAATCAACTTGCCTTCATCCGTCGCCGCTTTGGATTCCAGATTCATCAGCACCAGATCCGGTTTTAACGTCAGGGCTTGCTCAACGTTAAAGGTACCGTCTTTTGCGCCACCGAAGGTCGGCAGCTTTTTAATTTCCGGATACTTTTTCTCATAGGCCATATAACCGTCATAGTCGGCCTTATGGAAGTCATCACGCCAGCCCACCACGCGATGGAACGGTGCAGCAGTATCGAAAGCCGCCAACAGATACATCTGGCGCCCTTCGCCCAAAATAATGCGTTTCGATTCCTCTTTAACTTCAACCTGACGTCCTGCAATGTCAGTGATGATTTTTGCCGAAGCGGAATCCGCCACAGCCAGTAACCCCAGCGCTAACAGCCATTTTTTCATTGTGTCTACCCATACAAATGATAATGATTATTATTAAAATTTCGCGGCGTCACTATTACCTGGCAGACGCGAAATGAAAAGCCCCTGGGACACATTTTTTTACATCCGTTAACGCATCACATCACTGTGCCATCGCTCACAAAACGTCCCGCATCCGTGAATATGCTCACAGCAAGCCATGCAACTGCCCAATTAATCGGCTGCTCTTCCCGCATTTTGGCTAATGCGTAAACAAAATGTGAAGGCTAAATTACGAAATGAAACGCCGTTTTAATTTTTAGATAACGCTCAGCCTGAGCATGGAAATCGTTCTGGAGGCCATACCGTGAAGATCAGCGCCATTGATGTCACTCTTTTTACCTACCCAACGCGCCGTGTTTCCGACAGCGCCGGGCACTCCCATCCCGGTGCAGAAACCGATGCACAAATGGCGCTGCTCACCCTGACCAGCGAAGACGGCGATTGTGGTTACGCCTTTGCGCCAGCAGAAGTCATACGGCCGCACGTGGTCAACGCCTTCTTCCGTAAGGTGCTGATTGGGCAAAACGCCTTTGATCGTGAACGTCTTTGGCAGGATCTGGTGCACTGGCAGCGCGGCAGCGCACATCAGCTCACCGAACGAGCGCTCTCCGCCGTGGAACAAGCGCTGTGGGATTTGATTGGCCGCAAACTTAAACAGCCGGTGCATAAGCTGCTGGGCGGCTATCGCGAGAAAATCCCCGCTTACGGCAGCACCATGTGTGGCGATGAGCTTGAAGGTGGCCTCTCAACGCCGGACGAGTACGCCCAGTTTGCCGAGAAGTTGGTAGCACGCGGTTATCAAGCCATCAAACTGCATACCTGGATGCCGCCGGTTTCATTTGCCCCCAGCACCGCGATGGATATCAAAGCCTGTGCCGCGGTACGCGAAGCGGTAGGTCCGGATATCGCCCTGATGCTGGACGGCTACCACTGGTACAGTCGCAGCGAGGCCCTCACCATCGGTAAAGCACTGGAGAAGCTTAACTTCGCCTGGTTTGAAGAGCCGATGGAAGAGGAAAGCATGGCCTCCTATGCCTGGCTGGCGGAAAACCTCAGCATTGACGTCCTTGGGCCGGAGAGTCTCGGCGGCAAACACCACAGCCGTGCCGATTGGGTGCGTGCAGGAGCCTGTGACATCCTGCGGGCCGGGGCCAACGGTGTCGGTGGCATATCTGCCACCCTGAAAGTGGCCAGCCTGGCCGAAGCCTTCGGTATGGATTGTGAAGTCCATGGCAACGGTGCGGCCAGCATCGCGGTGGTGGGTGCGATTCGTAACTGCCGCTGGTATGAGCGCGGACTGCTGCACCCTTTCCTCGATTACGAACAACCGCCCGCCTATCTCAACAGCCTGGTCGATCCGATGGATGACAAGGGCTTTGTGCATCTACCCACGCGGCCTGGACTCGGGGAGGACATCAATTTCAGCTGGATTGAAACGCATACGGTGAATCGCTGGTAAGCGTCGAACACAAGCAGTACGGCAAACAACTATAAACCTCTGACCTGCTGGACTTTGCTTATGAACATTTCTCGTTATTGCAGAGCGTGGTGTGCCACGCTGCTGCTGCTCACGGGTAGCCCGTCGCTGCTGGCCGCCACGCCAGACGACCAGCTGATCGTGGGCATGAACATGAACAACCTATTGACGCTCGATCCCGCTGCCATGACCGGCAATGAAGTGGTGGGCATTGTGGTCAATCTCTATGATGGGCTCGTCGAGTTGGACCCGCGCCAGCTCACCCACGTGCGCCCTGCTCTGGCGGAACGTTGGGAGATCAGCGCCGATCATCGCCAACTCACTTTCCATCTGCGAGATGGCGTGCATTTCCATTCCGGTCACCCGCTGACGAGCGAAGACGTGATTTGGTCGATGCGTCGGGTGCTGCATCTAAATCTGGCACAAGCTTCAGTGTGGAAATCGTACGGCTTTAGCAAGGACAATGTGGATCAGATGATCACTGCCCCCGATGCCCACACGGTGGTGATCCAGTTGCCTAAGCCTAACGATCCGCAGCTGGTGCTCTATTCCCTGGCCGCACTCGGCAGCATGGTGGTGCTGGACAGCAAAACGGTGCAGGCACATGCGGTCAATAATGACTGGGGCAACCGCTGGTTAACCACGCACGAAGCCGGTTCAGGCCCGTTTCGTCTTGATGTGTGGCAGGCCAAAGATGTATTGCGCATGAGCAGGGATGAAAATTACTGGCGTGGCGCTGCCAGATTAACCCGCGTGGTGTTCCGCCATTTGCAGGAGTCACAAACCCTGCGTTTGATGATGCAAAAAGGGGATATCGACATCGCCAGTAACATGGCCATTCCTGATGTGCAGGCGCTGCGCCACGATCCCGATCTCAGCATTGATGCGGTGCAGAAAGGCACGCTCTATTACCTGGCAATGAGCATGAAGGATGACCACTTCGCCAACCCGCAAGTGCGCGAAGCCGTGCGCTACTTAGTCGATTATCAGGGCATCAATAAAACCCTGATGGCCGGTTATGGCACCTTGCATCAGCGTCCGATCCAGTCTGGTATGCCTGAAACACTGCCCGATCCCGGCTATCGACTCGATGTGCCACGCGCCAAAGCGTTGCTGGCGGCTGCGGGCTACCCTAATGGCTTCGACACCACCTTGCGCGTGTTAGCCGACCAACCCTTCCTGAACATCGCCATCGCCATTCAATCGACACTGATGCAGGCAGGCATTCGCGCCAAAATCATCACCGGCACCGGTAACCAGATTTATGGCGCAATGCGCGAACGCCAGTTTAATTTACTGGTCGGTCGAGGTGGCAGCGGTGTAGAACCGCACCCGCACTCTAGTCTGCGTTCGCTGGTGTACAACCCGAATAATGCTGACAGTGCCCGGCTGACGAATTTTCAAGGCTGGCGCACCGGTTTCTACGATGCCCAGCTCAACAAGATGATCGATCAGGCGCTGCTGGAACGAGATACACAAAAGCAGCAGCAGGATTATTTTGCCATTCAACGACGTTATGACCAGTTGATTCCGGCTCTGATGCCGATTTCTCAAATGACCGATTCGGTGGTGGTGAACAATCGCGTGCAGGATTATGTGCCGCACCCTTCCGCCACCACCTTCCTGCGCGATGTGTGGAAAACGCCAGACAGCCTGGCTGGAGGTGCCCAATGACCTTAACCAAACGTCACTGGCGGCGAGCGCGTAGCCGTGTATTGCAGGTCGCAATCACGCTGTTCGGCCTGTTGCTACTCACTTTCTTTATTGGCCGCGTGATGCCGCTGGATCCGGTGCTGGCCATTGTCGGACCGGATGCCGATCACGCCACCTATCAGCAGGTTTATCACCAGCTGGGTTTTGATAAACCGTTGTGGGTGCAGTTCTGGATTTATCTGCAAGGCTTGCTGCACGGCAATCTTGGGCTGGCGCTGCTCACCGGACAGCCGGTGATCAACGATATTTTGCGTGTGTTCCCAGCCACCGTTGAACTGGCCACACTCGCCATTCTGCTCGGCACCGGTCTGGGCGTGCCGCTGGGCGTGTGGGCTGCTGCACGGCGCAACAGCGTGGTGGATTATCTGGTGCGCATCATCAGTCTGGCTGGCTACTCCACGCCAATTTTCTGGGTCGGTATGATCGGTTTACTGCTGTTCTACGCGCATCTGGGTTGGGTCGGTGGTGCCGGTCGGGTTGATTTCAGTCTCGATGGCATTGTGCCGCGTCGCACTGGATTGTTGCTGATCGATGCGCTGCTGGCAGGCAATCTCACGGTGTTTAGCAACGCACTCAATCATCTGATCTTGCCCGCTTCTTTGTTGGGCTTCCATTCACTCGCCTACATCAGCCGTATGACGCGCAGCTTTATGCTGGCGCAGCTGTCGCAGGAATTCATTTTGACCGCGCGGGTGAAAGGCCTGACGGAGTGGCAGGTGATTTGGCAACACGCCTTCCGCAATATTCTGGTGCAGCTGCTGACGGTGGTGGCGCTGGCGTATGGATCCCTGCTTGAAGGCGCGGTATTGATTGAAACCGTGTTTTCCTGGCCCGGTTTTGGCTCTTATCTCACGGGCAGCCTGATGCTCGGCGATATGAATGCGGTGATGGGCTGCGTATTGGTGGTCGGCCTGATTTTCGTGCTGCTTAACCTGCTCTCTGACCTGCTTTATCAGGTATTCGATCCGAGGACCAAAGTATGACTGTTTCTCTCGATCTGCTTCATGCCAGCACCACGCGTGAACGCGTGGCACGCTGTCGCCGTACTCTCTCGCGTATCGGCCATTTCCTGTGGCAAATGGCCTGCAATCCCCTCACGGCCATCGGTGGGGGCATCATTTTACTGCTGCTGATCGTGGCGCTGTTTGCACCGTGGATCGCTCCCTACCATCCACTGATTCAGGATTTGAATAACGCACTCACGCCGCCAAACGCACAGCACTGGTTTGGCACCGATGAGTTTGGACGCGACATCTTCAGTCGTCTGGTGTGGGGGGCGCGCATTACTTTGTACATCGTCATGCTGGTGTCGATCACCGTCGGGCCATTAGGCCTGCTGTTGGGTGTGACTGCGGGCTACTTCGGCGGCAAAGTGGACAGCGTATTAATGCGCGTCACCGATATCTTCATCTCGTTCCCGAGTCTGGTGCTGGCGCTGGCGTTTGTCGCGGCGCTGGGTCCCGGCCTGGAACATGTAGTGATGGCCATCACCCTCACCGCCTGGCCGCCGATTGCTCGCCTGGCGCGCGCGGAAGCGCTGTCGCTGCGTCAGGCGGACTTTGTCTCTGCCGTGCGCCTGCAAGGTGCCTCTTCCCTGCGCATTTTGTGGAAACACATCGTGCCGCTGTGTCTGCCCTCGGTGATCATCCGCATCACCATGAACATGGCCGGCATTATTCTCACCGCCGCCGGACTCGGTTTTCTTGGCTTGGGTGCGCAGCCGCCCGATCCTGAATGGGGCGCGATGATCGCCAGTGGCCGCACTTACATGCTGGAGTGCTGGTGGGTGGTGACCGTGCCGGGATTAGCGATTTTGATCAACAGTCTGGCGTTTAATTTCTTAGGAGATGGCTTACGTGACATCCTCGATCCCCGTAGCGAATAGCGCTATTCCCCTGCTCGATGTGCAGGACCTTCAGGTTAATTTCGTCAATGGCCGCCAGATGACGCCAGCGGTGCGTGGCATCTCCTTCCAGTTAGGCAAAGAGAAGCTGGCAATTGTCGGTGAGTCAGGCTCAGGCAAATCCACGGTCGGCCGGGCGCTGTTGCAACTGCACCCGCGCAGCGCGCAAGTGACCGCTCAGCGCATGCAGTTTGCGGATGTCGATCTGCTACGCGCTTCGCCTGCACAAATGCGTGCCGTGCGCGGCAAACGTATTTCGATGATCATGCAAGACCCTAAATACTCACTGAATCCTGTGGTACGCGTGGGTGAACAAATTGCCGAAGCCTGGCGCAGTCACCATCCGGGGCAGCGCGAGGTGGCACGCCAGCGGGCGCTGGAGATGCTGGAGGTGGTACAGATTCGCGATCCACAGCGTGTGTACCAATGTTTTCCACACGAGATCTCAGGCGGTCAAGGCCAGCGCGTGATGATCGCCATGATGCTGATCACCGACCCCGAGTTGCTGATCGCCGATGAGCCGACCTCGGCGCTGGATGTGTCTGTCCGGTTGCAGGTGTTGACGCTGCTGGATGAGTTGGTGCAGCAGCGCGGGCTGGGCCTGATCTTTATCAGTCACGACCTCAATCTGGTGCGACGTTTTTGCGATCGCGTGTTGGTGATGTATGCCGGCCGCGTGGTCGAATCGCTGGCCGCCGATCAGCTTGATCATGCCCGGCATCCTTATACCCAGGGATTACTGGCCTCGCTGCCGGATATGGACGCACGCCGCTCGCGATTACCGGTGCTGCAGCGCCAGGCCAGCTGGTTACAACCTTAAGGAGAGAGCATGACCGAGATGATCAGTGTGAGTCACCTCAACCTCAGCTTTGGCGAGGACGAGCAGCGCAACCAGGTGCTGTATGACGTCAATTTGTCGGTGCGTGAAGGAGAAATTTTTGGCCTGGTCGGCGAGTCTGGATCGGGGAAAACCACGGTGCTGAAATGTCTTGCCGGGCTGTTTACCCATTGGGACGGCGAGCTCGCGATTGCAGGACGAAAACGGGAGCATCGTATTGACCGTGCCCTCTGCCGCCAGGTGCAGATGGTGTTCCAGGATCCTTATGGCTCGTTGCATCCGCGCCACACCATTGGCGACATCCTGGAAGAGCCGTTGCACATTCACGGTATCGGACAACGTCCGCAACGCGTGATTGCCATGTTGGAAAAGGTTGGACTCAATCGTGCCTGGCAAACCCGCTATCCGCATCAGCTTTCAGGCGGTCAGCGCCAGCGTGTGGCCATAGCCCGTGCGTTGATTCTCGAACCACGAGTGCTGTTACTGGATGAGCCCACCTCCGCGCTCGATGTCTCCGTGCAGGCAGAGATTCTGAACTTGTTAAGTGACTTGCAGCAGCAGGAGAACCTGACCTACATGATGGTGACGCACGATCTGGGCGTCGTGGCGCATCTGTGTCATCGAGTGGCGGTGATGCAGCATGGCAAGCTGTTAGAAACATTAGATGTGGAAACCCTGGTGGGGAATGGTGCGCAGATGCCCTATACGCGCATGCTGGTGGAATCGAGCCGGGCTTAAATAATGGGGTGTTATTGAGGGTGTAATGTCTGTTAGTTAAGACTCTATCTGGATAAGGCTGCCGTTTTTCAAGAATAACAGCCTTTTCCTTCACGATTTAGTGCGGGCCGCACCACCTCTGCTGCTGCCGGGCCGTCCTCGCGCCGCTTCGCGGTACCCTCGGCTGCAACGTCGTGCCGGCCGGAACGTTCGGGTACGGCCATCCATGGCCTACCCGAACTGCCTGTCGCATCCCTGCGCCTGGCTCCTGGCACAACGTCTCCGCCTCAGCGCTGCGAATAGCCCTTTACAGCAGCAGAGGCGCTGTGGCCTCAGACACTGTGCCCTTTGTGAAAATAAAAACGCTATCGCCTGAGCTATCGCGCCCTTCCCAACAGCGTAAACGGATGTTAGCAAGCAGGCTGGTGCCACTCAGGGGCGGGCATTTCGCAGCGCTGAACAGAGTGAGTCTGCCAGGAGAGACCGCATGGATGCGGGCGAAAGGTGGGGCTGGAACATGGATGTTCCATCCCCACCGGTCCGTAAAGGCAGACGAATGACGTGAAGATACCGCGTCAGCGGCGCGAGGACCGCCAGCCCCTGAGTGGCACCAGACTGCGTTATCATCTGTACCCCCAGTCCCTAAGCAGCAGTCATAAGATACTGGGTTAAATTTTACAGGGCCGCACTAATCACACCTGCATACCGATACAAAATTATCTCGGCTGAACGCAGCCCATCGTTACAGCAGATCACGAACAAAGCGCACGATGTCCTGATTCTGTCCGTGTTCGAACAGACACGCCTGGAAGCGAGCACCGACAACGGCGGCTTTCACCAGTTCAGGATCCAGTGCGCGCAGTGAATCAAGGTAATCTTCTTTCAGCAACGTGGCTTTCACCTGATTGAGAATGCCCGCATTACGCACCTGCGGCTCTTTGCGCTCTGGCGGATAGCCTAAACCTTTTTCGCCGGTGAAGGCTTTCTCGAAGATAAACCGTAGATTCAACTCGGCTCCCCAACCAAAACCCTTGGCGAAAGGCAGCGACAGCGCATTGCCGTTGTTAATTTGCGCGAACAGATAAGCATCGGCGGGATCGATACAGTAGCCGCACACGACACCGGGATGCAGGTTGAGCGACACCAACGCTCCTTGCCCGGTCCCACAACCTGCGACCACAAAGTCAGCCGCTTTACTGTTCAGCAACAGTCCAGCCATGATGCCGAGGTGAATATAAGTCAGATGATGATCCTGCTCGTCGCTCATGCCGACGTTAAACACCTGATGGCCGAGCGGTTGCGAGACAGTTTGCAGTTCTTTCCATACGGTTGCGTTCTTAGCGGCCTGGCTATTTTCCATCATCAAAGCGATTTTCATGATCCATCCTCAGATTAATTTGAAACACCGTTTCATTTTAATCAAGGTGCGCTAAAATGCAGCCCTGAAATGTCCCTTTCGATGTGAGATCTGTCACACATTGATGAAGTCACTGGTGAGGAAAACCGATGTTTATTTATAAAAGCGCGACGACTAAAGAAGACCTCGGCAACGGCGTGACGCGGCGCGTCATGGCCCACGGGGGGCGGATGATGGCGGTCGAAGTGACCTTTGAAAAGGATGCGGTAGGGCCACTGCATCATCACCCCCATGAGCAACTGACCTATGTGTTGGCCGGCCGTTTTGCTTTTACGATTGATGGGGTTACGCAGGAAGTCGGCGCGGGAGACACATTATATAAAGCGCCTAATGTGGTGCACGGTTGCGTCTGTCTGGAGGCGGGTACGCTGCTGGATACCTTCACGCCACAGCGCGAGGATTTTCTCGGGTCGCGGTAGATAGCGGATACACATGCAGCTGCATCCCTGGAGAGTGCATGCGTGCCTGCTGGATTGCCGCTTGCCCGTTAAACGATCAGCGTTAGCGCAGTCTGGGGCCGCTCATTAACTTCTGTACGTGATGATAAAAGGCTACAAATATGGCGGGTAGCTCAGGATGGACGAGATCGCAGCCGCCCCAGTGCGCAAAAAAAAAGCTGCCACTTCGAAAAGTGACAGCTTTACTAAGCAAAAGCCTTATTTGTGCGTCAATACGCTGCTGAGCGCGATCTGACACTCACTTACGCGTTAGTGAAATTTTTCCGCCCACCAAAGCCGCAATTTCAGTCCCCAGGCGCTGCTCCAACCGGTGGTGGTGCTGACCACTTTGCCGCGCTGTAGCACGATAAAGGTTGGCGTCACGTTGATATCCCAGCGTTGACTCACTGCACCGTTTTCATCGTTCACCGCCGGGCCCTGCAGACCTTTTTTCTCCAGCCAGGTGGCGACACGCTGGTCATTACCCGACCGTAGTGCCACGGTCACCACCTGACTACCGTTCTGGCTGAGCGCAGCCACCGTGGGCGTGGTGAGTTTGCACACCCCGCACCAGGTGGCCCACACATACACCAGCACCGGCTTATCCTGACTTAACGTGGCCAGGTTAACTTCGCTATTGATCGTCGTCAGCGGCTGTTGTGCCAGATCGGGTGGCAGCTGCGGGGCGCGCAGCCAATCCATGCCCCAAATTATCGCCGCGGCGATTAGCACCAGCACTGCTGCTTCACGCAGCCAGCGCTTGAGACGCATCATGGTTTCGCCTGCAACGCGCCCTTCACTGCGGCTTCCAGTTGCGCATAAGGCACCGCGCCGCTGATCAGCTCATTGCCCACCAGCGTAGCAGGCGTGCCCTGCACACCTAACTGCTGCGCCAGCGTCAGATTCTCATTGATGGTGTCGAGGCTGGCTTTACTGGGTTCTTTCAGCTTGATACCGGTTTTATCCAGCGCCGCGGCAATGCTCGCTTCGTCGTGGTTGCCCTTTTTCGCCATCAAGCGCTCGTGGAGTTTCAGGAAGTTTTTAGGTTGCTGTTCCCAAACCGTCAATGCCAAACGCGCGGATGTCAAAGAGGTTTCGGCACGATACGGCAGCGGTTTTAATACTACCGCCACCTGTGGATAGGTTTTCAGCAGCTTCTCAATATCCGCATCGAATTTCTTGCAGAACACGCAGTTGTAGTCAGTGAAATACACCAGCGTCAGCGCCGGTTTTTCTGCCCCGATGCGCGGTGAGCCGGCATCATTGAACAGGGCATCGTGGTTTTTCTTCACCATCTGCGCGACAACGCTCTGCTGCTGTTTCGCCGCTTCTTTATCAAAGGCATCAGCTGCTTCGGCCAGAATCGCCGGATTCTGCACCAGCGTTTCACGAATCAGCTGTTTGATGCGTGCCTCTTGTTCAGGTGTAAACGGTGCCGCCGCCAGTGCAGGCAGGGTCAGAAACATCAGGGACAGTAACAGGGATTTTTTCATCATTTTTTAGCCTCAGAGAGAGTCGAAATCACCGCTTCACGACTCAGCAGCGGTGACAAAATGTGGCCATGCGGCAGTGCCGGGCCATAAATTTGGTTAAAAGGGATAGCAACGCGGTCGCGCTTGCGCAGGAATTCACCGATCGCGGGGTCAGGCTGAGTCCAGTCACCGCGCAGCAGCACCACATCATCGGCTTTCAACGCGGCGCGCACGTCAGGTTGATTCAGCACCCGGGATTTATTCACCTTGCAGGTAATGCACCAGTCGGCGGTGACATCGACAAACACGCGCCTATCTTGCTCCAGTGCCTGATTGATCGCCGCTTCGGTCAGCGGCTGCCAGTAGAGCGTTTCCTCCTCTGGCTCAATGCGCATCATCAGGAATACCGCCCCCACCAACGTCAGGGTGATAAACACCACTCCGGCTTGTTGCAGCGCCCGACGCTGAATTAACCAGCCACACAGCACCAGCAGCAATACACCACCCAGCACCATGGCAAAAGATTCACCCCAGTGTGGGATCAGCAGTGTGACCAGCCAGAAAGTGGCGAGCAGCATCAACAGACCAAGCAGGGTACGCAGATGAACCATCCAGCGCCCCGGACGAGGCAGGCAGCGCGCCAAACCTGGCAACGCCGCGACCAACAGCCATGGCAGGCTCATGCCGATACCTAATGCGGCAAACAGCAACCACAACTGCGGCAAGGATGCGGTAAGCGCATAGGCCACTGCGGTTCCGAGAAACGGCGCGCTGCACGGCGTCGCCAATAACGTGGCAAAAGCCCCCTGACCAAAATGCCCCAGCAGCCCGCTACCGCCCTGCGTTGCCAGTCGGGTGTTAAGACCTGAAGGTAAACGGAAATGCAGCAAATCAAACAGACTGGCAGTGAAGAAGAACATCACCAGCACCATCGCCAGCAGGAAGCCACTGCTCTGGAACTGGATGCCCCAGCCCAACGCCTGGCCACTGAGCCGCAGGCCGGTCATCAACGCCGCGAGCAGCAGGAACGAGAACAGGATTCCGGCGCTGGAGGCAAGAAACTGCTGCCGGGTCTGACGCCGCGATTGGCCTTGTTGCTGCACCAGACTGCTGAGTTTTATTGCCAGCACCGGCAGCACACATGGCATCAGGTTGAGGAGCAACCCCCCTAACAGCGCCAGCCATATCACTGACCATAGGGTTTGTGATGTGCTATCGGAGACAAGGGGCTGAGCGCCGATGATTACCGAACTTTGCTGGGCAATACCCGCGTCAACCACCACCAGCGACAACGTTTTACCGCGCAAATCGGTTGCCGCTTCGCCCCACTCATCGGTGACCGCAACCCGCGCGCTGAGGATGTCGCCCTTCACCGTGATCTGCGGTGCAGCCAGCATGCTGCCTTGTGGATAGTCGAAGAACAGCTCAGGTTTAGTCCATCCACCCTGACGCTGAGCGCGGATTTGGAGTTCGCCATTGACGTTGCTGACGTCGAGTTGATCGGTCAAACCGCTTTCAGCGGGGATCTGCCCCATCGCCTGGGCGTAATCGCGGGCAAAATGGGGGGCAGCCTGCTGGTCGAGATCCAGAGTGAAGGGGAAATCGGTCAGAATGCAGACATCGCTACAGGTCGAGAGTGTGAGCGTGCCGGCCAGTTTTTTATCTGACACCTTTTTCAGCTCAATCGGCAGCGTGATATTGCCTTTGTAGCCTTGGGTGGTGAGCCCGCTCACGTCAAAGCGAGCAGGCGCAGGCCAATACCATGTGGCGTTGCTGGCGGGCGTTTGCCAGCGAATTTCCGGGGCCACGCCACCCTCGCCCGGCGAACGCCAGTAGGTTTTCCAACCGTTTTCCAGTCGGATATCCAGTAATATTTGCGCATCAGCGCCATGACTCGCGCTGCGTAAGCGCACTTCTGCATGGCTGTTTTGTGCAT
The DNA here is from genome assembly GCF_000963995.1 of Pantoea sp. SM3. Lineage (NCBI taxonomy): Bacteria > Pseudomonadati > Pseudomonadota > Gammaproteobacteria > Enterobacterales > Erwiniaceae > Pantoea > Pantoea sp. SM3. Next base: position 243,768 of record NZ_JZRD01000008.1, read on the forward strand.
TACGCAGCCAGCCTGTGTCGGCAGCGTGCACCATGCTCGTGCATATGACCAGCAGGAGCAACAAGCTCCTGATAAAGAGATTCATCAATTTTTCTCCGGTGAATAACAAGGTTTACGCGATGGGATGCGTAGCGTTATTCCCGAAAGACGCAGAAGGTCAGATGCCGCCGCTGTACGGGCGGAAAGAGAGGCTCACGACGATAACCTGATGTGGATTTAGACGAGAAGAGCGTGGTCAGTAAGGCGATGACCATCAACAGAAACGGCATGACGCTGTCGATAATCGGGGCCGCAGCGTGGAGTGATTTTGCGCTGATGGAACAGACTTTTTCGCCACCGATTTGGTCGTGATCGCTGAACGACGAGGCGCTGAACTGCGCCTGAGAAGCATTGGGCAGATTAAAGCTACGCTGGGCGAGACAAAATGCCAGCACCAGACAAAGCAGTGCCAGAATCCATTTTGCGCGTTGTGCTGATTTGGTCATGCCATCGCCCCAGAGTAAAGTGCGGGCATTTTAAGCACATGCAGCAGAAACACCAAGCGTTGCTGTGTAAACTTTTGTCTGGCTGAGGTTAATCGTGGCGTTGTCGCAGCGAAGTCTATGCCCTCCACTCAGCCCTCATGGGGCTTAAGAAGCACGTAATACGTTACGCTGCGACACGGACTGGCGATTTACTGCGGATTAAACAATATCATCCACCACTCCGCCATCGACGCGCAGTGCCGCGCCGGAGGTAGCCGAAGCTTGTTGCGAGCACACGTATACTACCATATTTGCCACCTCTTCCACCGTGGCTGCACGCTGAATCACCGAACTCGGACGCTGCGCCATCACAAACTCTTTCGCCAGTACTTCTAGCGTTTTTCCGGTTCGTTTGACTTCGTCTTCCATCATTGCTGCAAAACCATCTGAGATGGTGGGGCCAGGCAGCACGCTGTTTACCGTCACGCCGCTCCCTGCTGCGACTTTCGCCAGCCCACGCGCCAGGGAGAGTTGCGCGGTTTTGGTCACACCGTAATGCACCATATCCGCGGGGATATTGCGCGCCGATTCAGAAGAGATAAACACCACGCGCCCCCAACCGCGTTTCACCATCTCCGGCAGCAAAGCGCGGGATAGTCGCACACCCGACATCACGTTGGTCTGCCAGTAAGCTTCCCAGGTGTCGTCATCGGTGGCGTAGAAGTCTTGCGGGCCGTAAATTCCGGCGTTGTTGACCAGAATATCAATGGGCGGCAATCCGTTCAGCAATTGCTTTACGCCCTGTGCGCTGCCGAGATCGGCAATAAAAGTATGAATTTTGGCGCCAACCACCAATCCATTCAGCTTCTCACGTGCCCGGCTCACCGAGTCTTCACTGCGCCCATTAAGCACCACTTCGGCACCGCTCTCAGCCAATCCCTGAGCGATCGCAAAACCAATGCCGCCCGTTGATGCCGTCACTAACGCGGTTTTACCGTGCAAATCAATGTTCATAGAGTCTCCTTGATGGATAGGCAATATCATGCAAAACATTCAACAAGCCTGGTTGAGCGTGTGAAATATGCCTTGTCAAATCATGCGGTTATTATCACGACAGTGAATTAGCACAAGCGTGTCTGGCCTGCTTTCTGCCCCGCCAAATCACCCGCTGTGCCACCGCCAGCAGCAATAACCGTGCCGGACAAAACTACTGCAGGTGGACGGTTGTATTTGCTTGCACTTCCCTAAGCACAATCTCTTCAGCGCGATCCATACTGACAACTTGATGCCTAAAGGAGTGACCGTAATGAAGACGATTGCTATCGCCGCACCGGGCGCTATGGGCGCGGCCATCGGTGCTGTACTTGCCCGGCATGGGGCGCGGGTGATTGCTCCGCTGAACGGACGCTCACCTCAGTCACAACAGCGTGCCCAACAGGCCAATATCGCCAACTGCAGCGCACAGGCGCTTTGTGAGGCCGATATGATTCTGTCGATTCTGCCGCCCGAATCGGCACTCAGCTGGGCACAACAGATGGCTCCGCTTTTACAAGCCGCCGCGCACAAACCGTTGTATGTGGATTGCAACGCCATCAGTCCGGAGACGCTCAAACGAGTGGCTCAGGTGATTGAAAGCACCGGTACCCCTTTTGTCGATGCGGCGATAATTGGCTTGCCACCAGGCGAGCAAAATCCTTCCGGGCCGCGATTCTGGTTTGCAGGACCACATGCCGAAAAACTGGCGCAGTTAAGTGATTGTGGGTTGCGGGTGCGGGTGATGGGCGCTGAGAACGGCGCCGCCTCAGCATTGAAGATGGCTTATGCCGGGATTAATAAAGGCATCACTCTGCTGACCTCAGCGATGCTGATCAATGCCAGCCGTGTGGGTGCCGCCGATGCACTGCGTGAAGAGATGGAGGAGAGCCAGCAGGCGTTACTGAAGCGAATGGAAAAAGCCGCCCCGGATATGCTGCCAAAAGCCTGGCGCTGGGCGGCGGAGATGGATGAGATTGCCACGCTTAATCAGGGCGAACTGGCCACCGATCAACTCTATCGGGCCTTAGGGGAAATCTGCCGCCAGCTGGCTGACGATCGCCAACACGATCAACAGTTCAGCGCCTTACTGGCGGACTTCTTTCAACCTGATGCAGACAAAGCGGGCTGAGCACTCACCGGCAGCCGCAGCTGACGCTGCAACCAGGCACTCGCCGCCGCTTCATCCGGATCGGCGGCATTGAGTTGCAACACCGGCCCGAGCGCCATCGGCTGCGCCGTTTCCGCCAGCTTACGTAGCTCAGGCAGATACTCGGCACCTGGATGACCCGGCATGCGATCGGTCAGTCGTGACTGATAACGCGCTACCGCTTCGTCAGGGGTGATCGCCAGCCACAGCTCCAGCACCCGAGTGATACCCGCTTGCTCTAATCCTTGCTGCAAGACTTCTTTTGGCTGGAAGCCGAACCAGGCGTCAATCAGGTATACGCAGCAGGTGGGAGCTTGCCCGACCACCTTCCAGATTGCCTGATAAGCCGCACAACCCAACTGACGGTTACGCAGGCGATCCACCGGCGCGAAACTGGCCATAAAAGGTTCTTTGAGGCTGTCCAGCGTCAGTACCGGAAAACCAAACCGTTCCGCCATAGCCCGTGTCAGGGTGCTTTTCCCCGACGCGGGAATGCCGTTGACCAGCACCACCATCTTTTCTTCAGTGTGAGAAGTCATAGGATTTCTATCACCTCCGCCACACTGCTGGCCTGACGTAACCGCACCAGCGTCTCTTCATCTTCCAATAGTGAGACAATCGCGCGAATGCCCTCTTCGATGTGTGCATTGCTGTCGCGCGCGCCGAACATGATGACGATATCGGCTTTGTCACTCCCCTCAAAAGAGATCGGCTCATCCAGCACAATCATGCTGAAGCAATCTTTTAGCACGCCCGTTTCCGGACGCGCATGCGGAATGGCTATCCCTTCCTCAAACACATAATAAGCGCCGTGCGTCAGGGTATTGGCTATCACCGCCTCCGGATAGGAATCCTTCACATATCCACCGCTCACCAACGGTTGTGCGGCCAGCGCGATCACTTCGCGCCAGTCCGTGGCGCTGATCCCCACCTGAATCGCATTCGCTTCTTGCAGCAGTCGCTTAATACTCATACTGCCTCCTTAAATTGATTTGCGGATGGTATTACGCAGTTCATCAATTTTAACGAACAGCGGATCAATTTCCTGACGAAAACGGCGGCTTTTCGCAAAGATATTTAATGCACGATTATATTCCAGCATTAATTGTTTCTGCGCTTCGACCGCTTGCGGATTAATAGCGAGCTGTTGTTCCAGCTCGCTAATTTTTCCACTGATGGTTTCTGCCTGAAGATCTATTTCTTGTGAATCCTGACTCTTATTATCCGAGCCCTTTTTCAAGAATCCAAACATAGCGTCTCCTGCCCCGAATGGCGCCAGGGCACCTCAGGTTTATTACGTCATGAGTGAGTCGTACTTAACGGAACAGTGAAATCTTTTCTACCAGCACATTGGTGACGGCATCATTAGCGGGCACCAGGAAGTTGCGTACGCTGTCATTCACTTTACCTTTTTCAAACGTCTGCTTGCAGTTTGCCACCCACTGCACATTCATTTCCGTGCCGACGTTCACTTTTTCGATACCGCTGCGCACGGCCAGGCGCATGTCTTCATCACTCACGCCCGTACCGCCGTGCAACACCAACGGGGTTTTGGTCGCTTCAGTAATATCGGCCAGACGCTGATGCTGAATATGCGCTTTACCGGTATAGAGTCCATGTACGGTACCGATGGAGATGGCCAGCATATCAACACCGGTTTCATCCACGAAACGCTTAGCATCATCTACGGTGGTAAAGGACGCATCGTTCATTTCGACTTCTTTACCGTCTTCTGAACCACCGATAGCACCCAGTTCTGCTTCAACCGAGACCTGCAACGGGCGCGCCATATCAATCACGCGACGCGTATTGGCAATGTTCTCTTCGATCGATAAATGCGAGCCGTCATACATAATGGAACTGAATCCTGCATCCAGTGCCGTTTGAATCGCATCGAGATCTGAACAGTGATCGAGATGCAGGCACGTTGGCACATTACGGCTTTCAGATAAGGAGCGAATCGCATCCACTAATAATTTATGTCCCAGATATTTCGCCGTGCCGGTTGAGATCTGAATCATTAATGGACTGTTGGTTTTCTCTGCTGCTTTAAAAAAAGCCGGTAACATTTCCAGACAGTGTAAATTAAAGGAACCAAGCGCTTTAAATTCACGTTGTTTAGCCACCTGTAACAGATCGGTAAAGTTATAAAGTTTCATGAAGCTTTTCCTCGTGGGATTTAGGGGATTTTCCGTTAACAAACCAGGCGATCAGAGTGATGAAGACAATAAAGAGTGCGACGAACAACCAGTTGCCCTGGAACGCATGGCCCAATACCAATCCGGTACTGATGACGTCAGAGTCACTGAAGGTCACACCGGTGAAGCCGTAGCTTTCGAGCATTGGCACCAATATGGCCGGCAGGAAGGTGATGAACAGGCCATGTACAAAACCGCCAATCATCGCTCCACGACGTCCACCCAGCGCATTACCGAATACACCTGCGGTGCCACCGGCAAAGAAGTTGGTGAGCAGGCCAGGCAGAATCATCGCCAGACCGAACATGGGGAACACCAGCATACCGACCACGGAACCCAGAGTTGTCGCCAGGAAGCCGACGATCACGGCATTCGGTGCGTAAGGGAACATCACCGGACAGTCGAGCGCGGGTTTTGCATCTGGCACCAGGCGCATCGCAATGCCACGGAACGCTGGCACCAACTCGTTGAGCAGTAAACGCACGCCGCTATACAGCACGAACACGCCGGCGACGAACTGAATCGACTGCATAAAGGCATACATCAGGTAGTTCATGCCGTTGCTGTACTGGCCGATAAATTCTGGGCCTGCTGCCACTGCCGGGATCAGGTACATCGGGACCATCACCACTGCCATCGACAGATAGGTGTCCTGCAGGAACTTGAAGTTGTCTGGCAGCTTGAGATCTTCCGTTGAGCGCGAGCCTTTACCGACCACCTTCGCCACTGCCGCCGTCAGCAGATAGCCGATGGTGCAGAAGTGTCCCAGTGCCACGTCATCAGAGTCTGTGATTCGGCGCACCACCGGCTGAGCCAGCGCTGGCATCACGACCGCCATAATGCCGCCGAAGATGCCGCCCGTGAGGATCAGCGGTAAACCCGTCAGCCCGGCTTTATAGCCAATCACCGCTCCGATGGTTGCCATCCACAGCAGCGCCTGACCGGTGAGGAAGATGTATTTGAACGGCGTCAGACGCGCGATGATGATGTTGACGATAAAGATCACCAACAATGTCAGCGCCACTTCTGATCCCAACTCGCGGCTTGCTAATCCGGCAATGGCGGCCACATCGGTGATATAGCCCTTCATGCCAAAACCGTGGGTGAAGATGGTATTCAGGAAGGTCAGCGTACCGACAATGATATTGATACCCGCCATCATGATTAAAAAGCCCAGCAGGGTTTTAAAGGTGCCTTCCACCACCTTACCTGCGGATTTTTTCTGCAGTAGCAGACCAATCAGAGCAATAAAGGCGATCAGAATTGATGCCTGCCCTAATAAGTCTTTTACCAGGAAGTTGATCACACTATTCATGGTTAGCAACCTTCAGATTACGTTCTTTCATAAACGCCACGATTTTTTCCTCAATTTCAGCTTTATCGGTCAGCTTGTTGAGAATAATCACCCGTTTAATTTGTTCCGGGCTGGCATCCGCGTTAAGGACATCCGCAAATGCTTTTTGCGTGAGAATCATGTCGGATTTAAAAGCATTGGCTTCTGAAATAGTGGTGTGATCAATATCCGCTTCAATTTCGAGTTTCTTTAATACGGATTTGGCACTCATTTCGATGGCGAAACTAGAACCCAGACCACATCCACAGACACATAATATTTTCAGCATGGCGTTTTCCTCACAGAATATGCAGTTGTTTAGCGAGTTTGTAATGATGCCCTTCGGTATCAACCAGGCGTTTTTTCATGCTTATAAGATCAATCGGTATCGGTCGATTACTGCCATTAATAATCACCGCTTTGTTGCGCATCCCCGACTGAATACAGCGCGCAACTTCACTGGCCATAATGGTGCCTTGATAAATCTCTTCACAGGTCGGGTCACCACTACGCAAGCCGTAACCGATAATAGTTTTACGAATTCGTACCCCTATCAGCGGCTCAATCTGTTTAATTAAGGTATCAATCGCGCCCTGAAAGCCCGGCGAGTATTCGCGGGTGTAGCCTTCAGAGCAGAGAATCACCACGCTGTTCTGCGCGGCAAGTCGCTGCGTGATGCGTTCTGCCAGCTCCTGCGGCGGAATCTGACACTCTGGAATCAGTGCGAAGTCAGCATTCGATTTAATCGCCGATTGCAGCGTCAACTCGCCACAATAGCCGCCGAGCAACTCAACCATAAATACACGACCGGTTAACGCGCGGCCGGTATTTCTTAATTTCGATACTTCTTTTAAGACTTGCTCACAAGCGGTAGAGAAACCAATGGTGTAGTCACTGCCAAAAACATCATTATCAATGGTCATGCCTACACCAAAGCAATTCACGCCGAATTCGCTTAATGTATGTAAAAACTGTAATGAGCCATCACCCCCGGCCATAATTAATACATCGATGCGTAGCGATTTGAGTTGTTTGGCGATCACCTCATACTCAGGGCGAATTAATTTTCGCGTGGTTCGTCCCGATTGCATCACGGGAATTGAAGTGATGGCATAATCCACCAGATCGCGCTGCGACATTTCCTGATGGCGATTTTCTAATAAACCGGGAATGCCGCCATTAAATAACACCATATCCGCCTGCGTCATACGTGATATCTGAAACACAAAGTTATTTATTCCGGTAACATCGCCACCGCTTATCACTATGCCAATTCTCATTGTCATCACTCCGTATGCTGCGCGTCTGACATTCATTCTTCCGGTGAACGGATTTTCTATTTGCAACGAAGATCACATTTTTGCCATGTATTTCATTCCTCGTAACGTTGACAAGCATGAATAAGCGCTGTTTTTTGTGATATTAATCACATTGCGAATTTTGGCCGTTATTTAATAAAACCAATAAAATCATTTGGTTATATTTATTTAATCGTAGAATACGCACCGAACCTGCCATCGCCTTTTCATCAGAATTTCTTTCGATCTGAATTGTGATTGCCCACGCATTTTTATCAGTTCGCCGACTTTTCTCCATGAAGGATAAAGGGATAATGATTCAATGCGTTATTTGTTGATCAGTACCGATGAATGATTGACGTCACGTTTATCTGGCTGTCCAATATCGCAGCAAATAAATGACGAAGAAGAGAAAACATGACCAACTCGCAGGAGATGTTGCGTCAGCTCGCTGGCATAGTGGGCGGCAAACAGGTATTGACCCATGCCGATGATAAAGCCTGGTACACCAAGGGATTTCGTGTCGGTCGCGGTGAGGCACTGGCAGTGATATTGCCGCAAAACTTGCTGCAACTGTGGCAAAGCCTAAAGGTATGCGTGGCACAGGACATCATTATTTTGATGCAAGCCTCGAATACCGGCGTGACCGGCGGGTCAACCCCGGATGGCAATGATTATGACCGCGACGTGGTGATCATCAGCACCCGCCAGCTCAAGGGCGTACAGGTCATCGATCAAGCGCGACAGGTCATCGCCTTCCCCGGTACCACCCTGACCGAACTGGAGCACACGCTGCAACCGTTGGGACGCGAACCGCACTCGGTGATTGGTTCCAGCTGCATTGGTGCTTCTGTCGTAGGAGGCATCTGTAACAACTCGGGCGGTTCACTGATTCGCCGGGGCCCCGCCTTTACTGAAAAATCACTGTTTGCCCGTATCCATGATGATGGGCGCTTAGAGATGGTCAATCACCTTGGTATCGATTTGGGTGATACGCCGGAGGCGATGCTGAAGAGTCTGACTGAGCAACAGTATCAGACCGGCGACCAGGCCGATTGGGACGGCAAAATCTGGGCTGATGATTACGCCGACCGTCTGCGGGATATCCGCGCTGATTCCCCTGCGCGCTTCAACGGCGACCTACGTTATCTGCACGACAGCTCTGGCAGTGCAGGAAAAGTGGTGGTGTTTGCTGTGCGGCTGCCCACCTTTGAAGCGAGCGCGGGGAGCGACACCTTTTATGTCGGCACCCATGATGAGAGTGTTTTGGTGGCGTTACGCCGTTTTCTCCTCACCGAAATGAGCGAACTGCCGCTGCAGGCAGAGTACATTCATCGTAACGCGTTCGATTTAACCGTGCGATACGCCAAACATATGTATCTGGCGATCCGTAAATTCGGTCCACAGGCCATTCCTAAAATGATGGGCAATAAAGCGAAATGGGATGTCCGTGTCAGTCATCTGCCTTTCCTGCCACGCAATTTTGTTGATCGGGCGCTGCAGTGCTTTAACCAGCTCACACCCAGCTTTATTGCCCCGCGCATCATGGCTTATCGTGACGAATATCAACATCATCTGATGATCAAAGTCGATGCGCAGCAGACCAACGAATTGCAGACGTTGTTGCAGCAATTTTTTGCCGAACATCCCGGCGGCTTTTTCCATTGCGATGCCCGCGAAGGCGCAGATGCATTTCTGGTGCGTTTTGGCGTAGGCGGGTGCACCATCTCTTATTGTGATGCGCTGGGTTATAACCCGAACGAAAGGCTGGTGGCCTTCGACGTGGCGTTGCGCCGCAATGACGATGCCTGGCGCTTAACCTTGCCGGATCACTTAGCCGCACAGGTGCAGGTCGATTCCTGCTGCGGGCACTTTTTCTGTTATGTGAATCATCAGGATTATGTGCTGAAGGAAGGGGTGGATGCGAAGGCGTTTAAAGAAGCGGTCAAAGTCTATCTTGAACAGCGTGGTGCGAAGTACCCGGCTGAGCATAATGTAGGACATCTCTATCAGGCATCGTGCGAGCATGTGGCGCACTGGAAGCAACTGGATCCGACCAACAGCTGCAATCCGGGTGTAGGCAAGACCAGTAAGAAGAAGTATTGGGCATAAAGGCAGATCCAAAGAGCGCCTCATTTTTAGCTGAAACGCATCCTGACGCTGGTGCAGGGTATCGCTTTTCAACTTTGATTAATCAGTATTCGCCAGCGGCGGCGTTCGCGTAATAAGCGGTGATAAAGCTGCTGGATAAGGGGCAGCGTCAGGGATGCAATCGCATCAGGCGTAAGATTCGGCAATGCCTGCTGTTGTCGTAACCCCTGCAGTGCGGCTTCCGCGTTATCGCGGATATCGCACTGCTCGCGCAGTGTGGCTTGCCAGGCCGCGAAAGTTGGCGGCGCGATAGCGTCCAGATCAGCCACGGTCTCACGTAAAAAGCGTTTGCAGTGTCCAAGCAGCGTTTGCCAGGGAACCTGCGGCGACTGAAGTGCCAACAGCAGCCCATCGACATCCGCCACGCGCTGGTAGCGCGCCGACACCACATAGCCTATTTGCTGATCGACCCGCAGTCGCTGGAAAAAGCGCGGTTCCAGAAACAATGAGAGCGCGCGCAGTGCCGCTAAATTCCGTTCATCAGCAATCGGCAGCGGAATAAACAGCAGCAGCGCCTGATCGCCTCCGGTACAAGGGATCGGCTTAATACCTCTTTGCAAACGCGGCGGCTGTGCACTGCTTACCAAATCGGGCGCGAAGTTGCTCAGCAGATGGGACACACGCTGATGTAATAGCCTGTGTTTGCCACACCACGCCGCCAGCCATGGGGTATCACTGGTGGGAGCAATCAATTGAACAGGCAAGGCTGAGAGCAGCTGTCGAATCACGATCGTTTGCGCAGGCGCCAGCGGTTTTGCATCGGGAGCCAGATTCAATGCCTCAAGTGCATGATGCACGGCCAGCAAAGCTGGTGACTCACAGACAGGCAGATTCAGCACCAACTGCCAGATTCCCTGCTTCTGCTGCCAACTGCCACTTCCTCCGGCATGACGCAACGCCGCCAGCACTGGACGCAGCCGTGTTTGCCGCGCCTGCGCATCCTCGTCACTCAGCGTGTGATAAAAAGCCGGCCGCAACAGCAAGGTCTCAACCTGTTGTCGTGGCGCGATACGCGGCAGAGGCATCGCTATCGGCGACAACGTGGGCAATACGGCCTGGTGCGCAGCGGGATAGAAAGAAAATGCTGGCGTTGAGAATGTACTCAGGCTGCGCGGCAGCCCTTTTTTGCGCCGCAGCGTGAAACCTTGCGTCTGGACGCTTTCTGGCGAGTCCAGTTGCTGCTGAGTGAGCAAGCGTGAGCAAGGCTTCTGCGCCAGCGCAGCGATAAAAGCGCTGAAACCCTGCGGCACGGAATCGGCAGGCGCAAAGCCTAGCGCCCGGCCACGCAATTGCTCCAGTGGCGATAGACAGGCAAAATCGTGCCGCGCCAGCTGGGAATAATGCTGGAGATGCTCAGGGCTGCAAAGTTTGATGGCGGCTAAATGCTGCCAGAAGCAGTGCTCAATGCGTTGCGCCTGCTCCGCGCTGATTTTAGGCCCAGTGAAGCGCAGCGCTAACCATCCGTGCTGCTTATCCTGCCACAGCCATTGTCCCTGCAGCGTATCGCACAATTCAGCCTCTCTGAGTGCGGCCAACAGGCTGCCCGGCGCTTCATCTTGCCAGAACACACTGAGCAAGGTGACATTGTCACGTAAAACAGGTTCCTCACCCGATAACATCAGCGTCAGCCAGAAACTCTCATTATCTGATAGCTGCAACATCACGTCGCCCGAAGGCAACGTGGGTGCGGCATATGAAGGGGTGTTTTTTTCTGAATTGACCGCCGAAAAGTGTTGCGCAAGATGCGCCAACTCATCCAGCGATTGCGGGCCCTGTAGCCATAGTTCCAGCGTATTTGTGTGATAATAACGCTGATGGAAGTCGCGCAACGCGGTCTGCAACAAAGTGACATTGTCACCAAACGACTGTTGATTACCGATGCGAAAACGCTGAAAAGCCCCACCCAGCGTATCCACCAGCGCGGCTTCGCTGAGCGTTTCAGCATGATGTTGCAGAAGTTGACACTCTGCATCGATCACCGCGACTTCCTGCCGAATCGCCTGCTGGCCGAGCAGCGGTGCGGCGATCATATCGCTTAACCGCTGCACACCTTCAGCTAAATCCGCTGCTGGCAGCTGGAAGAAAAAGGCGCTGTGACTGAGTTGCGTGGTGGCGTTGACCTGCCCACCCCGCTGTTGCACCCACGGCATCAGGCGCTCGCTATCTTTAAAACGCTCGCTGCCGCAAAACAACAGGTGCTCCAGCAAGTGCGCCAGACCCGGCCAGCGATCGGGTTCATCCAAACTGCCCGCCTGCACGCGGATCAGTGCGGCGGCATCACGCGCACCAGCCTGATGATGCAGGTGGCAACGCAAGCCATTGGCTAACACCAGCTGGCGCGAGGTCATCAGGTCACTCGCTGCTTGAAAATCAGCTCAGAGTTGGAGCGATTGCGGAACTGAAGCTGGGCGATTTTGATATCGCTGCAGGTGGCTTCGCGGCGCGCTTCCAGGATCTTACCGTGATGCGGTGACTTACTGCACACCGGATCGGTATTATCCGCATTGCCGGTCAGCATGTATGCCTGGCAACGGCAACCACCGAAGTCTTTTTCTTTCTCATCACACGAACGGCACGGTTCCGGCATCCAGTCGTAACCACGATAGCGGTTAAAACCAAAGGAGTTATACCAGATGTCTTCCAGGCTATGCTCCAGTACCGACGGGAACTCCACCGGCAACTGACGCGCGCTGTGGCATGGCAGTGCCGTGCCTTCTGGCGTGACACTCAGGAAGATCGAGCCCCAGCCGCCCATACAGGGTTTGGGCCGTTCTTCGTAATAATCCGGCGTGACGAACAGCAGATTAGTGAGGTTACCGGATTCGCTCATACGTTCGCGGTATTCGGCCACCACCGCTTCTGCATGGGCAATCTGTTCCCGCGTGGGTAACAAACCCTGCCGGTTAAGATGCGCCCAGCCGTAAAACTGACAGGTTGCCAGCTCAACGTCGTCCGCTTCAAGTTCGATGCACAGGTCGATGATCTTATCGATCTGGTCGATATTGTGTCGATGCAGCACGAAGTTCAGCACCATCGGATAGCCGTGCGCTTTCACCGCTTTCGCCATCTCCAGCTTCTGCTGGAAAGCTTTTTTCGAACCGGCCAGCGCGGCGTTGAGGGTTTCATCACTCGCCTGGAAGCTGATCTGAATATGATCCAGACCCGCATCGGCGAAGGCGTCGAGTTTTTTCGCCGTCAGACCGATACCGGAAGTAATCAGGTTAGTGTAGAAACCGAGATCGCGTGCCGCTTTGATCAACTCGGGCAGATCTTTCCGCGTCAGCGGTTCGCCGCCCGAAAAGCCCATCTGCACACTGCCCATGGCGCGCGCCTGACGGAACACGTCGATCCACTGCTCAGTCGTCAACTCTTTCTCCTGTTGCGAGAAGTCGAGCGGATTCGAGCAGTACGGGCACTGCAGCGGGCAGCGATAAGTCAGCTCAGCCAGTAGCCACAGCGGCGGCGTGGCAGTTTTATTCAGGTTCACGACACTGGATCCATTTCTGTTCTACGGCGGATTGCAGGAATTCCTTCACGTCATCATCCACGCCGCCCGCTTCCGGGAAACGGCTGTTGAGAATGGCGATGATGGCGGCCACATCCTGTTTGCCGGTGACCAGTTCAAGGATCGCCGTTGCGGTTTCATTCAGCTTGGCCATGCCTTCGGGATACAGCACCACATGGCTATCCTGCGCCGGTTCCCACTGCATGCGATAGCCACGACGGAAAGCCGGAATCAGATTATCTTTCATCATGTTATACCAGTCTTGTGCTGTGCCAGGACACCTGATCGGTGACCGTGTGATAAGGCGGGCGTTGCAAAGAATACGCCATGGTCATGGCATCCAGCAGCGTCCAGAGAATATCGAGTTTGAACTGCAGAATCTCCAGCATGCGGTTCTGCTGCTCAGCAGTGGTGAACACTTCCAGCGCCAGCGCCAGCCCGTGCTCCACATCGCGGTTTGCCTGGCTCAGGCGGCTGCGGAAATAGAAGTAACCCTCTTCTTTGATCCACGGATAGTGCTGCGGCCAACTGTCGAGGCGCGACTGGTGGATTTGCGGTGCAAACAGCTCGGTTAATGAGCTACAGGCCGCTTCCTGCCAGTTGGCGCGACGGGCGAAGTTAACGTAGGCATCCACAGCAAAACGCACGCCCGGCAGCACCAGTTTTTCTGACAGCAGGACTTCACGATCCAATCCCACTGCTTCACCGAGTTGCAGCCAGGCTTCAATACCGCCTTCCTGACCGTTGCTGCCGTCATGGTCGAGGATGCGCTGCACCCACTTACGACGGGTTGCAGGATCCGGGCAGTTCGCCATAATCGCCGCGTCTTTCAGGGGAATATTGGTCTGATAATAGAAGCGGTTCGCGACCCAGCCCTGAATCTGTTCACGGGTCGCTTCACCATTATGCATCGCGATATGGTAGGGATGATGAATGTGGTAAAACGCGCCTTTGGCACGCAGCGCCTGCTCAAACTCTTGCGGCGATAAGGCTTCGGTAATGATCACGATGCGCTCTCCTGCAGATGAATCGCCATCCCGTCCCAGCTCACTTCAATGCCCTGCTGCGTCAGATACTGACGCTGCGGCGACTGCTCGTTGAGGATCGGATTGGTGTTATTAATGTGAATCAGAATTTTGCGTTGTGCGGGCAATGACGCCAGCAGCGCCATCAGGCCGTGCTCCTCTGCCAGCGCGAGATGGCCCATCGCTTTGCCGGTGTTTTTACCGACGCCGGTGGCAAGCAGCTCATCGTCCTGCCAGACGGTGCCGTCAATTAACAGGCAATCGGCTTTTTCCAGCCACGGCATGATCACCGCATCGGGCTCGCCCAGACCTGGCGCATACAGCAGTGTCTGGCCATTGGCGGTATTTTCGATAAACAGCGCGACGTTATGCCCCGGCAGTGGACAATCGCGATACGGCGAATACGGTGGCGCATTGCTGAGAATCGGGATAGCGGTGAACTGCAGGTCGCGACACACATCAACGCGAAACGGTTCAAGGGGCGTAAGACCATGGTGCTGCAAACCGCCGTTCCAGTGCTGCAACATGGTGAAAATCGGGAAGCCGCTGGTGAGATCGGCATGTACCTCGGGCGTACACCACACCTGATGCGGGCAGCCTTCGCGCAGACTGAGTAAACCGGTGGTGTGATCGATCTGACTGTCGGTAAGAATGATGCTGCCAATCGCGGTGCCGCGCAGAACCCCTTTTTTATTCAGTTCGGGTGTGTGGGCGATCTGTTGGCTGATATCTGGCGATGCGTTACACAGCACCCAATCTTCGCCGTTGTCACTGACAATGATCGAGGATTGCGTCCGCGCCTGAGCCTGGATCGTACCGTTGCGCAGGCCGCTGCAATTGGCGCAGTTACAGTTCCACTGCGGAAAGCCGCCGCCTGCCGCTGAACCGAGCACTTTAATAAACATGAGAGATAACCAGAATGAAAAATAAAATGCCCGCACGAGTGGCGGGCAGAAAGTCTTAGCGGTTGGAGATGTACAGAGTCACTTCCAGGCCCAGACGCAGGTCAACAAATTCAGGTTTTTTCCACATAACTTTCTTCCTCAAAACAAATAACGCAGAGCAGGCTCTGCTGGAAATGCTTGCACCAGGAAACGAATTTTCTGGCAACAAGGCACGACGCGGGCTGATGTTGCGCCAATGTAACGGTCAGATCAACCCCGATTCGGTAAGGGAATTGTGCTAATCCTGCCAAATCTGTTGCAGGACTCGCTGCCAGTTACCCCAGGCAAACTGCTCAATCATGGTTTGATCATAGCTGAGCGAAGTGAGCAACGCATACAGACGCGGCAGCCCAGACACATCTTTCAATTCATCTGGCACACTGATGCCGTCAAAATCCGAACCAAATGCTACGTTTTCTGGCCCCATTATTTCAACTAAATGATCCAGATGTTTAACAATTTCGATCAATGGCGTATCACTATCGCGTTTGCCATCCGGCCGTAAGAAAGCGTTACCAAAATTAATCCCTACCACTCCGCCGCTGTCGCGAATGGCACGCAGTTGCTCGTCGGTAAGATTGCGCGGCTGCGCGCAACGCGCGTGTGCATTAGAATGGCTGGCCACCAGCGGCGCGTTTGAGAGCCGCGCGGTATCCCAAAATGCTTTCTCATTCATATGCGACACGTCAATCATCATGCGATGGCGATTAGCGGCAGCGATCAACTGCTCACCAGCCGTGGTGAGGCCCGCTCCGGTATCTGGCGAATGCGGGAAAGCGCCGTTTACCCCTTCACCGAAACGGTTAGGTAAATTCCAGAAAGGCCCGATACTGCGCACCCCAGCCTGATAGAAAGCATGCAAATCTTCGCCATCAGCATCGAACCCATCAGCCCCTTCAATATGCGCGACCATCGCTAGCACACCCTCGTGGCGACAGGCTGCAATATCCGCCGTCGTCAGGCATAAACGGGCGCGCCCGGCGGATTGTGCCGCCAGCGTTTTGAGGATATCGAGTTGTTGCCAGAGAATATCGAGCGGCTGCCACTGCTCGTTTGCACGTTGCGGCGCGACCTCATTGATGTAGCGCTGCGGCGGAACAAAGAGCGCAAAGAGTCCACCGGCAAAACCGCCTTGCTGCATACGCGGAAAATCCAGATGCCCATTCTCAATACCGGCAAAAAAAGCATTAGCGGGATCATCAGGATGATGCAGCCACAGGTTAAGCAGCAGGTCGTTATGACCATCGAAGGTTTTAAATAACATAGGGGGTCACACAGCGAGACAACATGGACGCTATGCTACTCGCCCCCTGCTGATTCGCCAAACACAGGGGCACAAAGCGTTAGTTCTGTGCAACCTTTAAGCCATGATAAAAGGTAGGTTTGACGTCGAGGCGCTGCTTAATCAGCCCATATTTTTGATAAAAGTCGGCGGTGTCCTGCTGCTGCGCAATCGTGGCATCATCGATAGCTTGCCAATGCGACTTGCGCCGCGCAAAGGACTTCGCCGCGGCTTCTTTTGGGAAGCCGATAATTTTCGCCAGCGTGGTGGAGTAAGCATCAACATGGCTGTTCGCCCAGCGATCCGCCGCCGCAAGGCGATTAACGTAATCCTGCAGCGCCGCGCGTTTGGCCTCATCATTAAGGGCTGCATCGGTTGCCGCCAGGAAACTGTTACCGCTGGAAAGGCCCACACCGTTGATCAACACGCGGCCCGTGTGTGTCACTTCCGCCAGTGCGGTGTAAGGATCCCAGGTTGACCAGGCATCCACCGATCCGTTGGCCAATGCAATGCGCGCATCGGCGGGCGTCAGGAAACGAAAGTTGACGTCCTTATCCGTCAAACCGGCCTTTTCCAGTGCTTTCAGCGCTTCAAAATGGCCGATAGAGCCGCGCCCGGTGGCAATATTTTTTCCTTTGAGATCAGCCACAGTTTTAATTTTTGAATCCGGGCTCACCAATACCGCTAAGCCTTCAGGCACCGATATACTTACCGCCACCGCTTTCACCTGCGAACCCGCCGCCAGCGAGAACAGCAGCGGCGCGTCACCGATAATACCCGCATCGACGGCGCCCGCATTCAGTGCCTCCGCCAGCGGTGCCGCTGCCGGGAACTCCGCCCATTCGATTTTATAATGGAGATTATTGAGCTGCTGCGCTGCTTCCATCTCGGCGTGCATATTACCCTTCTGGTCGGCAATGCGCAGTGTGACGGTTTCCGCCGCAGCGGTTCCACTGGCAAGCATCACAAACAGGGCTAAAGCTGTTCTTTTCATTCTATTTTCTCTTCTGGCGCAAAACCCCAGACTACCCTGTTGTGCTAAAAGCCCAGATGCCGATTTCATCTGAGGAATATCATCCTGCGCATAAGCAGCACAACGCTTTTGGCCGTCGATTCTCATCACCCTCCACATTTGTTGTGAACGGTTGGGACAGAGAGGGTTCACAGAATGTGGGGCCAGGTTGTTGCGGCAACTTCACAACGATATGTCAGTTATGCAACGCGAGTTGTCAGTTATGCGTGAGCAGCGTGCGGCGATGTGGTCCAGACTGAGTACAGACCCATAAGGAGAACCTCATGCTCAACCACGCTGCAGAAAAATACCGCCCCTTCCCGGTGATCAATTTGCCCGACCGCCAGTGGCCATCGCGCCAGCTCACCCAGGCACCGCGCTGGCTTTCCACCGATCTGCGCGACGGTAACCAGGCGCTGGCGACGCCAATGGATAGCGCACGCAAGCTGGAATTCTGGCAGCTGCTACTGCGTTGCGGCTTCAAAGAGATTGAGGTGGCGTTTCCTGCTGCCTCGCAAACTGATTTCGACTTTGTACGGCTGCTGATTGAACAGCATCATATTCCGCAAGGCGTGGCGATTCAGGTGCTGACACAAGCACGCAGCGATTTAATCGATCGTACCTTTGAAGCGCTGCGCGGCGCGCCGCAGGCGATTATTCACCTGTACAACGCCACTGCGCCGTTGTTCCGCGAGCGCGTATTCCGCCAGAGCAAGGCGGAGATCATTGAGCTGGCCTGCGCCGGTGCCCGGCAAATCCGCGCCCAATGTGAAGTACAAAGTGATACGGGCTGGACCTTCCAGTATTCGCCAGAAACGTTCTGCTTTACTGAACCGGAATTTGCACTGGAGATCTGTGAAGCGGTAGCGGCGATCTGGCAACCGGGTCCGGATCGCCCGATGATTATCAACCTACCCGCTACGGTGGAAGTGAATACCCCGAACGTCTATGCGGATCAGATCGAGTATTTCTGCCGTCACTTTAGCCAGCGTTCACAGGTAGCGATTTGTGTGCATCCGCATAACGATCGCGGCACTGGCGTGGCCTGTGCCGAGCTGGCGATGCTGGCCGGTGCCGATCGCGTAGAAGGTTGCTTGTTTGGTAATGGTGAGCGTACCGGCAATGTCGATATTGTGACGCTGGCGCTGAATTTATATACCCAGGGCGTGGCCCCGGAACTCGATTTCAGCGATATCCAGCAGGTGCTGGAAGTGGTGACCCGTTGTAACCAATTGCCGGTTCACCCACGCCATCCGTATGCCGGTGAGTTGGTGTTTACCGCATTTTCGGGTTCGCATCAGGACGCGATTCGTAAAGGCTTTGCCGAGCGTAATGCGCGTCAGGAAACCATCTGGCAAATGCCGTATTTGCCGCTCGATCCGGTCGATATCGGTTGCAGTTATGAAGCGGTGATTCGCGTCAACAGTCAGTCGGGTAAAGGCGGAGCTGCCTGGCTGCTGGAGCAAAACCATGGGCTGCAGTTACCGCGTGGGCTGCAGCAAGACTTCAGCCGTATTGTGCAGCAGCAGACGGATGGGCACGGCCAGGAAATGACGCATCACGCATTGTGGCAACTGTTCTGCCAGCATTACGGCTTAACGCAGCCTGCGCGTCGTTTACTGGACGCGGAAAGCCACAGCGATGAGAAAGGTGAAACGCGATTTAAAGCGCGGCTGCAGGATGGCGGACAAACGCTTACGCTGGAGGGCAAAGGCAACGGGCTGCTGTCGGCAGCGGTAGCGGCACTGCGTCAGCGCTATGATCTGGCCATCAGCATTGAGGATTACCACGAGCATACGCTGGGTAAACGCAGCGACAGCCGCTCTGTCACCTACATTAGCTGTACCAATGCACGCGGCGAACGTGCCTGGGGTGTGGGCATCGATAATGATGTGACACGCGCCTCATTGCAGGCGCTACTCAACGCAGCCCACGCTTTTCTGCCGCAGGAAAGTAGTTCGCCGGCGTAACGCCGAGTACGCGTCGGAACATCGCACTGAAGGCGCTCGGGCTGTCATAGCCCAGTTCGAGCGCCACCGTTAACACCGTTTCACCCTGCGCCAGCCGCGCCAACGCCACGCTGAGGCGTGCGCGACGCACCCAATCGCTGAACTGCAAGCCGGTTTCGCGGTTGAAATGGCGTGCCAGCGTGCGTTCAGCGACACAGAGTTCGCTGGCTGCTCTCGCAAGTGTCCAGCTTTCGCCCGGGCGCTGGTGAATTTGCTGGCACAGTGCGCGCAGCCTTTCACTCTCCGGCCACGGCAGGCCAAACGGCAGCACATCCATTACGCGAATTTCATCGAGAATCAATTCATAAATGCGTTCAGCGCGGCTGCCAGAGGCGTAAGCGTCCGGCAATGCCAGTGCACTGACGATCAGCTCACGCAGCAGCGGGGAAATCTGCACCACCTGACAGCTGGCAGGCAGATCCGCTCGTGCGAGCGGATCGACAAACAGCGTGCGTGCCGCCACGGCTCCGACTATGTGCAGTGCATGCCCGGTGCCCGCCGGTAACCACACGCCACGACTCGGCGGCACAATCCAGCTACCCTGCCGGGTTTCGACTTTCACTACGCCGCTTAAGGTATGGATTAACTGTGCACAATCGTGGTGATGCCACGACTCAGCATCACCGTGCGCATAATCGTGCGCATAAGGCACCAGCGGACGCTGGCTAAAATCGAAGTTGAGGCGCTGGCTCATTTAGCGCTTCAGGTATTGGTAAACCGCCGCCAGGTCTTGCTCGCCGTAACCGGCATCGACCGCCTGCTGCCAGACATCGACGATGTTCTCCAGCGCGGGCAGTTTGCTCTCACCCGCCGCATCCAGTGCCAGTTTGGCATCTTTCAATGCCCATACCAGGTGCATCTGCGGGGTGAAATCACCACTGGCGATCATACCCAGTTTCATTTTGGCGTACGGTGCCGCCAGCGGGCCGCCATCCAGAACTTTCCACAGATCGTCGGTGCTGAATCCAAACTGCTCCGCCAGGCGTGTACTCTCCGCCAGACTTTGCATCAGGCCAATCAGCCAGCTGTTGACCACCAGTTTCATACGCGAGCTGGCACCCGCCTCACCCAGCCACTGTGTGCCTTTACCAATTGCCGCAAACACCTGCTCAGCGGCCTGCGCTTTGCTTTGATCGCCGCTGGCCATCACCAGAATCTGCGCATTTTCGGCAGGCGCTTTGGTACCGGAAACCGGGGCATCGATAAAGAGCACATCCGGACGTGCGTGTTGCAGATCGGCGATCAGCGCATCAGTAGCTTCCACGCCAATGGTGCCCATCTGGCAGACGGTCGCGCCCTGCTTCAATGCGCTGCTTGCTTCGGTCAGGGTCTGACGCGTGGTGTCGCCGTCAGACAGCATCGCGATCACCACATCGGCACCCTCTACGGCCTGCGCTGCGCTGTCGCTGAGTTGCAAACCGGCATCCAGCAAGTCTTCACCTTTGGCACGCGTGCGGTTCCAGCCGCGCACCACAAAATCTTTTTTCAGTAAGTTTGCGGCAAACGCGTGCCCCATTGCACCCAAACCTAATACCGCCACGACGGGTTGCTGACTCATCTTGATTCCCTTTTATGCATTCAGACAAAACAGTGAGACTGACAGAAATTTCTGCGCGCAGCCAGGCGAGAGGTGCGCCGAAAGGGATTTTTTAATCTCAACCCCAACAAGATACAGGGTTAATCAGCATGCTTTTTAAACAGCGCTGGGCCCTTCCTGGCAATGAGGATCGGATAACAATTTACCGGGTTAATTTTATCATTGCGGCAAAGGCACCAGCATTCGTATTCATCGCTATTCGATTATTGGAAAAAGTTCGCATATGATAAATGGGAAACTAACACTCTATAAATAATTACCGATGACATCAGAAAACCAAAGCTTAAAAGTCACTCGAGAACGTGGAAGACCCCGCGTCTTCGATATGGACGACGTTTTAGATAAAGCAATGATAGTATTCAGAAAGAAAGGTTATCACGCGTCCTCAATAGTCGACCTGGGCGAAGCCATGAGTTTAACGGCTGGCAGTATATATAAGGCGTTTAGTGATAAGCGCACCCTCTTTTTGCGGGTATTTGAACGCTACATTGCCCTGCGTAATGCCGATTTACGTCAGCGGTTGCAACATTTCCCGGATGGCAGATCGCGGATTGAGGAATTACTGCAATTTTATTTAGACTCAGCGGTTGAGATTGAAGGGCGTAGAGGTTGTTTGGTTGTTGGGAGTACGGTTGAACTGCAAACGCTGGATGAAGAATTGTCAGAGTTAGTCAGGCAGGCCGTGATGCGCAATCAAAACTTTCTCGTTTCGCTTATCATTGAAGGCCAGAAGGACGGTTCTATTTCCTCTCAACTGGATGCTGAAACTGCGGCAGGCTTACTGCTGTGCGTAGCATTCGGCATGCGTGTGGTGGGTAAAGTTCAGGATGTGACTAATGGGAAAAAAACCATTACTATGGTGATGAAGGTTCTGGACTAGTTTATTTGCCATATTAGGAAATAATCATTTCCTAATTAAATTTAATCATAGCGCTCCACTGAACGCCTGTGATCCCTAAGAGGAATTGATATGTGCATCAATGATGCAGCGAAGAGTCACAGAACGGTTATGGAGGAGAATATGACATCACCGATAGATATTTCAGAAGAGGAAGCCCTGGGGCGAATTGTGGGCGAAATTCTAAGCGCGGGAAAAACGCTCAGTCGTAAAACACTGTGTTTTGAATTGCTCAAAAAACTGGATGAGACTGAAGAATCATCAGTTAGAAAGCACTATTCAAATATTTTTAAAAAACTGTTGTCTTGTTAGACTATAAATGAAAATCGCATCCGCTTGATTGCTTTTAATATCTCTATTTTGAGCAATCATCTGTTTTGTGTCGCCGACATCCTGCTTGTATTCGATAAAACCCTGCGCCAAGGCTTGCCGTTACGCTTATTTTTTTCGTTTCTGTATAAGAAACATCCCAATAATGGCTAAAACAAGGTAATAGGGAATAATCTGCTTTCCCCGGCGCAGAAAAAAAACAAAATCACACCCTCATCAGATAAGAATTAATTATGTGTTTAATCCATGATTAAGGCATGAGGATAATAAAAAATGAAAGACCCTATACAGCGCCGCATCCCGTCAAATTTGTCGCGAATAGAATTATCTGAACAGTGGCAAATCACTTACTGGACGCTCAGTCTGCATACGACGCAGGAAAGACTTACCCGGGCAGTGCGAGAAGTAGGATCAGAGACCGAAGCTGTTCGCCGATGGCTCAATGACCATCCTCCTGTCCGACAACCCAAGTCTCTTTAATAAGACCGACTATCGCCATGACACTGACGGGATAGACGCGTAAGGACAAGGTGATCGCAGTTTCGCCAACGTTATGGCTAATGAATCTACCAGGCGGCCGCTCAGTCGTTTATGTTTACCTTGTTCAGCCCATTGCCAGGAAAACAGCCGTGAGCCAACCGCCTATTCGCTCCCAACGTCACAGCAACCTCCCCGCCCGAAGTATGTCAGTCAAATAACAGCATTTATTTAATATAAAGCGTGAAAATGTAATACCATTTATCGACAAAACTATTAACATATGCGCGATTAATGTTCCGCTTGGTTCATTCCACGTCTTTTATACGGTCTTTCATAATGAAAATTGCTTTACTGCGACAGGCACCGTTGCTGATGCTGCCTGCATTATTCCCTTTGCAGCTGATGGCGGCGGATAATGCCAGCAATACCATGGTCGTCAGTGCCGCGCCTGCGGGCACCGGTTTGTCAGAGCTGGATACGCCCGCAGCGGTGAGTGTGGTGTCCGGTGACGATATGCGTCATGCGGCACCACGCGTCAACCTCTCGGAAAATCTCGCCAGCGTGCCGGGCATGCAGATTCAGAACCGTCAAAATTATGCGCAGGATTTACAAATTTCCGTGCGCGGATTTGGCTCGCGATCGACCTTTGGCCTGCGCGGTATCCGCCTGTATGTCGACGGCATTCCCGCCACGATGCCGGATGGTCAGGGACAAACCTCAAATATCGACATTGGTTCGATTGATCACGTTGAAGTACTGCGCGGCCCCTTCTCAGCCCTGTACGGCAACTCGTCGGGTGGTGTGATTAATGTCGAAACCCAAACCGGTCAGCAACCCACCACGCTGGAAGCCAGCACCTGGTACGGTAGCTATGGCAGCTGGCGCAACAGCGTCAAAGCCAGCGGGGCCACCGGCGATGGTACCCAGGCAGGCGATGTGAATTACACCGTGTCGGCTTCGCGCTTTACCACCCATGGCTATCGCGATCACAGCTCGGCACAGAAAAACCTCGGTAACGCTAAACTCGGGGTGCGCATTGATGATGTCAGCACCCTGACACTGCTGTTTAACAGCGTTCACGTGGATGCACAGGATCCCGGCGGTTTGACCGAGGCGCAGTGGAAAGATAACCCGCGTCAGGTTGCCAGCAACGTGACGCTCTACAACGCGCGTAAAACCGTCGACCAAACGCAGGCTGGGCTGCACTATCAGCGCCAGATGAGCGAGAACGACGATCTCAGCGTGATGATGTACGCCGGTGAGCGCGAAACCACACAGTATCAATCGATCCCCATGGCTACCCAGCAGAAAGCGGGCTACCCTGGCGGCGTGATCTCGCTGGCACGCCACTATCAGGGCATTGATACGCGCTGGACGCATCGCGATACGGTGTTCACCCTTCCTGTGACGCTGACTGCCGGTCTCGACTATGAAACCATGACCGAAAAGCGTAAAGGCTATCAGAACTTTACCACCAGCAACGGCGTGACGGACTATGGCGTACAGGGTGATATGCGCCGCAATGAACGCAACCTGATGTGGAACCTCGATCCTTATCTGCAAACAGCGTGGCAGTTCACCGATAAATGGTCACTGGATGCTGGGGTACGTTTGAGTACGGTGAATTTCGACTCCAACGATTATTACGTCACCTCAAGCGATCCCGATGACAGCGGTAATCGCCGTTATCATCGCTGGCTGCCAGCTGCCTCACTGAAATATGCGATTGATAATAGCTGGAATGCCTATGTGTCTGCGGGCCGTGGTTTTGAAACGCCTACGCTAAATGAGTTGTCTTACCGTTCAGCCGATCAGTCTGGTTTAAACCTCAATCTCCAGCCTGCCACCAGCGATACCGTTGAACTCGGGACCAAAAAACGTATTGGTAACGGTTTAATCACCGCAGCCGTGTTCCAGACCGATACCAAAAACGAGATCGTCTCTGACAGCAGCTATGAAGGCCGCACCAGCTACAAAAATGCCGGTGAAACCCGTCGTCGCGGACTGGAGCTGGCTCTGGATCAGGAGTTTGGCTATGACTGGCACCTGAAAGCGGCGTGGACTCTGCTGGATGCGCGCTATCGTTCCAACGCCTGCGGCACGGACAGCTGTGACGGCAACCGTATTCCAGGCATCGCACGTAATATGGCCTATGCCGGATTAGCCTATGCGCCGGATCAAGGCTGGTATGCCGGCGGTGATGTGCGCTACATGAGCGACATTGCAGCGGACGATGAAAATGATGTCAAAGCCCCCTCTTATACCGTATTTGGCCTGAACTCGGGTTATAAGTGGCTGGTACAGAACTGGACACTGGACTTGTTTGGTCGCGTAGATAACCTGTTCGACCGAACTTATGTGGGTTCTGTGATCGTCAATGAGAGCAACGGTCGCTATTACGAACCGGCGCCAGGGCGCAACTACAGCGTTGGCCTGACGGTGAGTTATGCGTTTCAGTAACTGATACCGCGCGCCTGTGAAAAAGCCCTGCAAGCATCTTCAGATCGCAGGGCTTTTTTTATGCCATTGAGACAATACGGGCGCGGTCAATGCAGGCCCATGGCAATGAAGATTACTTCAGCAGAGCCAGCACATCGGCCGTTGAGCCCGTTTCGCCCAGACGCGGGAAGATACGCTCCACGCTGTTTTGGTGGGTATCAGCGTTCAGACAGGTCATTGCATCTGTTGCCAGCGTGACGTTGTAACCCAGCTCGTAAGCCTGACGCGCAGTGGATTCCACGCCAATGCTGGTGGCGATACCGCACACCACCACCTGAGTGATACCACGCTGCTGCAACTGATCGTGCAGATCCGTGTTGTGGAAACCACCCCAGGTCTTTTTCGTCACGGCAATTTCATCGGCTTTCAGCGCCATTTCCGGCACCAGCACAGCCCAGTCGGCTGGCAGTTCGCCACTGTGGCGTGCCTGCTCGTTACGGCCTGGTGCGCCACCGGCGACATTCACTTTCACCACCGGCAGGTTTTTGTCATGAAACGCCTTAACCAGCTGTGCACAACGCTCAACCACATCATCGGCTGACAAAGGCGCAACAGGAAGACGGACAATGCCGTGCTGCAGGTCAATCACAATCAGGGCGGTTTTTGCGTCTAAGGTTGTTAAAGCCATGGGAATTCCTCTCAGGATTATTGTTCGGCGATACGTTGCAGTAAGGGAATAGCGGCCAGTAAAATTTTCTGCTCCGCACTATTGAGCGTGGTTGCCATGCTCTGGAGTAGCCAGTCATCACGCTTTGCACGATTGGCGGCGATCAGCGTCAGGCAGCTTTCCGTCGGCAGATAACGGGTTTTACGGCCATCCAGCGGATCGGCTTCCCCTTTCACTAATCCCTGCGCCTGCAAGCTGGCCACGGTCGCGCCCATCGACTGACTGCGCACGCCTTCTAACCCGGCCAGTTCTGTTACCGTCATCGCGCCATCGCGCACCAGATAACCCAACACAGAAACCTGTGGCCAGGTGAGATCGCCCGGTGGGGCCGATTCGCGCAGACGTCGCGCCAGTTTGCCATTCACGCTGCGTAAGGTCGCAGCCGCGCTATTCAGGTCGCTCATGGCACCTTCTCCTTACTGATGAAGCGCGAGTATATAAATACGAAGGCAAACTGTGTAGTTTACCTTCGTATCAATTTGTAATTGGCACTCAGGGCCGCTTGATATAATGAATCAAACTGTGAAAACGCAGCGGTGTGCTGAGGGGATTACGATAACTGTGTGCGACATCCGCCGCAAACTGGTGCGCTTCGCCGCTTTGCAGACGACGCCAGGTGCCCTCCACGCACAGCAGCAGTTCACCTTCCAGCACCACCACCTGCTCGATGACGCCATTTTCGTGCGCTGATGAATCGCTTTGCGCGCCACCAGCAAGCGTGACTTCCAGCAGATCAAAACGCAACGCCGCATCATACGGCAGCAGCGGCTTGACCTGCATTTGCGCATTGGGTTGGCTAAACGTCGCGGCGCTACCCGGCGGTTGATCGCTGCCCTGGACAAAAAACGAGAAAGGAACATTGAAACCGGTGGCGATTTTCCACAATGTCGCCACCGTCGGGCTGGATTCACCGCGTTCGATTTGGCCCAGCATCGCTTTGCTGACACCGGTGCGATCCGCTGCCAGTGTCAGGCTCCAGCCGTTCGCCTGGCGCAATTGTTTTAACGCCTGACTCAAATGTTGATGCAGATTTTCCATGATATCTCCTGGCAAATTCGCGCGCAGTGTAGCACTTGTGCGTTATAACACACTCGTGCAATAGTGTGCGCTATAACGCACAGCAGGATGCAATCCGATGATGACCGCCACTTCGCGCAATGCTTTCTCCTTCCCTATGCTGGTTTCCGGTTTTATTGCGGTGCTGGTGGGATACAGCAGCACTGCCGCATTGATTTTCCAGGCCGCTCAGGCCGCAGGCGCCTCGCCAGAACAGATCGGCGGCTGGCTGTCGATGCTCGGCATCGGCATGGGGCTCGCCTCTTTTGGTCTTTCGGTGTGGACACGCATGCCGATTCTGGCTGCCTGGTCGACGCCGGGCGCGGCACTGTTAGCCACCAGCGTGCAGGGCCTGACCTTGAATGAAGTGGTGGGCGTGTTTGTGGCGACCAATGCGCTGATCGTACTGAGTGGCGTGACCGGACTCTTTGCCCGCTTGATGAACCACATCCCGCAATCTTTGGCAGCGGCGATGCTGGCGGGGATTTTACTGCGCTTCGGGATCGGCACCTTCACCGGTTTACAAGGTAACTTTGCGCTGTGCGGCAGTATGTGTCTGGTGTGGCTGTTAAGCCGACGCTGGCTGCCGCGCTATGCCATCATTCTGGCCCTGATCGCCGGCGTGCTGGTGGCGGTGGGTCAGCAGGCGATTCACTTCCCACCGCATGCGCTGACGCTGAGCGTGCCGGAATTTATCATGCCGCAGTTTACGCTGGCCTCGCTGATTGGCGTGGGTTTGCCCTATTTCCTCGTCACCATGGCTTCACAAAATGCGCCGGGCATTGCGACCCTTCAGGCACATGGTTACCAACCGCCGGTTTCCGCTCTTACTGGCTGGACCGGCTTTATTGCGCTGGTCTTGTCTCCGTTTGGCGGTTTTTCGGTGTGCATTGCGGCCATTACCGCTGCCATTTGCATGGGAGACGATGTGGATGCCGATCCGAAACGACGCTGGATGGCCTCCGCGATTGCCGGGATTTTCTATCTGCTGACTGGCTTTACCGGCGCGCTGATCGCCATTCTGTTAAGTGCCTTGCCGCAGGTGCTGATCGCCACGCTGGCCGGTCTGGCGCTGCTGGCCACCCTCTCCGGCAGTCTGCAACGCGCCCTCGCCGAACCCGATCACCGTGACAGCGCCATCGTCGCCTTTTTGATCACCGCCAGTGGTATCTCACTGCTGGGTATTGGTTCTGCCTTCTGGGGATTAATTGGCGGGATGATCACCCATTTGGTCCTGAGCCAACGCGCACGCGCTTAAAATTTCAGCAACTCACGCCTACACGCGGGAAAAACACCCTGTTTTTCCCCCTTTATCAGCCGTTTGATTCCCTGCATTTGGCTTAAGATCACCAGCATCGCCAAATACACACACTGTTTTGCTTCAGGCAACCACCGATAAGGGCCCTACGAGTGGCAAAAACTTTTCTGCGCAGCGGCAATCTGGATTCGGTACTGGCACTGGGTGAAAACGGCCAGCCGGTCTGGGCCTCTGCCTTGCAAATCCGTGAAACACTGCGTTTACGTCGCCAGACGGCGCTGGCTAACTGCCTCGCCATTCCCCAAGCCAACGAGCGTGGTGACCGCCTCGACTGGTATGCGCCCTTTAACGGCAAAGTGAAATCCTGGCGCGGCGCCAGCGACCACGAACGACAAAAAGCGCTGGAATTACTGACGCTCAATCAGCAGGATTTACTGGCTGCAAGTTTACGCGCGCGTGACGCGGAGAATCCGGCGATGCGCCTGTTTGGCGCCTTACTGAGCAAGACGCTGCAGTTCCCGGATCAGCAGTACGTTTATCTGGTCGATGGCAAACCCGTCATCACCTTCTGGGGCTTTGTCGATCCGCAGGCGCGCTCACGCGATGACGCACTGGCCTGCCTGCGCGACAGCCTGGAAGAGGATTTACCGCCGTTGCTGCCTGAACCACCGGCCGCTGTTATCGTGGCACCGGTTATCGCGCCTTTGATTGAAGTGCCTGCCGTTGCTGCTGCACCCGTGGTGGAAGAGCCCGTCGAGATCGCCCAGCCTGAACCTCAACCTGAAGCGCCACAGCCGGTGCCTGCACCTGAACCGAAAGTCGAGCAGCCCCCTGTCCGTCGCCCTTCCGCACTGCGTCCACTGATGCTGCTGCTCCCGGTCGCTGCCGTGGCGGCAGCGGGTGTGGCGTTCTGGCTGCACAGCTCACCGCCTGAAGCCGCACCGCAAGCCCAGGTTACCGATGCACCCGCACCCGTTTTCACGCCACCGCCGGTGGTCGCGAAAGCTGAAAAACTGGCCGCGACGCTGCCGCAAAAAACGGCCACCGTCAGCGCCGCGCCGTTGCCTGCCGCGCCACCTGCCCCGCCAGAAGTGATTGCTGAACATACGGAACCGGCTAAGGCTGATGACCTGGTCATGACCACCGAAGATGCGCGTATTGGCTCCGTGAAGTTTATCAACGGTACCTGGCGCGTCATATTACGACAAACTAACCTGCCAACCGGTAAGCCACCGAGCCTGCGTTACCAGCTGCGTAACGGTAAAGGCATCGCCACCATTACGCAGGGCGATAACATCCGCTGTAAAGCCGATGTGACTGCCGCGATGACGGTAGACGGCACCATGGTGGTTCGCAGCCGCTATACTGCGACCTGCAGCGACAAATCGCGCTACCGCATGCCGGAACTGGTGTGTAAAGCCGGTGATGGTATTGCCAGTTGCACTGCGCAGTACGGCGCAGATCAGGTCTTCCCGTTGACGATTAAGCGTGAGAGTAAGTAAACATGTTGGCTCCCCTCATCGATGACAAACAAAAAATCACGCTGATTGAAGATAGCGGTGTGCAGTTTCTCGATTTTGGCTTACGTCTGCCTGCCTTGCAGGCGCGCCGCCAGTTCGTTCGTCAAACCGCTAACGGACCGCTGCTGCGGCTGAACGTGGACGGCAACAGCGGCAAATTTTTGCTCTATCCCGAAGATGGCGGTGCAGCAGAAGTGGTGCGTCCCGAGTCGGACATTGCACTGGCAGATTCCTTAACGCTGCTGGCACACCAGTGGCTGCCGCTGCCGGTGCTGCGCTGCACAAGCGGTCGCCGTTTTATCGGCGGCCCGGATAACTGGGCGCGCCTGCACCTGGCAGCGCTGGCACAGCCTGATGCCGCAGGTAACACCCATCGCATTACGCTGGCGTTTGATACCCGCATCGTGCCGGAACAGGACGGCGGCGAACAGCACGGTCTGAGCAAAGCCGATGCGCAAAACGGCGTGAGTTTCGCCCTTGCCTGGCACAACTATGAACTGGGTGAGTTTCTGGACCACACCTGGGTGGATGGCTGGCTGCGTGAAACCTTTACGCAGCAGGTCAACGCGCTGGAGTCTCGCCGCGAGCAGGAGCTGAATCAGGCGCTGCGTGAGTTTGAGTATCAGGCACACTATCTCAACCTGCTGGAACTGCTGGGTGAGCAGTTGGATCTGGCCGAGATCTACATTCAGGCCACTTCGCTGCAAACCCCGGCGGTGAACGTGGATATCATCCTTGACGTCGGTAACTCGCACACCTGCGGCATTTTGGTAGAAGACCACGCCGAAGAGAGCAACGGTCTGCGCCAGACTTACGAACTGCAACTGCGCGACCTCTCTGAACCGCATCAGGTCTACAACGAACTGTTTGACAGCCGTCTCGAATTCGCAGAAACCCGCTTTGGTAAAGCGAATTTCTCGCTGGAAAGTGGCCGCGAAAACGCCTTTATGTGGCCATCGCTGACGCGCGTTGGTCGCGAAGCCAGCCGTCTTGCGCTGCTGCGCGCAGGCACAGAGGGCAGCACCGGTCTCTCCAGCCCGCGCCGTTATCTGTGGGATGAAGCACGTTATCAGCCAGGCTGGCGCTTCAACGCCCATGGCAGCAGTGACGAGCCACAGGCAACCGCGCTGCCTTTCACCCTGCTGCTGAACGATGAAGGCCAGCCGTTGCACGCGCTGGCTGAAGACGATCGCCTGCCGGTGTTCTCTGCCAGCTACAGCCGCAGTTCGCTGATGACTTTTATGCTGTGTGAGCTACTGGCCCAGGCGATGATGCAGATGAACAGCGTGGCACAGCGCCAGCGTATGCCGCAGAGCCAGGCCCCGCGCCAGTTGCGCCATGTGATCCTCACGCTGCCGTCAGCGATGCCAAAACCAGAACGGGAAATTTTCCGTCGCCGCATGCAGGAAGCCATCGCGCTGGTGTGGAAAGCTGAAGGCTGGCATCCCGCAGAAGACGATTTCAGCATGCAAAGCCAGGCGAAAAGCCTGCGCCCGGTGCCGGATGTCCAGATGGAGTGGGATGAAGCCACCTGCGGACAGATGGTGTGGCTGTTCAACGAAACCCAGGTGAACTTTGCCGGGCGTGCAGAAGATTTCTTCAGCAGCATGGCACGTCCGGATCGTCCGCGTGAAGCCGACGAAGTGCCGGGCAAAAGCCTGCGCATTGCTTCCATCGACATCGGTGGCGGCACCACCGATCTGGCGATCACTCAATATCGTCTTGATGACGGCCAGGGCAACAACGTCAAGATCACCCCGCGCCTGCTGTTCCGTGAAGGCTTTAAAGTCGCGGGCGACGATATTCTGCTGGATGTGATTCAACTGTGGATTCTGCCTGCGCTGCAACAAAGTCTGCAAAAAGCAGGCCTGACGCTGGCCGAACCGCTGATGAACAAACTGTTCGGTCACGACAGCCGCATGGATGGGCAAGCCACGCTGCGTCAGCAAGTCACCCTGCAGCTGTTTATCCCGCTGGCACAGGCAGTACTGGAGCGTTATGAAAACTGGGACCCGCTCGACAGCCACAGCGAAATCAATGCGCTGTTCGGTGAGCTGGTACCGCAAAAGCCTGCCAGCAGCGTGCTGGCGTTTGTAAACGGTGAAATCCAGCGCACGCTGGGCGGCGACAACCGCTTCGATCTGCTTGATGTGCCTTTGGTGGTGAGCATGGCGCAGTTGCACGGTGAATTCCTGCAGCATCGTATGGCGATCATCCCGGCCTTGCGCGCCATGTGCGAAGTGGTGTCGCTGTATCAGTGCGATGTGTTGCTGTTGACCGGCCGTCCTTCGCGCTTCCCGGGCATTCAGGCGTTGGTGCGTCACCTGCAACCGCTGCCGGGCAGCCGTATTTTGTCACTGGAAGGCTATCACACCAGCGACTGGTATCCGTTCAACAAACAAGGCCGCATTGATAACCCGAAATCCACTGCTGCCGTGGGCGCGATGCTGTGTCTGCTGGCGCTCGATCTGCGTCTCAGCAGCTTCTGGTTCCGTGCAGGTGATTTCGAACCTTACTCCACAATCCGTTATCTGGGTGTGCTGGATGAGAACGCCACGCTGAGCGATGACAACCTGTGTTACAGCGAGATTGACCTCGATAAAGGTGATTTCGCGCTGGATCGGAAAAGCAGCTTCCGCATTCGCGGTAACGTCTGCCTCGGATTCCGTCAGCTGGATAATGACCGCTGGCCAGCTTCACCCCTTTACAGTCTGAGCATCACCGACCCACATCTGGCGCGTAAAGTCGCCGGCGAAAGCATCTTGCGTATTAAGCTGGCGGTGCAGCCGGGGCCAGAAAACTTCGGCCCGGAGCGTCTGGTACTGAGCGATGCCCGTATGGATGACGGCACCCGTGTGCCACTGGAGCAACTGAGTCTGAAACTGAACACGCTGTCTGCGACCGGCAATGCCAACGCGCAGTATTGGATTGACAGCGGGAGCGTCTGCAAACGATGAGAACTGCCAAAAGAGCCACCTCTGTAACGCCCGCCAAACGTCTGAGCCTGATGCAGGAGACGCTGGATGGCGCACTGAACTGGATTGAAAACCACCACGCGCAGGCACCGCGTCTGGCGCTGGAAGCGGATACGCTGCGGCTGCAACTGCGCCGCGCGCGCGTGGAGAGTCACGCCCTGGCGCGTCAACTGGCGCGTCCGGTGACGCTGGCGCTGTTTGGCCAGTCGCAGGCGGGCAAAGCCTGGCTGTTAAGTGAGATGGTGGGCGATGCGCAGGGCCAGCTGATGGCGCGTCTGGGCGATCGCGTGGTGAACTATTTCCAGAACATCAATCCCGGCAATCTCGATTT
The DNA here is from genome assembly GCF_000963995.1 of Pantoea sp. SM3. NCBI lineage: Bacteria > Pseudomonadati > Pseudomonadota > Gammaproteobacteria > Enterobacterales > Erwiniaceae > Pantoea > Pantoea sp. SM3. The sequence continues at coordinate 276,782 of NZ_JZRD01000008.1, forward strand.
TGCTATTGCCACCCGCTTCAGCCACCAGCGTGAAACCCAGTCCAGCGCCTGGCCGCTGGAAATGACACTGCTCAATGACGTAGAACTGATTCGTCTGGTGCTGGCCTGTGCCAAAACCGAAGCGCAGCCGGATAGTGCGGTGATCGATGCTGCGCTGCAGCGCTTGCAGCGCCATCGCCAGGACGAGCTGCAGCCAGGCCTCGACAGCGATGCGTTGATCACACTGTGGGCGTGGAGCCGCCGCCAGCATCGTCACGCCGAGGTAATGGATCGCCACTTCTGGCCGCAGGCGGTGGAACTCGCCCCGTGGTTAAACGTCGATGATCGCATTCAGCTTTTTGCGCTACTGTGGCCAAACCAGGTGGCGCTCAACGAACAGCTGCGCAATCTGATGCATCTGCGTCACCAGTTGCGCCAGGCACCGCGCCTGCTCGCCCCCCTCAGCCTGCTGACCGATGACGCCTCGCTGCCGGCGGAGAAACTGATTAGCCACGATGCCGACTGGCAGGAAATGATTGAAGTCTGTCCGATCGTCGCCAATCGTGTCGGCAAACCGCAGCAAGTGCCGCTGGGCTTACTGGCGCTGCTGACGCTGGAAATCACCGTTCCATTGAGTTCGACACCGCGTCAGGCGCTGTATGATGAAGCCGATATGCTGGAACTGCCTGCGCCCGGCCAGCCTGCTGATTCGGGCCAGCAAGAGGATTTAGCGCAACTGCGCAAGCGCGATGCTTTGCGCGCTGCGCTGCTGGAGCAGAAACGCGCGCTGCTGCCGGGTCTGTATGCCGCACGTCAGGGTATCGATCTGATGTTAATCTGTACTGCCGCCAGCCAGCGTCAGGATACCGAGCTTGCCGCTAACGCGCTGCGTGAATGGCATATCCACCAAACCGTGGCCGCCAGCGGGGAAAAACCCCGCCTGATTTGGGCGATTACCCCGCACGATGCGCGTTACCAGCAGCATCAGATTAATGTGGATGAAGCCGTACAGCGTCAGATCGGACAACCAGGACAGAGCTGGGGTTCCATGCTGGCACTCGATCGTGCCGGTGTCGATCGCATGGGCAGTTGGTTGCAGGACGAAATGCAGCCAGAAGTGCGTCGTGATCGTCTGGCCCAGCAATTAAGCACCTTGCAGCAAAAGCTGGTGGAGCGTTTGCAACCGTGGACCGAATCCACTGCCACGCCAGAACAGGCAGCACGCAAGCAGGCGATTTCCGATACCTTGCTGAAGTGCCTGCAACATCGCACTGGCCTGCACGGCGAACTGCTGGAGCGCTTGCAGCCTTCGCGCGAAGCAGTGCGCCAGCTGTGGCTGAGCCAGAGCAGCGGCAATGTCGTGCAGCACAGCGCGAAAACCGCTGCGGCTGAGCAGAGCTATTTTGGTATTGGCTTTGAGTTTGACCTGTTTAAAGATGAACCGGTGGCCCCTGCGGAACCGCGTAACGGCAGCGGCCAGCGCGATCAGCAATTTCCGCAGCAGGTGTTTGCGCTGTGGCTTGAGCACCTACGTCAGTTGCCGGAGAGCCGGAGTTTACTGACGCTGCTGAACGTGGATAAACCGACCATGGAATTGCTGGTGGAAGAGCTGATTACCGCCAGCTTCCGCCTGAAGGTATTAAGCAAGCTGCAGAGCGCGCTTAACGAACCGGATGCTCAGGCCAGCGCGCATGAAGCGCGGACCGATCGCCAGGTTTCCCGTGCGATGACGGTGTTGGGGGATTTTGTGGCCTGGTTGGGCTTCCTGCAGCGCCCGGAGAGTGAACGGCCTGAGAGTCGCGTTAATCGCGGACAAACCATCTTCGCACGTCCGCCTGCGCCAAGCGTGAGCTTCTCGCCAGGCCAGCGTTTAACGCGTTTGTCAGCCGCACCCGCTAATCATACCGCGTATTATATTTATGACTGGCTGGTGGGATTAAATTCGGTGATCGTGGAAAACAACGGCTATACCGGCGGCAGCGACCTGCCCGCCAATGCCCGTCAGATGCTGGCGATTCTACTGCTGCCACTGCACGCGTAATCAGTCATGAATCAGGCGCAGCTCGCCTCGCAGCTGCTGCGCCGCTTCTTCCATCAGCGCCAGCACCGGTGCAAATTCCGCCTCGTTCGCCTGTGCAATATGATGCAAATGCAGTTCAGCCGGCAGCGCAATCCCGCCCGTCAGCCAATCCCACAGTGCATCCAGATTACAGCCAAACTCTCCGCTGCAGCCGCTTTGGGCCACAAACTCGCGGTAGAACGCCTGCCGGCTGGCCAATTGCTGGAAATCAAAAGAGAGCGTCAACATGGTTAGTTCACCTGTTTGAAGCTGCGATAGTGATCGGTAGTCAGAAAGATCAGTCCATCTGAAGAGTAAAGCAGACGATCGGCGTCGCGGTGGCCGCAATCGTAATTCACATCGGCCTCATACCATTGCCGCCCCGCTTGCATTGGCAGGCGTTGCTCACGATTGCTAAAACGATCGCCACCAATGGCTCGACCCGGCAACACCGTGCACAAGTCGCCTTTGCTGGGGTTCCAGCCCTGACGGCGTGCTTCACTTTTGGTGAGATAAAGATCCGGCAACTGATGATTTTGCTGTAACCACTGCGCCACGGTGTGGGCTTCGGTGAGTTTGGCAATATCTGTGCCGTGTGTGGCGGTTTTGCCGGTTAAATGCGGCTTAAGCCCGGCCCAGGTGGCGGCCAGCGCGAGAATGAGCCCAATCCAGAGTTTTTTTGACATAGTGACATCCCGAAGTGCAGGACGCCGATAATAGCAGGATTATCGTGAAGAAGAACGCGGGCCAGCATGGCTGGCCCTGGCGGAGGTGTTACTGCATCGCACTCGCTGATGGCACGGCATGTCGACGCCATGCGCCTGGCGCCACGCCATACTGACGTTTGAAGCTGCGATTGAACGACTGCTGCGAATCAAACCCCAGTGAAATCGCCACATTAAGGATAGGTTCGTTGGTGGTCGTTAAACGGTCCGCCGATTTTTTCAGTTTCTTATTACGAATGTACTCACCCAGCGGGTAGCCGGTGTGCTCTTTGAACATACGCTGCAGGTGCCATTTCGAATAACCGGCGCGCCCTGCTACGGTGTCCAGATCCAGACGTGCTTCAATGTTGTTATCAATCCAGTCGATCAGATCGTGAATAAATGCGTCGCTCATCATCCCATTTTCTCCCGTCGCCTTGACGAACAGTATCAGTATCAGTTGCAATTACACTTTAAGGGTGACTGACTATGACATTTAATGCAAGTTTTATTATTGCATTAAATGCCGCACTCGCCGTAGGGGCTTTCCCCCCTCTGAAACGAATTGATCAAAACAGCACATAAAGTGTATCAGATATTCTTGCAGATGCAGTTTGCAGCAGCCTACACTCATCGCGTTTTAATGCAATCTTAAAAGTTGCAGATTTTTCGTACATGTCCTTTCTTTTTTCACACCAACGCGGAATAACAACAATGCATCTGCAAACATATGGGGTTCGTCGGGCAGTATGCCTGTCAGGAGTGATGTTGCTGGGAAGCCTGCTGGCCGCTTGTGATCGGGGTGTGGCGCAAAACGCCCCGCCACCGCCGCCCGAAGTGAGTGTCGCGCAGGTGGTCGAACAAAAAGTCAGCCAATGGGATAGCTTCAATGGTCGCTTTGAAGCGGTGCAAAGTGTGCAACTGCGCCCCCGCGTTTCCGGCTATATCGATCAGGTTAACTATCGTGAAGGCGATGACGTGAAAAAGGGTCAGGTGCTGTTTACCATTGATGACCGCACCTATCGCGCGACGTTAGAGCAGGCACAAGCTGAACTCGCCACCGCGCGCAGTCAGGCCTCGCTGGCACGCAGTGAGTCGGCGCGCACCGATAAACTGATTGGCACCAATGTGGTGTCACGCGAAGAGTGGGAGCAGCGTCGATCGGCGGCAAACCAGGCGCAAGCTAATGTGCTTTCCGCGCAGGCCGCCGTTGATATGGCGCAGCTGAATCTCGATTTTACCCGCGTCACTGCCCCGATTGATGGCCGTGCCAGCCGCGCGATGATCACCACCGGTAACCTGGTGACAGCCGGTGACAGTGCCAGCGTGCTGACCACGCTGGTGTCGCAGGATCGTATGTACGTCTATTTCGACGTCGATGAAGCCACCTATCTGCAGTATCAGGCGATGGCACGTCAGGGACAAAATCGCGGTTCGCTGCCGGTGGAAATCGCGCTGACCGGCGAGCAAGGTTATCCGCATCGTGGCACCGTTGACTTCCTCGATAACCAACTGACCGCCAGCACTGGCACCATTCGCATGCGCGCCACGCTGGATAATCATGAACGTCAGTTCACCCCAGGTCTGTTTGCCCGCGTGCGTTTACCCGGCAGCGCCGCGTTTAACGCGCTGTTGATCGATGATAAAGCGGTGTTGACCGATCAGGATCGTAAATACGTGTATGTGGTCGATGCGCAGGGTAAAGCCGAGCGTCGCGATATTCAGGCTGGCGAGTTGGCTGATGGCCTGCGCATTGTGCAATCCGGTTTGAAGCCGGGTGACAAGGTGATCGTCAATGGCCTGCAGAAAGTCTTCATGCCTGGCATGCCGGTGAAAGCTCAGCCGGTGGCAATGCGCTCCGCTCAATAATAATCGAGACTGCCTGTTATGGATTTCTCCCGCTTTTTTATCGACCGACCGATCTTTGCGGCGGTACTGTCGATTTTGATATTTACCACCGGACTGATCGCCATACCGCTGCTGCCGATCAGTGAATACCCCAATGTGGTGCCACCCAGCGTGCAGGTGCGCGCGGAATATCCTGGCGCCAACCCCAAAGTGATTGCTGATTCCGTGGCAACGCCACTGGAAGAGGCGATCAACGGGGTCGAAAACATGATGTACATGAAGTCGGTGGCCGGTTCTGATGGCGTGCTGGTCACCACCGTGACCTTCCGTCCGGGTACCGATCCCGATCAGGCGCAGGTTCAGGTTCAGAACCGTGTGGCGCAGGCAGAAGCGCGCTTGCCGGAGGAAGTGCGTCAGTTGGGTTTGACCACGCAGAAAATGTCACCGACGCTGACGCTGGTGGTGCACATGTTCTCGCCGAAGGGCAAGTATGACTCACTCTATCTGCGCAACTACGCCACGCTGAAAGTGAAAGATGAGCTAGCGCGCCTGCCGGGCGTTGGTCAGATTCAGATCTTCGGTGCCGGTGAGTACGCGATGCGTGTATGGCTTGATCCCAACAAGGTGGCGGCGCGTGGTATGACCGCCTCGGATGTGGTTAGCGCCATGCAGGAACAGAACGTGCAAGTGTCTGCCGGTCAGTTGGGCGCTGAGCCGACCAAAAAGGCCAGTGACTTCCTGTTGTCGATCAACACCCAGGGCCGTCTGGAGAGCGAAGAGCAGTTTGGCAATATTATCCTGAAAACCGCCGATGACGGCTCGCTGGTGCGCCTGCGTGACGTGGCGCGTATTGAGATGGGTTCCGGTAGTTACGCCCTGCGCTCACAGCTGAATAACAAGGATGCGGTCGGTATCGGTATCTTCCAGGCACCGGGTGCCAACGCCATCGACTTGTCGAATGCTGTGCGTGACAAGATGGCCGAACTGGCCACTCGTTTCCCGGATGATGTGCAGTGGGCAGCACCGTACGATCCAACCGTGTTCGTGCGTGACTCGATCCGTGCCGTGGTGCAAACGCTGTTTGAAGCGATTGTACTGGTGGTACTGGTGGTGATCCTGTTCCTGCAAACCTGGCGTGCATCGATCATTCCGTTGCTGGCAGTGCCGGTTTCGGTGGTGGGGACGTTCAGCGTGCTTTACCTGCTGGGCTTCTCGCTCAACACCCTCAGTTTGTTCGGGTTGGTGTTGGCGATAGGTATCGTGGTGGATGACGCCATTGTGGTGGTGGAGAACGTCGAACGTAATATCGCGATGGGACTCTCACCGACAGCGGCTGCGCATCAGGCGATGCGCGAAGTGTCGGGGCCTATTATCGCGATTGCGTTAGTGCTGTGTGCGGTATTCGTGCCGATGGCGTTCCTGTCCGGTGTAACCGGTCAGTTCTACAAACAGTTTGCGGTGACGATTGCCATCTCCACGGTGATCTCCGCCATTAACTCACTGACGCTCTCTCCGGCGCTGGCGGCCAAGCTACTGAAGTCGCATGATGCACCGAAAGATATGCCGACGCGTCTGATTGATCGCTTGCTCGGCTGGGTTTTCCGTCCGTTCAACCGCTTCTTCCAGCGCAGCTCGGATGGCTACGAGTCGATGGTCGGCAAAACCTTGCGTCGTCGCGGTGCGGTGTTTGGCGTTTACGTGATACTGCTGGCGGGCGCGGGCTTTATGTTCCACACCGTGCCGGGCGGCTTTATTCCGACGCAGGATAAGCTGTATCTGATTGGCGGCGTAAAAATGCCGGAAGGTTCGTCACTGGCGCGTACCGATGAAGTGATTCGTAAGATGAGCGAAATCGGCATGAACACCGAAGGTGTGGCCTACTCTGTCGCCTTCCCCGGCTTGAATGCCTTGCAGTTCACCAATACGCCGAACACCGGAACCGTATTCTTCGGTCTGAAGCCATTTAATGAACGTACCCGTACGGCTGCGGAGATTAACGCTGAAATCAACGCGAAAATCTCCAAAATCCAGCAAGGCTTTGGTTTCTCGATTATGCCACCGCCGATTCTGGGGCTGGGTCAGGGTTCGGGTTACTCGCTGTATGTGCAGGATCGTGCGGGCTTAGGTTACGGTGCGTTGCAAACCGCCATTAATACCCTTTCCGGTGCAGTGATGCAGACGCCGGGCATGATGTTCCCGATCTCCTCGTATCAAGCCAACGTGCCACAACTGGATGTGCAGGTTGATCGTGATAAAGCCAAAGCGCAAGGCGTGTCGTTGACTGACCTGTTCAGTACCTTGCAGGTGTATCTCGGCTCCTCTTACGTCAACGATTTCAACAAGTTTGGTCGTACCTGGCGTGTGATGGCGCAGGCGGACGGTGATTTCCGTAGCAGCGTGCAGGATGTTGCCAATCTGCGTACCCGTAACAATCAGGGCGAGATGGTGCCAATTGGCAGTATGGTTAACATCACCACCACTTACGGCCCCGATCCGGTGATTCGCTACAACGGCTATCCGGCGGCGGACCTGATTGGTGATGCCGATCCACGCGTGCTCTCTTCGGCACAGGCGATGGAAAAGCTGGAGGCGATGTCGAGCCAGGTACTGCCAAACGGCATGAATATTGAGTGGACCGACCTGAGCTACCAGCAGGCGACGCAAGGCAATACCGCGTTTATCGTGTTCCCGGTTGCGGTGCTGCTGGCGTTCCTGGTGCTGGCGGCGCTGTATGAGAGCTGGACCCTGCCACTGGCGGTGATCCTGATTGTACCCGTCACCATGCTGTCCGCTTTGGTGGGTGTGTGGCTGACAGGTGGCGATAACAATGTGTTCGTACAGGTTGGTTTGGTGGTACTGATGGGGCTGGCGTGTAAGAACGCGATTCTGATCGTCGAGTTTGCACGCGAGCTGGAGATGCAGGGCAAAGGGATTGTCGAGTCGGCGCTGGAAGCCTGTCGCCTGCGTCTGCGCCCGATCGTGATGACTTCCATCGCCTTCATCGCCGGTACCATTCCGCTGATTTTGGGTGAAGGTGCCGGTGCGGAAGTGCGCGGTGTTACCGGGATTACGGTGTTCTCCGGGATGCTGGGCGTGACGCTGTTCGGTCTGTTCCTGACACCGGTGTTCTATGTGACGTTGCGTAAGCTGGTCACGCGTAAACAGCCGGATGCGGAAGTGCAGACAGTGTAGTTTTATCGTGGTTAAAAACCAATGGGGCCTTGAGCTCTAAGGGTTATCAGTTAACGTCCTGTTCAGGTAAGGCCGCTATTTTGTTAAAGATGGCGGCCTTTTCTTTTGCGCGATTAAGTGCGGGCCCCACCACCTCTGCTGCTGCCGGGCCGTCCTCGCGCCGCTTCGCGGTGCCCTCGGCTGCAACATTGTGCCGGCCGGAACGTTCGGGTACTGCCGTCCTGGCCTACCCGAACTGCCTGTCGAATCCCTGCGCCTGACTCCTGGCACAACGTCTCCGCCTCAGCGCTGCGAATAGCCCTTGCAGCATCAGAGGCGCTGTGGCCTCAAACACTGTGCCCTTTGGGGCAGTAAAAGCGCTGTCGCCTGAACCATCTCGCCCTTTGTAGCAGTAAAAACGCTATCGCCTGAGTCATCGTGCCCTTTCCAGCAGCGTAAACGGAAGTTAGCAAGCAGACTGGTGTCGTTCTGGGGATGGCATTTCGCTGCGCTGAACGGAATGAGGAAGCCAGGAGAGCCAGCATGGATGCTGGCGAAAGGTGCAGCCGGGACAGGGAAAGTCACGTCTGCACCGGTCCGTCAGGCGGACGAGTGAAGTGAAGGTACCGCGTCAGCGGCGCGAGGACAGCCAGCCCCAGAGCGACACCAGTCTGCGTTATCACCTATACCGCCAGCCCCAGAGCGGTACCAGACTGCGTTATCACTTTACCGCCAGCCCCAGAGCGGCACCAGACTGCGTTATCACCTGAACACCAGCCTCTGAGCGGCGCCAGACTAAATTATCACCACTACCACCAGCCCCTGAGCAGCGCCAGACTGCGTCATCACCCCATGCTTAACTGAACAGCATCGGGCCACTGATCCCAGATTTTTACCTGTGTAGTGGAAACAAAAAAGGCCGTCATAAAATGACGACCTGGAGGATAGTGCATAGGTTGAGATGCGCCCTAAGGCGCACCAAGTAAATCAGCGGGCTTTTTTGCAGAGTTCCGCGATCTCAAGCTCGGGTAACTCTTCGCAACTGCTGGTGTCGTGTTTCTTCAGCTCAGCCAGTGCATCCGCCACCGTGCGGGTTTCCAGCACTTTTAGGGAAGCCTCTTCGGCTTCTTCGGCAATCGACTTGAAATACCAGCACAAGTTGGCACTGACAAGACAGCGCGGTGCAACATCAGGGCGTGATGCCCAGAGTTTTTTATCTTCGATGACCGAGGTATAAATATCGCGCAGCGTTATCTCCGCGGCTGGACGACCGAGATGAATCGAACCGGTACGTCCAAGCGTAGAGACGATGATGCCATCGCGTGTTAACGGAACCATCAGTTTCCGAATGAAACTGGGGTTCGCTTCAAGACCATAAGCCAAAATAGCACTGGTCGAGCGTTTGCCCAGTTGCTCCGCCATCGCTACGCTCAAAACCATCTGCAAAGCTGTCGGGAAGCGGTAATCTAGCATTTCTGTATCCTGATTTGCGGTCTATCTTATTGTTTTCATACCGCGACAGTGAGTAATCAATGAGCAATAAATATAACAAACACTGTTGCTTTTTAGAAGCCAGCGACTGTGATCAAGGCACGTATTCATCATTTGATCAGGCAGAAGCGCACAGGCTGCTTAGTTTATCGCCCCCCTTTACGTTTTCGGCTTCAGTGCAGGCAATTTTTGCTTCAACACCCCCACCAACAACACGTTGATTATCGCCAGCAGGCACAGCAACCCTAGTGTGGCATTTGCGCCGAATTGCTGAAAAACATATCCCCCTACCAATGGCGTTAACGCTTGGCCAATCAGTGCCGGGCGCGCCATGCGCCCAACCACAATGGCATAAGCCTCTGGTTTGACCATTACTAGCGGTAAAGTTCCGCGCACAATGGCACGCAGGCCATTTCCGGCACCATAGAGCACCATGCTGACCAGTGCGAATTTAGGATAAAGGGTCAGCAACAGCAGCCCTATCGCCACTAATCCCACCGAGAAAAATGTCGTCCAGATCGGATGTCCGCGTTTGAACGCGATATCCACAATACGTGACCCCACCTGACAAGGGCCCAGAATCGCGCTGGTGGCCAAGGCGGCGGTTAACGAGTGACCGCTGGCCTGTAACAGACTGATCAACTGCACCGAAATAGCAGTCATGATCACCGAAGCAAGGGTAAAAATGCTGCATAACAACCAAAACAGCGCGGGTGCCAAATCACCACTGGTGTTACGCTGCTTTGTTGCCGTTTTCACGATGGGCTTAATTGGCGCAGGCAGGGCATACCAGTAGGCAGGCAGCACGGTGAGGCATAACAGCGCGGCAATGGCGAAACAGGCGCCACGCCAGTCAAGCCAGTGAATCAGCAGCGCAGTGCCCGGCCACACCAGCGTGGTGCAAAAGCCGGAGATTAAGGTAATGCCGGTGATCGCACCGCGAGCCTGTCCACCGTACAGCGTTCCAAGAGTGGCAAACAGGGCGTCGTATAAACCCATCGCCATTCCAATGCCGATAATCAGCCAAGCAAAGAGAAACAGCAGTAAATGGTGGCTCAATCCCATGATGACCAAACCCAATGCCATCATCGCTCCACTCGACGCCAGTAGCACGCGACCATAGCTGCCAGCAATCAAGCGGCCACTCCAGGGCGCTAACAGGCCAGAAACCAAAATGCCCAGTGACAACGCGCCATACACCCACTGCTGAGACCAGCCGGTTTCCGCGATAATCGGATTCGCCATCACGGCCATGAGATAAAAGGATCCGCCCCATGAGAGGATTTGGACCCCGCCCAATGTCACAATGGCAGGAACCGCAGGTTTAGGGTGATGCTCCACGACACGTTTCCATTAGCAGGCAAAGCATTGTTATAACATGTTCATCCTGTTGGAAAAATGCTTGTGTGCCCTGCTTCGCGAAATCACGTTTACAGAGTGGAAGATTGGCACCAAATACGATAAGTTAAATGGTATGTTGTAACTACGGAGCGTAACATGTCTCGCTATGATTTAGTGGCTGATTTGCACGAGTGCGTCAACGCATTGGAACAAGGTCTAACGACTCTGCGCCAGCAGGTCGAACAACAGCCGTTGCTGATTGCGCGCGCATTCAGCTTGCCCGAAATCGAGAAAGGCCACGAGAATGATGAGATTGAGCATATCGCCGTCACTCAACATCTCGGGCAAAAAGCACGTGACATGGCGCTGGCTCACTACTGTCGTCTGTTTATGCAGCACCAGTCGGAAAAACTCAGCACCAAGGCTGCGGTGCGTTTGCCTGGCGCCATCTGTATAGAAGCGGATGAAGCCGTCAGCGAGCACATCAGTCAGCAGGTGGCCGATATCAATGCGCTTAAACTGCGCCTTGAGCACCTGATTACCGTGGAATCAGGCCTGCCGAGTGAGGCACGCTTTGAGTTTGTTCACCAGCATTTGCGCGGTTTAATCACTCTGAACGCCTACCGTAGCGTGACCTTACTGCACGCGCCGGATAGCCTGCGTTTTGGCTGGGCCAACAAGAACATCATTAAAAACCTGACGCGTGAAGCCGTGGTCGAGCAACTGGAACGCAGCCTGAAGGCAAACCGTGCGCAATCGCCCTGGACGCGCGAACAGTGGGCAGAGAAAGTCCAGCAGGAGCTGGACATGATCCTGTCACTGCCCGCCGATGCCAAACTGAAAATCAAACGTCCTGTGAAGGTGCAGCCCATTGCCCGCGTGTGGCGCGCCAGTAATAAGAAACAGGTGCAACTCGCCTGCCCTTCACCGCTGCTGGTGCTGTGCCGGGATAAGACGCAGGTGCCAATTTTGGGGGAATTGCTGGATTACGATGCTGATAACGTCACGCATCGTCATAAGCCGCTGGCGCAGCCGCTGCATCTGGTGATCCCACGGTTACATTTGTGGAGCGACAAGCTTTAACGAAGAAGCGGCCCTTAGGCCGCCTCTGTAATAACCTATTATCGCTGAATTGAGCCGTATCAACCCTCAGTTAACCGCGATAATTATTGCTTCATGCTGCCAACCATCTCTTCCGGCCGTACCCACTCGTCAAACTGCTCTTCGGTCAGATAGCCGAGCTTCAGCGCTGAGCCTTTGAGCGTCAGCCCTTCTTTATGGGCTTTCTTGGCGATTTCTGCCGCTTTGTCGTAACCGATATGGGTATTCAACGCGGTCACCAGCATCAACGATTCATTCAGCAACTGATCGATGCGCTCGCGTACCGGTTCGATGCCCACCGCACAGTGATGGTTGAAGCTGTCCATACCATCAGCCAGCAAGCGAATTGACTGCAGGAAGTTATGGATCACCATCGGACGGAACACGTTCAACTCGAAGTTGCCCGATGCCCCACCAATGTTCACCGCGACGTCGTTACCCATCACCTGGCAGCACAGCATGGTCAGCGCTTCACACTGCGTTGGGTTCACTTTACCTGGCATGATTGAGCTGCCCGGTTCGTTTTCCGGAATGGCGAGTTCGCCAATCCCGCAACGCGGACCCGATGCCAGCCAGCGCACGTCGTTGGCGATTTTCATCAGAGACGCCGCCAGGCCTTTCAATGCGCCATGTGCATGCACCAGCGCATCGCAGGTTGCCAGCGCTTCAAACTTATTCGGTGCAGTAACGAACGGTTGCTGAGTCAGTTCGGCCAGCGCTTTCGCCACGCGAACCGCATACTCCGGATGGGTATTTAAGCCGGTGCCCACCGCCGTGCCACCCAGCGCCAGTTCAGCGACATGGGGAATGCTGTGTTCGATGTGCTTGAGGTTATGTTCCAGCATCGCGACCCAGCCGGAAATCTCCTGACCCAGCGTCAACGGCGTGGCATCCTGCAGGTGAGTACGACCAATCTTCACGATGTCCTTAAAGGCTTCAGACTTCTCGCTCAGGGTCTTTTTCAGGACATGAATCTGCGGAATCAGCTGCTCCCGCACGGCGATGACCGCAGCCACGTGCATGGCGGTGGGGAACACGTCGTTGGAGCTCTGGCTCTTGTTGACGTCATCGTTTGGGTGCACCAAACGCGACATGCCACGCTCGCCGCCGAGAATTTCACTGGCACGGTTGGCCAGCACTTCGTTCATATTCATGTTGGTCTGAGTACCGGAACCGGTCTGCCAAATCGCCAGCGGGAACTCGTCACTGTGTTTATCAGCCAGCACTTCGTCAGCGGCTTTCAGGATCGCTTCCGCCCGCTCTGCCGGCAACAGGCCAAGATCGCGGTTCACCTGGGCTGCAGCGCGTTTGGTCAATGCCAACGCATGCACTAATGCGACGGGCATCTTCTCGGTTGATATACGGAAATGCTCCAGCGAACGCTGGGTTTGTGCCCCCCACAACTTATCTGCCGGTACTTCGATCGGTCCCATTGAATCTTTTTCAATGCGATTCGCTGCCATGACTACGTCTCCTTAGCTCAGATTTGAGGTTTCCGCCCAGGTCGTCTTCCCGCGACGCCGTTGAGCGAGCAAGATTGTCACACACAAGAAATTAACATTATGCGAGCCCATCGCGTTTATTGCACTTGTTGATGTATTTTGTATGGCACTTTCTGCTTTAATAAGCCTATTTACTTACGGTTATTAAGGGTAAACGATGCAAAAAATGAACAATTCGCTGCAAAATTACGCTTGGGGCAGCAAAACTGCGCTGACCGAACTTTACGGCATTGAGAACCCGCAAGGATTACCAATGGCGGAACTGTGGATGGGTGCCCACCCTAAAAGTCCGTCAACCGTTGAGATCAAGGGTGAAACGCGTTCCCTGCGCGATGTGATCAATGATGACCAGACCGCAGCCTTGGGCGCGGCAGTCGCAGCACGTTTTGGTGAGTTGCCGTTTTTGTTTAAGGTGCTGTGTGCCGATCAGGCCTTATCGATTCAGGTTCACCCGAGCAAAGCCGCAGCTGAAGAGGGTTTTGCGCGCGAGAATGCTGCCGGTATTCCGATTGGCGCCGCTGAACGCAACTACAAAGATGCGAATCATAAGCCGGAACTGGTGTATGCCCTGACCCCTTTCCAGGCGATGAACGGCTTTCGCGAAATGCACGAGATTGTCTCGCTGCTGGAACCCGTGGCGGGTGCCCACCCGCAAATCGCTCACTTCCTTGAAAAACCTGATGAAGTCAGCCTTGCCAAACTGTTCTCCACACTGCTATCGCTAAATGATGAACCTAAATCACTGGCGTTAGCGGTACTGAAATCGGCGCTCAACTCACGTGGCGGCGAACCCTGGCAGACCATAAAGAGCATTGCGGCCGATTATCCGGACGATACCGGCTTGTTCTCACCGCTGTTGTTAAATGTCATCACTCTGCAGCCCGGCGAAGCCATGTTCCTGTTTGCCGAAACGCCGCACGCTTATTTGAAAGGCGTGGCACTGGAAGTGATGGCGAATTCCGATAACGTACTGCGTGCGGGACTGACGCCAAAATTCATCGATATCCCTGAGTTGATGGCGAACCTGAAGTTTGAAGCGAAACCCGCTGCCACCTTGTTGACGCAGCCTCAGCAAGTGGGAGACACGCTGAACTTCCCGATTCCGGTGGACGATTTTGCCTTTGCCATCCACGCCCTCTCCGCCACACCACAGTCGTTAGCGCAACAGAGTGCGGCGCTGCTGTTTTGTATCGAAGGTCAGGCGGTGATTGAGAAGTCAGGCGAGCAACTGCTGTTGAAGCCCGGTGAATCATGCTTCGTTGCTGCCAATGAATCCCCGGTTAATGCCGCAGGCACAGGACGCCTGGCGCGGGTTTATAACGCGCTCAGCTGATCCGGCTGACGATCCCAGCATTAACTGCTATTCTTTCAAACTATTACTTTAAAACGCCTGCGGGCGTTTTTCTTCACCGTCGCCCCCAAGCAGCGGCGGGCGGACCCAAGGATAAGGACGACTCAGCGATGAAAAAGACCAAGGTTGCCGTAGGTGTGATTGTAGCGCTCGGCGTGATCTGGACAGGTGCAGCCTGGTTTACCGGCAAGCAGCTAGAAAGCCATATGGATCAGATGTTGCAGAACGCCAACACGCAGCTTAATGCCTATGCACCGAACGCTCGCCTGACGCTCAGCTATCAGGATTACCAGCGCGGTATCTTCAGCAGCAAAACTAAGCTGGTGATTCAGGCCAGTTCACAGACCGAGGACAACCCGCTGCTGAAGCCGGGTCAAAGCATCGTGCTGAACGAAACCATCGACCATGGTCCCTTCCCCTTTGCGCAGCTGAAACGCGGCAGCCTGATTCCGAGCATGGCGTCGGTGCATACCGAGCTCGAAAACACCGATGCGGTGAAGAAACTGTTTGAGCTTACCAACGGCAAATCGCTGGTGACCGCTGATACGCGTGTGGGCTACAGCGGAGCCACCGACACCGCACTGGATCTGCTGGCAGTGGATTATAACAACGCGCAGACTGGCGACCGTCTTGCCACCAACGGCGGAACCCTGGAGATTAGCGCAGACAGTAAAGGCGATAAAGTCAGCCTGAACGGTGACTTTTCCAGCATTGCCGTCACCAGTAAAAACCAGGTTGAGCAGCCGGTGCTGTTTACCCTTAACGGCCTGAAGCTGAAGGGTGATACCCATCTCAGCCCGGAAGGCGTGCGCGTCGGCGATCAGTCCATCAGCCTGGATAAACTCGACGCCAGCATTAACGGCCAGGAAGGTTTGTCATTACAGAAGCTGGACACCCAATCCTCCTTCGATAATAAAGATGGTAAAATCGGCGGCGATCTGAATATGAACGTCGGCAATATTAGCTTGCAGAAGCAGCCGTTCGGCGAAGCAAAGCTGGCCATGAAATTTGCGCAGTTTGATGCGCAAGCGGTGAAAACCTTCTCGGATAGCTACAACGCGCAGATGCAGGCACTGCTGAACCAGCCAGGTTTAGTCGAGGATCCCGTCCGCTATCAGGCTAGCGTGCAGACCATCCTGAAGAATAACCTGCCGACGCTGCTGAAGGGTTCACCTACCGTCAGCATCGCGCCGCTGAGCTGGAAAAACGATAAAGGGGAAAGCACCTTTAACCTCAGCATCGGTTTTAACGATCCCGCCACCGTCACCGGTGAAGCGCAGACGTTGGGCGCGGCAGTGGATCGCTTACTGAAAACGCTGGATGGCAAACTGAACATCAATATGCCAATGGCCACCGAAACGATGCGTCATGTCGGCCTGGCCGAAGGTTATCAGAGCGACGATGCGCAGAAGATGGCGGACCAGCAGGTGAAAGGCCTGGCGGCGATGGGCCAGATGTTCCGTCTGACGCAGCAACAGGATGACAACATCACGACCAGCCTGCAGTACGGCAACGGCCAGGTGACGATGAATGGCGACAAAATGTCACTGGAACAGTTCCTGTCTCGCTATATGCTGGGTGCGCAGACCAGCGAAGGGATGCCTGAGTAACAGCGATATACCTGCGGCGCGAGCTATCGCGCCGCTAAACGCCCCGCACCAACTGCGGCGGCACAATCAGCGTTTGCACTTCCGCCTCCGGTTGCGCCAGTCGTTGCAGCATCCTTTCCCCCGCTCGCCTTCCCACATCACGCGCTTCACTACTGACAAACGTCAGCGAGGAGTCATACGATTCGCGTTGCGGATCGTCATTAAAGCCGACCAGCGCCAGCTTTTGCGTGAAGTAGCTGTCCACCGCATCTTCGCCCAGCGAACGTCCGCTGTGGATCGCACCAAAATAGCAGCCGAGCGTGGTGCTGGCGTTATGGGCAATGATAGCGGTGATGCGTGGGTGATGATGCAGTAAGTCTTGCGTCAATGCCGATACGCTCTGTTGCCGGTCGTCACACTCAATGATCCAGTCCGGGCGGAACGGTAAACCGTATTGCAGCAACGTGGCGCAATAACCGCCAATTCTTTCAGCACGCGTCAGTGAAGACCCCAATCCACCTACCCACGCAATACGCTGATGCCCCTGACGGATCAGATACTCCGTCGCGATGCGTGCGGCCTGGCTGTTGTCTGGACGCAAGGAATCGACTTTGTCGAGGCTGCTGGCCCGCGCGGCGCAGATCAAGGCAATTTGCTGTTCGTGTGCCTGCGCCACCAGCATCTCCGCCTGCGCCACGGCGCCGCCCAACACGATGCCATCGGCCCCTTGCGCCACCAATGAATCGAAACAGCGCTGCAGATTTTGCCCGTGCTGACCACTTTGCGTCAGCACCAGGACTTTGCCCTGCTGTTCCAGCACTTCGCTCAAGCCTGCGGTCATCGCCGCGTAAAAGGGCTGGCTGAGATCGCGCACAATCAAACCTATGACACCACTCTCGCCACCACGCAGGATGGAGGCTGAACGGTTGCGCACGTATCCAAGCTGCTCAATCGCCTGATTAACGCGTTCGGCCGTGGCGGAAGAGATACGACCTTTGCCGGACAGCACCAAAGAGACTGTCGATACCGATACGCCAGCCGCCTGTGCGACATCGTGAATAGTGGTTTTAGGCTGAGACATCCGGTTGCGTTTCCAACAACTGATGAAGAAACAATGAGGTAAAACGTTACACTGATTGACGCAAAAATAAAGCCTGGGATTAGTCACGCTTTGTGACTATAGCCACAAAACTGCTTGGTAAAACGTTTTATCATTCTTTACCTTTATGAAAACTTGTCGCTTTTTAACCAGGAGAGACCATGTCCGCCAGCCGACCCAAAATGTCACTTTGGGAATTTTTCCAGAGTCTGGGTAAAACCTTTATGTTGCCCGTCGCCCTGCTGTCTTTTTGCGGCATTTTGCTTGGGATAGGCAGCTCGCTCAGCAGTCACGATGTCTTGACGCTGATCCCGATGCTCGATCAGCCCTTCCTGCAATATCTGTTTATCTGGATGGCAAAGCTGGGTTCATTTGCCTTCAGCTATCTGCCAGTGATGTTCGCCATTGCGATTCCACTGGGCATGGCGCGGGAGAACAAAGGCGTCGCTGCCTTTGCCGGTTTCGTCGGCTATGCAGTTCTGAACCTGAGCGTCAACTTCTGGCTCAATATCAATGGCATTCTTCCCACCACCGACGCGGCGGTGCTGAAAGCCAACAACGTTCAAAATATCCTTGGCATCCAATCCATTGATACCGGTATCCTGGGCGCGGTGATCGTTGGTGTGGTGGTGTTCTGGCTGCATGAACGCTTCCACAACATTCGCCTGCCGGATGCACTCGCCTTCTTCGGTGGCACGCGCTTTGTGCCGATTGTCACCACCGTGGTGATGGGTTTGCTCGGCTTAGTGGTTCCGCTGATTTGGCCCTTCTTTGCGCGCGCCATCACCGGTCTCGGCTGGATGATCAACAGTGCCGGTGAATTTGGCCCGATGATCTTCGGCACCGGCGAACGCCTGCTGCTGCCGTTTGGTCTGCAGCATATTCTGGTGGCAATTATTCGCTTCACCGATGCGGGCGGTACGCTCGACGTCTGCGGCAAAAGCGTCAGCGGTGCCCTGACCATCTTCCAGGCACAGCTGGCTTGCCCGGATACTCACGGCTTTGCGGAAAGTGCCACGCGTTTCCTGTCGCAAGGCAAAATGCCGGCCTTCCTCGGTGGTTTACCGGGTGCGGCACTGGCGATTTATCACTGTGCCCGTCCCGAAAATCGTCACAAAATTAAAGGGCTGCTGATTTCTGGTGTGGTGGCTTGCGTCGTCGGCGGCACCACCGAACCGATCGAATTCCTGTTCCTGTTCGTGGCTCCGGTGCTGTATTTGATCCACGCCCTGTTGACGGGTCTGGGCTTCACCGTGATGGCGATACTCGGCGTGACTATCGGTAACACCGACGGCAACGTTATCGACTTCTTCGTGTTCGGCGTGCTGCACGGCCTCTCTACCAAATGGTATTGGGTGCCGGTCATTGCCGCGGTGTGGTTCGTGGGTTACTACGCGATCTTCCGGTTTGCTATTACCCGCTTCAACATCAAGACTCCGGGTCGTGAAGCAGAAACCAGCAGCGTGGAGCAGCAGGTCAGCCGCGCGGGCGTAGGGAAATCAGGTTACAACACCCCGGCGATTCTGGCGGCGTTGGGCGGCGTGGACAACATCACTTCGCTGGATAACTGCCTGACGCGTCTGCGCCTCACCATTGCTGACATGAGTAAGGTGGACGATGCCGCGTTAAAAGCCAACGGTGCAATTGGTGTGGTGCACCTTAATCAAACCAGCCTGCAAGTGGTCATCGGTCCACAAGTGCAGTCTGTGAAAGATGAAATGGCACATCTGATGAGTGCGACGGCGTCATGATGCAGAGGTTTGATTTCGACCATGTCGTGGATCGTCACGGTAGCTGGTGCACGCAGTGGGATTTTGTAGCGGATCGCTTCGGTGTGGAGGGCTTATTGCCCTTCACCATCTCCGATATGGATTTCGCGACGGCACCCTGCATCATTGAGGCGTTGCAACAGCGCTTGAACCATGGCGTATTGGGCTACAGCCGCTGGCAGCACAATGATTTCACCTCGGCGATTCAGCACTGGATGCGCAGCCGTTTTGCCACCGACATTGAGGCGCAATCACTGGTTTATGGACCGTCAGTGATCTACATGGTGGCGCAAATGATGCGCCACTGGACAAAACCCGGCGATGAAGTGCTGATTCATACGCCCGCCTACGATGCGTTCTATAACACTATCAACGGTAATCAGCGCCGCGTGCTAGAACTGCCGCTACAGCGTCAGGGTAATGACTGGCAGTGTGATATGACACGGCTGGAACAATTACTGGCGCGACCCGATTGCAAAGTGATGCTGCTGTGCAGCCCGCACAATCCTACCGGCAAAGTGTGGCAGCGCGAGGAGTTACAGCAAATGGCCGCGCTCTGTGCACGTTACGATGTGAAAGTGATCAGCGATGAGATCCATATGGATATGGTGTTGAGCGATGCAGACCACATCCCGTGGAGCCAGGTGGCGCAATCTCCCTGGGCGTTATTCACGTCGGCATCGAAGAGTTTCAACATCCCGGCACTGACCGGCGCCTGGGGCATCATTCCGCATGAAACCGATCGTCAGGCCTGGTTCCACGCACTGAAACAGCAGGATGGCTTATCGTCACCGGCGGTGATGGCTGTGGCTGCCACCATTGCCGCGTATCGTGAAGGTGAAGCCTGGTTGGATGGACTGCGCGATTATCTACAGGCGAATATGCAGCACATTGCGCAACGATTGAATGCGGCGTTTCCTGTGCTTAACTGGCAGCCCCCTGCCGCTACCTATCTGGCATGGATAGATCTCACACCGTTGGGCATTGATGAACAGACATTGCAACATCGGCTGATTCATCAGTACAAAGTCGCGATCATGCCGGGTTCAACCTATGGTGAAGCCAATCGGGGATATCTGCGGCTCAATGCCGGTTGTCCGCGCAGTAAACTCGATGAAGGACTGGATCGTCTGATTGCGGCTTTAAAATCGTGTTAAAGGCGTTCGGATGCTGATTAATTCAGCATCCATTTCACAGCTTGCGCAAATCACTGGCGCTGTTGCGCAAGATGTTTTTATAATGCTCTGCACTTTATGAAACTTTAGCGAGTGCGACATGATTGACCTGAAACTCCCCCTGACCGACATTCACCGCCACCTTGATGGCAACATCCGCGCACAAACCATCCTTGATTTAGGTCGCCAGTTTAACCTCACGCTGCCTGCTAACTCGCTCGACGAACTGCGTCCGCATGTGCAAGTCACAGCCAATGAACCCGATCTGGTGAGCTTCCTGCAGAAACTGGACTGGGGCGTCAAGGTGTTGGGAGATTTGGATGCCTGCCGCCGCATCGCGCTGGAAAACGTGGAAGATGCCGCACGTGCTGGCATTCACTACGCAGAACTGCGTTTCTCACCGGGCTATATGGCGATGACGCACAACCTGCCGATCGCTGGTGTGGTGGAAGCCGTGATTGATGGTGTACGCGCAGGCGTAAAACAGTACGGCGTGGATGTGAACCTGATCGGCATTATGAGTCGCACCTTCGGTGACGAAGCCTGCCTGCGCGAACTGGAAGGTTTGCTGGCACACCGTGATGGCATTACCGCTGTCGATCTGGCCGGTGATGAGCTTGGCTTCCCGGGCAGTGAATTCCTCAGCCACTTCAATCGCGCGCGCGATGCCGGCTTCCGTATTACCGTGCACGCCGGTGAAGCCGCTGGTCCGGAAAGCATCTGGCAGGCGATTCGCGAACTCGGCGCTGAGCGTATTGGCCATGGCGTAAAAGCGATTGAAGATCGCGCATTGATGGATTTCCTGGCAGAGCAGCGCATTGGTATTGAATCCTGCCTGACTTCCAACATTCAGACCAGCACAGTAGCTTCACTGGCCACTCATCCGCTGAAAGCCTTCCTGCAACACGGTATTCTCGCCACCATTAATACCGATGATCCGGCGGTTCAGGGTATTGAGCTGGCGCATGAATACCAGCACGCTGCACCGCAGGCAGGATTAACCGCTGAAGAGATGCGTCAGGCACAGGAAAATGGTGTGACGATTGCCTTCCTCAGTGAGGCAGAGAAAGCTGCCCTGCGTCAGCGCGTGGCGGGGTAATTACCTCAAAAGCAAAAAGGTGCGCTTCGTTGCGCACCTTTAAATCACATCGCACGTTAGGGTGAGGCCCTTGTTGAGTGACATCACCCTGGCGTATGCTTTTACTCCGTCACTTCAGCGACATCGTCTGGCGCTTCTCAGCGGACTGTAAGCCGAGTTCAATCAACTCCATCACCTGAATCGCCTCTTCAGCCTGGACTGGGTTATCTCCGGTGCCCGCAATCGCATCGCGAATCGCCGCGTAGTACGCCGGATAGTTACCCGGCAGAGTCAGCAGTTCTTTCTCCACCATCACGTCGCCTTCTGCCAGCGTCAGAGTGCCATTGCGCATGTCATAGCCCCAGTCTTCCTGCGGAGGACGTTCACCTGCTTTCAGGCGATCTTCCTGCGGATCCAGACCGTATTTGACGTAGCTGCCCCGCGTGCCGTGCACCACAAAACGTGCAGATTCTGCCGCCACCAGCATGCTGGCGTGTAACACTACCCGACGAGTGGGATAAGTCAGCACCGCATGGAAATAATCGGTAGTTTGCGCGCCAGGACGCAGTTCTGCCATATCCACAGTGATCGCCACCGGCGGGCCAAACAATTGCAGCGCCTGGTCCAGCACATGGGGGCCAAGATCAAACCAGATGCCGCTGCCCGGGCCTTTCATTTCACGCCAGCGCTGACGAACTTCGGGACGGAAACGGTCAAAATGCGATTCGAGATAGCGCACATCACCTAAGGCGCCATCAGCCAGCAAGGTTTTCAACGTCAGAAAATCACTGTCCCAGCGGCGGTTGTGGAATACGGAGAGCAGTAACCCTTTGGCTTTGGCCAGTGCATCCAACTCACGCGCTTGTGACAGTGTCACGGTGAAGGGCTTATCCACCACCACATGTTTACCGGCATTCAGCGCCGCTTTGGCTAACGGGAAGTGAGTATCATTTGGCGTCGGTATGACAATCAGTTGCAGTGTCGGGTCATCCAGCAGGGCTTGTGGATCAGAAACCACTAGCACCGAGGGCCAGTCGGCATGCACCTTGCTGGCGTCGCTGCTGGAGACGGCTGCCAATTCAACGCCTGGCGTGCCGACGATCAAAGGAGCATGAAATGTTTTGCTGGCAAAACCGTAGCCAATCAGGCCGACACGTAATTTATCGCTCATTCTCATTCCTCTTGTTCGTTACCAGACTGATTTAAGACGAATCAGCCAGTAACAACAAGGCGGAATCAGCTGAAAACTCAGGAGATCGCACTCCGTGCCGGTTGCCAGCTCTCCTGAGCCACTAAGGCATCGTGCGCATCCTGACTGCGGCGACGGAAATCACTGGGGCTGACGCCCACCCGTTTGCGGAAAACGCGAGAGAAATAGAGCTGATCGTCATAACCCACTTCGCGCCCGACCGAGGCAATCGGCTCCTGCGTGGTTTGCAGCAACAGTTTGGCGCGGATGACCCGCTGATCTTCGCGCCAGCGCAGCAAATTAATCCCCATCTGCTCGCGAAACAGATGCGCCAGCCGTGACGGGGAAAGGCACACGTGGCGCGCCACTTCCTCGATTTTGACCTCACTGGCCAAATGGTTAGTGACGTATTGACAGGCCTCAATCACGCGCGGATCGCGAATTTGCTGATGGCTGCGCGGATCTTCCTCCACCGCGCGCAACAACAAGCGCTCCAGCAGATTCATTGCCAGTTCCTCGGCAAAGCGACGACCCGAATTGTGGGTCTGTTCAATGCTGGCGAACAGGCGGTCAAACTCGGCACGTTGCGCTTCTGGCAAACGTAACCGCCCCACGCCCTGACTCTCATCCTGCCACTGCAACCAATCCGTCCAGTAGGCACGCGGACGGAAATAGACCCAACGATGGAACCAGCATGGGCTGTCAGGGGAACGGCCGTAATAGTGCGGAGTTTTCGGCTGAAACAGCAGCAAATCGCCGGGCTCGCAGTCAAACGCCGACTCTCCATCAAAAATCCGCCCCTGGCCTTTGATGGTCAGATTGAGGATGTAACCTTTCATGCCGAGCGGCCGGTCGATAAAGAAGTCCAGCTGATCGTTGGCATTGATTGGCGTTAAGCCCGCCACCAGCCAGGCATTAAACGGATAGCCGGGTAGCAGTGGATTTTGCTGCTCAATGGGGGGTTCACGATGGTACATAGTGCCCTCACGGTAACCTGTAAATGCGCAGTGGTTCGCGCCAGATGGACGACCGGATGACCGCCCTGCATCATTTTTCACGGCTGGGATCAGGCCGCTTTGTTTTTCTGTTTGTAGCGGTCAAAAATCACCGCCGCTAACAGTATCAAACCGCGCACCACATACTGTGAGAACGGCGAGATATTCAATAAATTCATCGCATTCTCAACCGTACCCAGAATCAGTACGCCCGCCACCACATAAGAGATCTTACCGATGCCGCCTTTCAGCGAAACGCCGCCCAGCACACAGGCTGAAATCACAATCAGTTCATACCCGAGCGAGGTCATCGGCTGACCACTGGTCATGCGCGAGGCCAAAATAATCCCCGCCGCCGCCGAAACCAACCCCGACAAAATGAAGATGATGATGCGGGTGCGCACCACCGGCACCCCGGCCAGACGTGCCGCTTCTTCATTACCGCCAATCGCCAGCGTGTTGCGACCAAAGGTGGTTTTGTTCAGCACAAAACCGAAAACAATCATGGTGGCGATGGTGAGCCAGATGGGCGCTGGCAAGCCGAGCCAGTTGGCATAGCCGAGGGTGAAGAAGCGTTCATCCTCAATGCCGACCGCTTTACCGTCAGAGAAGATATACGCCAGACCACGCACAATCTGCATTGTTGCCAGCGTGGTGATCAGCGCATTGATCTTTAGCCGGGCAATCACAAAGCCATTAATAAATCCGGTGGCCATACCGAGCACCAAACCGGCCGCGACGCCCAACCACAGACTCTCCGTCATGTTGATCACCACCGCGGTCACCACACCGGCGCAGGCAATCACCGAGGCCACGGAGAGGTCAAAATCGCCAGAAGCGAGGCAGAACAGCATGCCGCAGGCCACCATGCCGGACATCGACATGGCCAGTCCCAGCCCTTTCATATTGATGAACGTGCCAAAATTGGGTACGAAGATGGCGCAAACGATAAACAGCAGCGCGAAAACCACCAGCATGCCGAAATTATCCCAGATACGCCCCAGCTGCAGGCCGTTACGCTGCACCGGTGGTGTGTTGGAAGTGGTAGATGAAGCCATTGTTGCTCTCCTTTACATCAGGCCACGGCGGCCGCTTGAGGGGTTTTCGGCATCGCCAGGCTCAGCGTCAGCTGCTCCGTGGCCGCATCGTGTGGCAGTTCTCCGGCAATCTCACCTTCACGCATCACCACGATACGGTCAGCCAGGCCCATCACTTCGGGCAGATCGCTGGAAGCAAACAGCACCGCGATCCCTTTATTCGCCAGTTGGTAAATCAGGTTATAGATTTCATGCTTGGCACCGACATCAATGCCGCGCGTCGGTTCATCCAGCAGAATCACATTCATCTCTTCGGACAACCAACGACCCAAAATCGCCTTCTGCTGATTGCCTCCCGACAGATTCATGATCAGCTGTTGCGGGCCAGGCGTTTTGATGTTGAGCGATCGGATGTGAAGATCGGCGTTCTTCGCCTCCCAGCCGGGTTTGATCAGACACCCCGCCGTGAGATTATGGCGGCGCGCGCTGATATTGATGTTGTCGCGCACCGAGTGCACCGGAATAATCCCTTCGGATTTACGATCTTCCGGACACAGCATGATCCCCGCGCGAATCGCATCGATCGGCTGGCGAATGTTGAGCTTTTTGCCATCCAGCGACACGCTGCCGCCACGCAGTTTGGTCGCACCAAACAGCCCCTTCATCAATTCACTACGCCCTGCGCCAACCAATCCAAACAGGCCAACGATTTCACCGGCTCGTACCGTCAGCGAAATCGGCATGCGTACGCCTTTAGCCTCTACTTGATCAAGTTGCAAACGGACTTTACCCAATGCGCGCGGCGTATAGCCGTAAATATCGCCGAGGTTACGCCCGACCATCGCCTGTACCAGATCGTCATGATGGGTGTTCGGCATGTCGGTGAAGGTGCGCACGTAGCGACCATCTTTGAACACGGTGATGGCATCGCTGAGGGCAAAGATTTCCTCCATGCGATGCGATACGTACAGCACGGTGCGGCCCTGATCGCGCAGCTGACGAATGACGCGGAACAGATGCTCGATTTCACGTGCAGAAAGTGAGCTGGTCGGCTCGTCAAAGGCGATGATGCGCGCATTACGCGCCAGCGCTTTGGCGATCTCCACCATCTGCCACTGACCGAGCGACAGATATTTCAGCGGCATGTCTGGATCGATATCCATGCCGAGATTTTTAAGCTGCAGATCGGCTTCATACCGCAGCAATTTGCGATTCACCAATCCGCGTTTGTGTGGCAACTGTCCGAGATAGATGTTCTCCGCCACGCTCATCTCAGGTACCAGGTGCAGCTCCTGATAGATGATCGCCACACCCGCATCCAGCGCATCCACGGTGTTGTTGAAGCTTTTCACTTCGCCTTTGATGCGAATCTCACCTTCAGTCGGCTGATAACTGCCGCTGAGAATCTTTAACAGCGTGGACTTTCCCGCGCCGTTTTCGCCCATCAGCGCATGCACTTCCCCGGCGCGGCACTGGAATGAGATATCCTGCAGCGCTTTCACGCCCGGAAAGGTTTTACTGATGCCATGAAAGGACAGAAAGGCTTGATCAGTTTCCATGGAAACTCCTCTTCGCCCCCATCCTTCGCGCCATTGCCGCGTTGGCTGCGTACATTTGTCCCAGCGACGAGCGACACGGGAGCAAACGCGGTGGCCAACCTGCTGCAACACCAGGGATGGAGGCTGCGTTTATCATTCAGGCGACTTACATCAGCCCTTTCTTCGCCAACTCAGTTTTGAAGTTGTCGCGGGTAATCAGCACCACATCGGTGACTTCGGTGAACTTCGCGGGCTCTTCGCCCTTGGTCACCCAGTTGTAGAGCATCTGACTGCTCTTATAACCGTGCACATCCGGGCTTGGCAGCAGTGAGCCATAGAAACCGGTTGGCGCCCCTTTGGAGAGTTCGCTCACCGCATCCACGCCGTTAATGCCAATGCCGATCACGTCTGGCGCTTTAAAGCCCTGGCCTTCAGTCGCGCGAACGCCACCCAGCACGGTGTTGTCATTCATGCCGACAATCAGCCAGTGTTTCACCTCGGGATGCTGCACCAGCAGCGAGTTACCGGCATCAAACGCACCGGGAATGTCGTTGGATTTGGTGGGTACCTGATAGATCTGCTTCTCCGGGAATCCGGCCGCTTTTAGCGCTTCCATCGAACCGCCAGTGCGGCGACGCGCGGTGTCCAACTCATTGGCGGTAATCGCCATCACGCCGGTCTCTTTCGCATCCCAGCCGCGCTTCTGCATCTCTTTATAGAGTTCCTGGCCCTGACGCTCACCGATTTTGGTCGCCGCCATCATCACCAACGGCACCGTGTCCATCGGCTTGCCTTTGGCGGTGACGAACTGATCGTCAACCGCAATCACTTTCAGGCCATAACTGCGCGCCTTCGCCACAATGGCTGAACCCAGTTTCGGGTCCGGTGTGCAGATCACGAAGCCTTTGGCACCGCTCGCCGCCAGGCTGTCGATGGCATTGAGGGTTTTCTCGCCGTCAGGCACCGCGATTTTGATGACGTCGAAACCGAGATCTTTGCCGGCTTTATCGGCGAACTTCCATTCCGTCTGGAACCAGGGTTCCTCCGGTTGTTTGACGAGGAAACCGAGTTTCATGGTTTCGGCGATAGCGGATTGTGACATAACCGCGGCGAGACCTACCGCCGCCAGCGCTTTAGTGAATTTATGCATGATGCTCTCCGGCACAATGGTGTTTTATCGCTGTTAATAACGAATCGGTGTAAACGCTACCAATTGGATTTCACGTTTGGGTACAGCGCAAAATCAGCGCGTTAGCTCAAAGGTTGTACAAAGGCTGTGCAAACGCTGGGCTAGTTGTAGCGGTATTGGCGAAGAAAAATGTAGAGCGGTATCACATCCCAAAACGATGACTAATTCCTCCATATATTCAGCGAAATTAACCAGTCATTAACTTTTGCTGCCGATCACATAACCTCGCCGATGGCAGAAAAGTGCATATTCTCAGCCAGCGATGACTAACGGCTTATGCCCCCGCATTCCAGGATAGAGCCAGATAACTCACACAGGAGAATCCCAATGGGTGCTGGCGCCATAACAATTGGGCTGGATTTTGGCAGTGACTCGGTGCGTGCCCTCGCCGTGGACTGTCGCAGTGGTCAAGAGCTGGAAACCGCGGTGGTGAACTATCCGCGTTGGGCGCAGGGGCAATTCTGTGATGCGCATGCCAACCGTTTTCGTCATCATCCACAGGACTACATTGATGCGCTGGAGCAGGCGATCGTGGCGGTGGTGCAAGCGTTAACAGTGGAACAGCGGGCTTTGGTGGTGGGTATTGGCGTCGATTCAACCGGCTCAACCCCTGCCCCGATTGACCGCGATGGCAACGTGTTAGCCTTGCGTCCGGAGTTTGCGACCAATCCCAACGCCATGTTTGTGCTGTGGAAGGATCACACCGCAATTGAAGAGGCGGAAGAGATTAATCAGCTGTGCCGCAACGGTCATTTCACCGATTACACCCGCTATATCGGCGGTGTGTATTCGTCGGAGTGGTTCTGGGCCAAGATTCTGCATGTATCACGCCAGGATGCGGCGGTGCGTGATGCTGCAGTGTCTTGGGTGGAACTCTGCGATTGGGTACCGGCACTATTAAGCGGTCGCACCGCCCCGGCGCAGTTGCGGCGCGGACGCTGTGCTGCCGGGCATAAATCGCTGTGGCATCCGGAATGGCATGGCCTACCGCCTGCGGACTTTTTCCGTGCCCTTGATCCGATTTTGGTCGAGCAGTTGGATTCCCCGCTATTTACCGACACCTTCACTGCTGATGTGCCGGTGGGTACGTTGTCTGCCGAATGGGCGCAGCGTTTGGGACTGTCTGAACAGGTGATTCTCTCCGGTGGTGCTTTTGACTGCCACATGGGCGCGGTGGGTGCAGGTGCGCAGCCCTATACGCTGGTGAAAGTGATTGGCACCTCAACCTGCGACATTTTGATTGCTGATAGTGAGAAAGTAGGCGATCGCGCAATTAAAGGCATTTGCGGCCAGGTGGATGGCAGTGTCGTGCCGGGTGCTATCGGCTGCGAAGCCGGTCAGTCCGCGTTTGGCGATATTTACGCTTGGTTCAGTCGTTTGCTGGGCTGGCCGCTGCAGCAGGCCGTGGCGCGCCATCCTGAGTTGCAACCGCAACTCGCCGAAATGCAGCAGGATTTGATCCGCTCCCTTACCGAAGCCTGGGCTACCGATCCACAGCTCGATCATCTGCCCGTGGTGCTGGATTGGTTCAACGGGCGTCGTACGCCGGATGCCAATCAGCGCCTGAAAGGCGTGATCACCGATTTGAATCTCGGCACTGACGCGCCTGCATTGTTTGGTGGTCTGGTGGCCGCCACGGCGTTTGGTGCCCGCGCCATTATGGAGTGCTTCGAGAAACAACAGATTCCGGTGGAGAGCATTCTGACGCTTGGCGGCATCGCACGTAAGTCTCCCGCCATTATGCAGGCATGCTGCGACGTGATGAACCGCCCGCTGGATATCGTGGCTTCTGACGAATGCTGCGCGCTGGGCGCCGCCATTTTTGCCGCCGTCGCCGCGAAGGTGTATGCCGACGTCCCTGCCGCACAGCAGGTGATGGCGAGTCCGATCGCCGTGACCTTGCAGCCTAACAGCCTGCGCGTAGCGGGCTATCAACAGCTTTATCAACGCTATCAGAACTGGTGCCAGGCCGCTGAACCTCAGTATGCCGCCCGCGCCGCATCCGCTAAGTAAAGGAGCGAGAAATGGAACAGAACGTTTGGTTTGTGATTGGGACTCAGCATCTCTACGGAGCGGAAACCTTGCGCCAGGTCGAACATCACGCGCGCCAGGTGATGGACGGTTTGAACCAGGCGGGCACGCTGCCGGTGCCGCTGGTGTTGAAGCCACTGGTGAAATCACCGGATGAAGCGCTGGCGCTGTGCCGCGAAGCCAATCACGACAGCAATTGTGTGGGGATCATTACCTGGCTGCATACCTTTTCACCGGCCAAGATGTGGATTGGTGGGCTGAGTATCCTGAATAAGCCCCTGTTGCAATTCCATACCCAGTTCAACGCAGAAATTCCGTGGGACAGTATGGATATGGACTTTATGAACCTGAACCAGACCGCGCACGGCGGCCGTGAGTTCGGCTTTATTGGCGCACGTATGGGTCTGCAGCACAGCGTGGTGACTGGCCACTGGCAGGATAAGACCAGCCAGCAGCGCATCGGACGCTGGATCAATGCAGCATTAGCAAAGCAGGCCAGCCAGCAGCTGAAAGTGGCGCGCTTTGGCGACAATATGCGTGAAGTGGCGGTGACCGAAGGCGATAAGGTGGCGGCGCAGATTCAATTTGGTTATTCGGTTAACGGTTGGGGCGTGGGTGATCTCGTTGAGGTGGTGAACAGCGTCAGTGATGGCGATGTGCATGCGCTGATCGATGAATACGAGAGCCAGTATCTGTTTAGCGAGGCTGCCGCCGTGAATGGCGAGAAGCGTCAGAATGTGCTGGATGCGGCGCGCATTGAACTGGGTTTGAAGCGTTTCCTCGATGACGAGGGCTGCAAAGCCTTTACCACTAATTTCCAGACTCTGCACGGCATGACGCAGTTGCCGGGCCTGGCCGTTCAACGTTTGATGGGCCAGGGTTATGGTTTCGCCGGTGAGGGTGACTGGAAGACTGCCGCGCTGCTGCATATTTTGAAGGTGCAAGCCGGGAATCGTGCGGGCGGTACTTCATTTATGGAGGATTACACGTATCACTTTTCACCGGGCAACGATTTGGTGTTGGGTTCCCATATGCTGGAAGTGTGCCCTTCGATTGCCAAAGAGGCGAAGCCGTTGATTGATGTGCAGTTCCTCGGCATTGGTGGCAAAGCCGACCCGGCGCGCATGATTTTCTCCACACCCGCCGGGCGCGCGGTGAATGCCAGTGTGATTGATATGGGTGATCGTTTCCGTTTGCTGGTGAATGTAGTGGATGCGATTGAGCAGCCGAAACCGCTGCCGAAGTTGCCGGTCGCGCGTGCTTTGTGGCGTGCACAGCCCTCACTGGCTACCGCTTCCGAAGCCTGGATTCTGGCCGGTGGCGCGCACCATACGGTGTTTAGTCAGGCACTGGATTTGGATGATATGTATCTTTATGGCGAGCTGAACGGCATTGAAGTGTTGGTGATCGATGAGGATACGCGCTTACCGGCGTTCAAGGATGCGTTGCGCTGGAATGAGGCGTATTACCGGTTAGCGCGTTAATTTGAATGGTTTCTGAAAGCCGCGAGGATTCGCGGCTTTTTTGTGGCTTAACCCTATGGTCCAGCCAACAAAGGTGAGTTGTGGCTAAAAGCGTGCGGTTCAGTCGGTAAAGGTGAGCTGTGGCTAAAAACGTGCGATCCAGTCGGTAAAGGTGAGCTGTGGCTAAAAACGTGCGATCCAGTCGACAAAGATGGGCGTTGCGTAAAGTCGGCGTGAATACATCCCTGTAGCCTCGGACGCCGCATCCCTGCGGCGTACGCTTTACTCCACTGCCCACCTTTGTCTCCTTTATGCAGGCTTGCAGCGATGTTTTTTAATCCAGGACTGGACTGAACAGAACTTTCAAGTTTGCGCGGACTACAGCAATAACAGTCTCAATTGCCCCATAAAGGCCAGCCCGAAGAGCAAAGCGTTTGCGCCAGGGATGGCGCGGCCGATCTGCAAGGATGCGGGGTTCCTTTGCGATCGGGCTGGCCTTTATGGGGCTGAGCACCGAAACATCAGCAACTCCACCTAACTTCCCCTGAATCTGAGCACTATGGTCATACTTGCACTGACTACAGCGATGATCATCTTAAACGCCCCATAAAGGCCAGCCCGAAGA
>NZ_JZRD01000080.1:0-222 GCF_000963995.1 Pantoea sp. SM3
GCGGCCGCTGCCACTGCTGAGCGGGTTCAACCTCACGACGGCCTACAGGGCGCTGGGGTGCTTTAACTCGTCGGAAACGTCTGACGCGTATTTCATTCTTTCCAACGACCGCGACGAGGTCTGGTTTATCTGTAACCGGCATCTGCGAACCGTTGTTATGCGCCATGACTGCACGGCATTCCGTTTGCCGCTCTCTTACCTGGACGAACGTTTCGTGATCGG
>NZ_JZRD01000081.1:0-727 GCF_000963995.1 Pantoea sp. SM3
TTAAGAAGGCGCGCCACGACCGTTCCGATAACGGCGTAGATATCTTCGGCGGTGGTGTCGTCATTCATATGACCTCCGTCCGTAAGGTGGATAAGTATACAGTATATCAGAAAGACGCCGGGGCGGATACCGCGGCCGCGGTATCCGCCCCGGCCGTCAGTGGAGCTTCTGCTCTGTCAGGCTGGCCACGCCAGCCTTTTCACCGGCGCGAATCTGCATTTCCCGCCGGACCTCTTCAATAGCGCGCAGACCGGCGCGAATTCGATCTTCATCCGTTGCATTTTCAATGGCCGACCGCAGGCGATCCGTGAGGGCCGCCCAGCTGATGGCCGCGTCCTCTTCCAGCAGCGCCGTAACGGCCTCGCCAATCATGATGTCGGCCATTTTTTCTTCAAAGTCATTTTTCATGGGGTTATCCGGCAGCAGGTTTCGGGCGCAGAGCTTACCACAGCGCAGCGGGCCCGAACATTCACAAGGGGGCGAGCCCTGCAAAACTTTTACGCCAGAGCGTCAGGACGCGCCACGTCAGGGCTGTCCGGCAGAGGTAGCTGTCCTGAAAATACCTTACCCCAACGCCGGTAATTTCTTTCTGCGGCCGCGCTGCTTTGCTGCGGGCGGCGCGGCATCCGCCTCCGGTGAGGGCCTCTGCAGGCGGTACAGGCAGATGTCGCCGCGCTCCGCCAGGCTCGCCGGCCAGATCATCGCCGCGTTCCCGTCCTCCACGTAA
>NZ_JZRD01000082.1:0-402 GCF_000963995.1 Pantoea sp. SM3
TACGGACGGAGGTCATATGAATGATGACACCACCGCCGAAGATATCTACGCCGTTATCGGAACGGTCGTGGCGCGCCTTCTTAAGCCGGACCAGTACCTCACCCTTCACGAAATCACCAGCGCCCTGCACAGCATGGGCGAAGCGGCAGGCGCTGCCGGGATGCGCGAAAGCTGCGAACGCGCCGTCAGGCTGCTGGCTCAGCAGATGCACTGACCTTCAGATTCCTCCCGTTCTGACGATCACTCCTCGCGCAATGACGGTGACGTGCCACACTGAGAAGTGTAAACCTTTTTAACCGGGAGATGCCTGTGAAAGTCTGGATTGCCGTAACCCTCGCCGCCGCCGTCAGCTGCTCCGTGTGGGCTTCACAGGGAGGGTTTGACTCACCGGCTGCGCTGTCT
>NZ_JZRD01000083.1:0-1352 GCF_000963995.1 Pantoea sp. SM3
GCGCCTTCTTAAGCCGGACCAGTATCTCACCCTTCACGAAATCACCAGCGCCCTGCACAGCATGGGCGAAGTGGCTGGTGCAGGCGTAATATGCGAAAGCTGCGACAAAGCCATCAGGCTGTTGGCTAAGCAGATGCACTGACCTTCAGATTCCTCCTGTTCTGACATACACCCTGGCGCACTGATGGTGACGTGCCACACTAAGAAGTGTGAAACTTTTAACTCGGGAGATGTCTGTGAAAGTCTGGATTGCTATAAGCCTTGTTGCCGCCGTCAGCTGCTCTGTATGGGCTTCGCAGGGGGGATTTGACTCCCCGGCTGCGATGGCCGCCGCACGTCAAGAAGCATAAGTAGCCTCAGAAGCCTTCGTCGTCTGGCGTTTTGCCCACTACGATCTCCAGCGCGCTGCGCAGTGTGTCGAGCTCAACTACGTCTGAAGTGCTCTCAAGCTCGGCGATAAGGTAAAGAATGATTGCTTTGCTGGTCACCTTTTTACCGTGAATGACGATGTCGCGGATGACGGCGTCCAGCACGGCAGTCTCTGCGGCCAGTGCGTCGCCGCCGCTGCGGAAGTGCTGAATGATGCTTGCTTCTGTAGAGGTGTGTTGTTCGTTTAGCTGCATGATTTTATCCGTCAGGCCCTGCGGGCAGAAGTGGCCAGGCTCAATGCCTGAAATAAAACGGCCCCCCCCCTGGGGGGCCGCATCCTGCGGGCGTCCTGCCTCTTTACGGTTAATACGGAAAGTCGTCCTTCAATTAATCCGCTACTATTAATTCTTACTGCTGCCGCCCGTGCCGTTCAGGGCGCCAAATGCCAGCACGGCGGCGTCGCGGCTTTCACGGGACTGAATAAATTCCGTCTGCACCTCGCCCAGCGCCATGGCTATTGCTTCACGCCTAACAGCAGTGGTTTCGCCGCTTTCCATGGCACGGAGTTGTCGTGCAACACTTTCTGCGCTGATGACGTCTTCGTTACTTAGTAGTACGACTACGGCCTCACCCAGCACTACATCAGCGAGGCGCATTAAATCTGTATTCTTCATACCCGCATCTTCCGGTTCATGCCCTCCGGGCAGGATGGCAGGACGGCCATTCCGGGCGGTCCTGAATGCATGCTGCGGGTCCCGCCTCAACACACCGGGGTAACTCAGCGTTCAAACAGCATGCCAATTAATGTCTGATAATGACGTTCTTCTTCCAGGCTCGCTGCCACTTCAAGGCGGCGCAGCAGTTTGGTACAAATAGCTTTACGGTTAAGGTTCTTGCCTGCGCGCAGGATTTCGACGACAATCTGCCCCAGCGTTTCCTGCTGGGTTGGCGCCGACGCTTTGCTGAAGTAATGCGCAATGTCG
>NZ_JZRD01000084.1:0-863 GCF_000963995.1 Pantoea sp. SM3
CCGGGACGCAGCTCAAAGTGCAGCCCGGCCTCTCCGCGGGTGAACACCACGTCGGAAATCCGGCTCAGCTGGTTCATCGCTTTCAGGAATGCGGGATTGAACGTCAGCCCCTGGGCGTTGATGCTGTCCGGTACCCAGCGGGTGCCTTCGCGGTGCAGTACGCCGCTCAGACGCGACTGCAGGAAGCGGGTGATGCGGCCGTTGTCCGCATTCAGATATTTCGCCAGCAGAGGCAGTGACACCTCGCTGCTGACGTTTTTAAACGGATAACGTCCGCCAAACGCGCTGTTCCACTCGTTCACCACCGCCTGTTGCCACCGGGCGTTCAGGCTTTCCGCTGCCGGCCTCAGCACCTGCTGCCAGGCCTGCTCCATCGGACGCACAAACACCGTCTGACCAAAACCGCTCCACTCCTGCCCGAGTCCGGCGGCGACCAGGCTGCCGTAGTCGCGGGTGTCAGTGAGGTCAACGGTTTTCCCCTGAAACACCGTCTGCGCCAGCGTCTGCGTCATGGCCTGCGGGTCTGCCGCGTTGGTGACCTGCTGCAGGCGCAGACGCACCTGCGTGACGCGCGTCAGGAAGGTGCGCAGGCTCATACTGCTGCTGCCCTGATTATCCGTCAGCGCCAGCAGCGGGCCGAAGGTGGCATCAAGGGGGCCGGTCGGGCCGCTGTTCTGGTCAATGGCCGGGCGCTTTTCCCGACTGAGCAGGTTCTGCGCGGATTTCACCAGGGAGTCGGCAATGGCATCCCCACTCTGCCCGGTACGTCCCTGCACGCTGAGGGTGTTCATCAGCGCCACCAGCGGCGACTGGCGCACATCCGCCATCAGCGTGAGCTGGTCAATTGCGTCGGAAAGCGTCGG
>NZ_JZRD01000085.1:0-494 GCF_000963995.1 Pantoea sp. SM3
CAAACTCGCTCTGCACCTCGCCCAACGCCAGGGCAATGGCTGCACGCCTTTCCGGGTTCGTCTCGCCGCCGTTCATAGCGCGAAGCTGGCGTGCCACGCCGTCTGCGCTGATATCATCTTCGCTGCTCATCAGCGCGACCACCGCCTCGCCCAGCACAACGTCGGCCAGACGAGTTAAATCTTTATTATTCATACCCGCATCTTCCGGTTCGTGCCTTCCGGGCAGGATGGCCATTCCGGGCGATCCTGAATGCATGCTGCGGGTCCCGCCTCATCACACCGGGGTAACTCAGCGTTCAAACAGCATGCCGATAAGCGTCTGGTAATGACGCTCTTCTTCCTGATTCGCTGCCACTTCAAGGCGGCGCAGCAGTTTGGAACAGATGGCCTTACGATTAAGGTTCTTGCCTGCGCGCAGGATTTCTACGACAATCTGCCCCAGCGTTTCCTGCTGGGTTGGCGCCGACGCCTTGCTGAAGTAATGCGCAATGTCG
>NZ_JZRD01000086.1:0-913 GCF_000963995.1 Pantoea sp. SM3
CCTGCAGGCTTATCATCCATATTTTTCAGGCCATGTTAAATCCTCTTCTGAGATTAAATCCCGAAACATTCACATGCTCAGGCTGCATCTCAGGATGAAAACGATTTCAGACTAAACATAAGTTTTATTCAGTATTTTCCGATATTTACCTCTGATAATCTGTCAGGCATCTGAATTCAGGGTGTTTTTTATTGCTGTGCGGCTGAGCGTAATTCTGACTGACGGGATAATGCGCGGAAAGTATTTAAATGGAACCGGTTTTCAGTCCATTAAGTGACTACACTGAAATACCGTAATAAAGCGGAGGGAGAGCAAAGCATGCCTGATAATGACCATGACCAGAACCAGAAGATTATTGGCGAAGCGGCAGTTCATCTGGCGATGAATAATGCGGACATTACCGTTGGCTCGCTTATCCGCGAGCTGGCTGAGATGGCCGACGTAGAGGAAAATCCAGCGCGCTGCGTGCAGATAAGAGGGGCGAAACGCTGGCTCCGCAGGTTTGAGTCATTACCGGGCAACCGGGACGAGCTGAGATGGATTACCGCCTCAGGCCGCGGCTCAGCGCACTGAAGGCATTCCCGCCTGTTCGGATGATACCGGGCAGGCTTCTTCCCTGTACCCCGACCCCTGAGCTGAGCATGCTGTTCTGACTGTTGTACAACCCTTTCGTTAACTCGCTCATCATTCGCGCGCTGATACTCACCTAAGTTACTGTTTAGTAACATCTAGCACTTTTTGCACAAAAAGATAAGCTGTACAACAACACAATTGCTGTACAAGTTTGATTAAGTTGTATAACTTTACGGTCAGACAGAGCCGACTACATTTTAACCATTGAGAGGTTCACCATGCGTCAGAACGTTACGAAATTCCCGGACTCCGCCAGCGACATTGCGCATTACTTCAGCAA
>NZ_JZRD01000087.1:0-822 GCF_000963995.1 Pantoea sp. SM3
ATCCTGCCAGGCATAGATGTCGTTGTCTTTCGCGCTGGTCACACGAGCCGTCATGGTGCCGCTGACCTTAGGTCGGGCAAGCAGTGCGGGACGCCAGCAAAGCGTCTCACTGTAAGGCACGGCATTCAGACTGGCCTGGAATGCGGAGCGCCGGCTCGCACTGACATTGATTCGGGTGATGAAAAAGGGCGTCTGCAACTGCGCAGGCAGCGTGGGTATGCCTGTCTCGGTGACAGATAAAACGTGGCCCGGGCTGATAAAAGCGTCGTTGCATATACCCGTTATCAGCGTCTGTCGGGCAAGAAAACGTTCATGGTCGAGACGGGCATAAAAGTTTGCGGTCTCGGCCTCCGGAACATACTTATCACCGCTGTAAGGATGGCGCGGACGATAGTGATAAACCTCCCCGTAAGTGATGTTGTCACCATCACCCCGCGTCATATCGGCCTTCACCGACCGCAGCACGCGCTGTGCCTCACGGTGGTTATAATCCTTAGTCACCACTCCCGCTTCAACCACGTTATGGGTCAGATTCAGATTCCAGATGGATTGCTGGGCGTTGTCTTCCAGGCCCGATGGGCTGTTTAGCGGCAGCGATTTCTGCTCAGAATAAGCGCTCTGCGCGTCACCAAACCGTATGATCTCAGTCTGCGTATCGGGCTGAAGCGTGAAGTAGTAGAAGATGCCGATTTCAGACAGCAGACGCTGAACAAACTTCAGGTCACTTTCCTGATACTGGTTAATCTGTTCCCTTCTGGGATAGTCATGCTTCAGGCTGAACTCATATTCCCACCCGTGAAAACCATGCTCATCCAGTATCTG
>NZ_JZRD01000088.1:0-1022 GCF_000963995.1 Pantoea sp. SM3
TTACGTGGAGGACGGGAACGCGGCAATGATCTGGCCGGCGAGCCTGGCGGAGCGCGGCGACATCTGCCTGTACCGCCTGCAGAGGCCCTCACCGGGGGCGGATGCCGCGCCGCCCGCAGCAAAGCAGCGCGGCCGGAGAAACAAATTACCGGCGCCGGAGTAAGGTATTTTCAGGACAGAATACCTCAGCCGGACATCGATGACGCTACAGCGCAAAAGTTTTCTACAGGTTCTTCTCCCCCGTTAATGTCCTGACCCGCTGCGGTATGGTAAGCTCTGCGCCCGAAACCTGCTGCCGGAAAACCCCATGAAAAATAACTTTGAAGAAAAAATGGCCGACATCATGATTGGCGAGGCCGTCACCGCGCTGCTGGATGAGGATGTGGCCATCAGCTGGGCGGCCCTCACGGATCGCCTGCGGTCGGCTATTGAAAATGCAACGGATGAAGATCGGATCCGCGCCGGGCTGCGCGCTATCGAAGAGGTCCGGCGGGAAATGCAGATTCGCGCCGGTGAAAAGACCGACGTGGCCAGCCTGAGAGAGCAGAAGCTTCACTGACTCCCAGAGGCTGCGGTATCAGCCCCGGCGACT
The DNA here is from genome assembly GCF_000963995.1 of Pantoea sp. SM3. Lineage (NCBI taxonomy): Bacteria > Pseudomonadati > Pseudomonadota > Gammaproteobacteria > Enterobacterales > Erwiniaceae > Pantoea > Pantoea sp. SM3. Next base: position 593 of record NZ_JZRD01000088.1, read on the forward strand.
TTCTGATATACTGTACGCTTATCCACCTTACGGACGGAGGTCATATGAACGATGACACCACCGCCGAAGATATCTACGCCGTTATCGGAACGGTCGTGGCGCGCCTTCTTAAGCCGGACCAGTACCTCACCCTTCACGAAATCACCAGCGCCCTGCACAGCATGGGCGAAGCGGCAGGCGCTGCCGGGATGCGCGAAAGCTGCGAACGCGCCGTCAGGCTGCTGGCTCAGCAGATGCACTGACCTTCAGATTACTCCCGTTCTGACGATCACTCCTCGCGCAATGACGGTGACGTGCCACACTGAGAAGTGTAAACCTTTTCAACCGGGAGATGCCTGTGAAAGTCTGGATTGCCGTAACCCTCGCCGCCGCCGTCAGCTGCTCCGTGTGGGCTTCACAGGGAGGATTTGACTCACCGGCTGCGCTGTCT
>NZ_JZRD01000089.1:0-207 GCF_000963995.1 Pantoea sp. SM3
CCTGCGGCGACGGGTTGTCATCAGTACGCACCCCCTGAACGCTGTGCAGAAGTAATACGAATGCGGAACGGCGCGCCTGCAGAACAACTCTCCACCGGAGGGATGTCACGCGCCGTTTCGCACACACAGCCTGGCGCATATCGCTGAAGTCGCAAGCGCGGGGATCCAGCGGGCCCGCATTTCAGATTCAGCCACTCTGCAATTCGT
>NZ_JZRD01000009.1:0-75480 GCF_000963995.1 Pantoea sp. SM3
TAAGATCTTAACTGACAAGCATTAGGTCATTGACCGCTTTTTTTATCGCTGTTAATCGGCAAGATTGGCTTTGCCAGGTGGCAGCGGACGGGATTTCCCGGTGTTATCCACGGCAACGTAAACAAATACCGCTTCAGTGGCGCAATACGTTTGACCGATTGGCTCAGACGAAACCTTCTTGATCCACACTTCTACATTGATGGTCATTGAACTGTTGCCGGTACGTATGCAACGCGCATAACAGCTCACGACATCGCCCACGGCTACCGGTTTCAGGAACGACATGCCATCAACACGTACGGTGACCACACGACCTTCGGCGATCTCCTTGGCCATGATGGCACCGCCCATATCCATCTGTGACATCAACCAGCCGCCAAAAATATCCCCATTGGCATTGGTATCCGCTGGCATCGCCAGGGTGCGCGACACCATTTCGCCTTGCGGCAATTTATGTTTTTCGTCCATTGCTCAGTTCTTCTGCAGGTGAAGAGAAGCCCGACAGTATCGGGCGGAGTGGCTTATTTTTGTTTTTGTTGCGGCATCTGTCGCCAGATGTACACGCCGCTAAACAGAGTAAACAGTAGGGTCAGGCCGGTCAGACCAAACACTTTAAAGTTAACCCAAAACTCTTGTGATAACCAAAACGCAACATAGATATTTACCAGGCCGCAGACGAAGAAGAAGATGGCCCAGGCAATATTCAATCGACGCCACACAACGCCTGGCAGCTGCAGTTCTTTGCCGAGCATGCGTTGAATCAGCGGTTGTTCCATAAAGAACTGGCTATAAAGCAGGGCCAATGCGAACAGGGAATAGATCACGGTGACTTTCCATTTGATGAACTCATCGTTATGGAACACCAGCGTCAATGTGCCAAACACCGTCACCAGTGCGAAGGTGAATAGCGTCATCTTTTCCAGTTTGCGATACAGCACCCAACTGACGACCAGCGCCAGGCCCGTAGCAACAATCAGGGCGCCAGAGGCGACAAAGATGTCGTACAGCTTGTAGAAGATGAAGAAAACTACCAGGGGAAGAAAATCAAGTAACTGCTTCATAGTGTTTCCAGTTAGGGCAGGAGCATTCAATTAAGGCGCTCCGCAGAGCGCCACTGCTGTTAACGTAACAGCATATACAGTCGGTACAAATAGATAATCAGAATCGCGGAGACCAGATTACCCAGCGCATTCATCACCACCGATGCGATGTTCACCGGTAGCACCGTGAGTGATGAAATAAGGAACATCAGCACAATCTTCGCCAGTAACCACAACACAATGGCGGGGGCGATGACTTTCATGTTCTTCCATGCCAGTTTCATACTGGCGCGCATCGCGCCAATCACGCCCATTTTCTCGCTGACCAGCATCACCGGTGCCAGTGACAGCAGAATCGCCAGAATCACGCCAGGCACCATCAATACCATAAAGCCGATTTGCACCAGCAGGGTAATCAGGAAGGTCTGCAGCAGCAGTTTCGGCAGCAGTGGCGCGGAGGCACCGATCGCTCGCAGCGCACTCACACGTTGGCCATTCGAAACCAGCGGGATCAGGCACAGCATACCGCCCAGCAGCAGCGTGTTGCCGATCAGGGCAGCGAAGGTGCCGGCAGCCGAAGCGCGCAGCAAGATGCGTTGCTGATCCGGTGACATATTCTGTACCAGTTCAAACAGTGAGGTTGCACTGTCGTCAGCCTGACTAAGAAGCGATAACTGGTCTTCGCCTGGGGTTAATGCATGACCGACAATCACCGTAATGAACGACGTCAGCAACGCCATCAGCACAATAGTAACCAGCTGATGACGCAGAAAATTTCCTGTGTCACGGTATAACGAGCTTGCCGTGATAGACATGTACTCTCCTTGATGGAACCGGGTTAATTAACCCGGCGATTGTACATGTTCTGTGGGCTGGCGGGCACCCGGAAGACCATAACTTTGTGTCATCTCTGGTAAAGAATAGGAAATTGTCACTCGCAACCGGTTCATAAAAGGTGCAAACCCACTTGATCTGCGTTCAAGCCCTCCTCAGCGGTTTTTCTTCTTGACGTGTAATGCCGGAAATTGATCTGAATCAATCCATTGTTTTTTAAGTGATTAATTTGAATTGATGCAGATGATCTTTTACCAAAAAAGGGTTAGATCTTGTGCCGCAAACCCGATTAAGACCTTACTTTTCTGCAAAGGAGTGATTATGAAACTGGCAAAATGCGCATTGCTCATGGCTCTGGCTATTCCTCAACTGGCACTGGCCCATCAGGCGGGTGATTTCTTCATGCGTGCCGGCAGCGCGACTGTTCGTCCAACCGAAGGCTCTGACAATGTGCTGGGTATGGGCGGCTTTAGCGTGAGCAACGACACCCAGCTTGGCTTGACCTTCACCTACATGGCGACGGACAACATCGGTGTTGAGCTGCTGGCGGCGACACCGTTCCGTCACAAAGTTGGCCTTGGTGCCACCGGAAATCTCGCTACCGTGCGCCAGCTGCCACCAACGCTAATGGCACAGTACTATTTCTTCGATAGCAGAAGCCCGGTGCGTCCGTATGTTGGGGTGGGTATCAACTACACCACGTTCTACGATGCCAAATTTAATCAAACCGGCCAGGACGCAGGCTTAAGCGATCTCAGCGTCAAAGATTCATGGGGTGTGGCGGGTCAGGTGGGGATGGATTATCAAATCAACCGTGACTGGATGCTAAACGCATCCCTGTGGTACATGGACATTGATACTACCGTGAAATTTAAAGCCAACGGTGAGCAGCAGAACATTAACACGCGCATCGATCCGTGGGTGTTCTTCTTTGGTGTGGGCTACCGTTTCTGAGGCAACAACCGAAACACAACGGGCGACCCGAAGGCCGCCCGCTGCATGATGGGTACGCTGTTACTTAATCTGCATATTGTTAACCACAGATTTAACGCCTGCCACGCTGCGGGTCACCGTCACTGCACGGTTCGCCATCTGCGGAGAACTGACAAAGCCACTTAACTGCACTTTTCCTTTAAAGGTTTCGACGTTGATCTCGGTGGATTTCAGCGAGTCGTCATTCAACAACTGTGCCTTAACCTTGGTGGTGATCACCGTATCATCGATATAGCCCCCGGTCCCTTCCTTTGTTGCTGTTGGTGCACAGGCGCTCAGTGTGATCGCCATTACCGCAGCCATTAATAATCCTGCAACGACTTTGAAAAAATTCATTGGTTATCTCCCTGTCTTAGATGGTGTTTCACCGCAACGAGACGGTGCGATTAATTGTGGTATGCCCTTTTCAAATCGGCAAATCGCCTGGGGTGAAAAAGATGGAAATACGCGATTTTTACCACTTATTGATCCAATGAAGGCAGCAAGGCAAACGGTAAGCTGGAAGAGCAGGGCAAAACTAACAATAAAACAACAAGACGATAAGCCGACAGGTGCAAATTGAAGCATCAGGCAGGGAAAACAATAATGAAAAAGCGTGCCATTCTGGCGATAGCGACGATTAGCTATCTGTCCTACCTCCAGCTATTTGCTTCACAAATTTTGCCGGTGCCCAGCGCACAGGCAGAACCGTTGATCAATCCACACCTTGGTACCCTGTGCAAGGCGGCTACCGCGCTGAGTTTTGGCCGCAACTTCAAAATTATGCAGCTGGACAAGGTGGATGAGCAGGGCGTGGCGTGGGTGCACTATATCCGGCCATCCGACCAATCACGCTGGGCCGTGCGCTGCCGGATCCAGGGCGAGAGAGTTATCTTGATGTCAGATAATCCAGATAGCAGCGGACGCTGGCGTGAGGGGCCAGAAGACGAGAGGCTGACGTGGCAAATCAGAAACGACATGCTGACGATGAAGCTGAGATATCCTGATGGTTCGGGAGATGAGCAAACGTTCAGGCTGGAATAATCAAGGGAAGACCTTATTCGCAACCGCGAATAAGGTCTTAAAGATTTAGCGCGTAGCGGCTTTCAGATCACTGACAAACGCTTTTAGTTCAGCTAACAGCGTGTCGGGATCGTTCTGGTTACGTTCGATGATCTTCACAATGGCTGATCCCGAAATAGCACCCGCCGCGCCCGCCGCGATGGCTTCTCTCACCTGGCTTGCTTCTGAGATACCAAATCCCTGCAACGGGGGGGCAGCGTGATATTCGCTCAGCTTCTCAATCAAATGATTCAGCGGTTGGCTGGCGCGATTTTCTGCACCCGTCACGCCCGCGCGCGACAACAGATAGGTATAACCGCGACCGTGTGAGGCGATCTCACGCAGCAAATCATCATCCGCATTCGGTGGGCAGATAAAGATCGGCGCAACGTTATGACGCATTGCAGCCTGACGGAACGGCGCAGACTCTTCAACCGGTACATCCGCCACCAGCACGGAATCGACGCCGACGGCTTCACACTGCGCGTAGAAGTTGTCGATACCTTTGCTGAACACCAGATTAGCGTACATCAACAGCCCAATCGGCAGTTCAGGATACTTCTGGCGCACGGCGGCAAGGATCTCGAAACACTGCGCGACAGTGGTACCCGCCGCGAAGGCACGTAAGGTTGCCCCCTGAATTGTTGGGCCGTCCGCCAGCGGATCGGAGAATGGAATGCCCAGCTCTAACGCATCGGCGCCACCTGCTACCAGGGTATCGATGATCTTCAGTGACAGTTCAGGGGTCGGATCGCCAAGGGTGACGAAAGGAACAAAAGCGCCTTCTTTCTTCGCCGACAGACATTGAAACAGCTGATTATAACGTTCCATCAGATCTCTCCCTTAGCTTTCAAAATATCGTGAACGGTGAAGATGTCTTTATCGCCGCGACCGGACAAGTTAACCACCAGCAACTGCTCTTTCTCAGGATTCTCGCGGATCATTTTCAGCGCGTGCGCCAGAGCATGAGAGGATTCCAGAGCCGGAATAATGCCTTCTGCACGACACAGCTCTTTGAAGGCTGACAGCGCTTCATCATCGGTAATCGACACATACTCGGCGCGACCAATGCTGTTGAGATGGGCGTGCTGTGGGCCGACAGAAGGGAAGTCGAGGCCAGCAGAAATGGAATAGGACTCCTCTATCTGGCCTTCCTCGGTCTGCATCATTGGCGCTTTCATGCCGAAGTAGATACCGACGCGACCGTGCTTAAGTGGCGCGCCGTGTTCGCCGGTTTCGATGCCGTGACCCGCGGGCTCAACGCCGATCAGACCGACGCTGGTGTCATCAATAAAGTCAGCGAACATGCCGATGGCATTTGAACCGCCACCCACACAGGCCAGCACCGCATCCGGCAGACGGCCTTCACGTTCCAGAATCTGCGCTTTGGTCTCTTCGCCAATCATGCGCTGGAATTCACGCACAATGGTCGGGAAGGGATGCGGACCGGCTGCTGTGCCGAGCATGTAGTGCGCGGTTTCATAGCTACCAGACCAGTCGCGCAGCGCTTCATTACAGGCATCTTTCAACGTAGCCGAACCACTGTGCACCGGAATCACTTCTGCGCCCATTAAACGCATACGGAACACGTTGGGTGACTGGCGCTCAACATCTTTTGCGCCCATGTAAATGCGACACTTCATGCCCAGCAGCGCGCACGCCAGCGCTGAAGCCACGCCATGCTGCCCGGCGCCGGTCTCAGCGATAATTTCATTTTTGCCCATGCGCTTAGCGAGTAGCGCCTGGCCCAATACCTGGTTGGTTTTGTGTGCACCACCGTGCAGCAAATCTTCACGCTTCAGATACAGGCGGGTTTTCGTGCCTTTGGTCAGATTGCTGCAAAGCGTTAATGCAGTGGGACGGCCAGCATAGTTTTTTAACAGATCGGTAAATTCAGCCTGAAATTCGGGATCGCGCTGCGCCTCAACAAAGGCGCTTTCTAACTGGCGCAGAGCGGGCATTAAAATCTGTGGAACATATTGACCGCCAAACTCGCCAAAGTAGGGATTCAATAACGTAGTCATCTTTCATCTTCCTTATGCGGCCCGCACATTGGCGGGCGAGCGAAATTAATAGGCGCGCAGCGTGCGAAATACCGCCGCGACTTTACTGGCATCTTTGATGCCAGGCGCGGATTCAACGCCAGAGTTAAAGTCCAGTCCGGCGCAGCCCAGTTGTGCAGCCTCTACGCAGTTGTCGGCGCTTAATCCGCCGGCCAGCAGCACATTGCTCAGGTCTTCACCCTGCAGCAGTGACCAGTCAAATCGCTGTCCGCTGCCGCCCTGGCCGTTATCGAACACGTAACGATCCACATGCGGCCAATCGCGGGCTGGAAGGCTGCCGCTAATACTCAGCGCCTTCCAAATTTTCACCTCTTCTGACAGGCCGCTGCGCAGTTCTGCGACGAACGCCTGATCTTCATCGCCATGCAATTGCACAGCAGAAAGTTTAAGTGACGTGGCGTGCGTGACAACGTCACTTACAGTGTTATTGCGGAATACGCCGACATACTTCAGTGGTGCAGCCGCTATCACATTTTGCGCTTGTTCGGCGCTGACTTTACGCGGTGAACCCTCAGCAAAGATCACCCCGCCATAAATCGCTCCTGCTTCGTGCGCAATACGCGCATCTTCAGGTCGGGTCAGGCCGCAGACTTTGTTGTCACCGAGCAATACGCGACGCACGCCAGCATTCAGATCGGCTTCTTCCATCAGCGCGGAACCAATCAGGAAACCGTTGGCGAAGTGGCTCAGCTCACGCACTTGTGCGTAGGTATGAATGCCCGATTCGCTGATGACCGTGACACCGTGGCTTAAACGTGGTGCCAGTTGGCGGGTGCGATTCAAATCGATGGACAGATCGCGCAAGTCGCGGTTGTTGATGCCCACGACTTTCGCTTCCAGCGCAATGGCACGCTCCAGTTCTTCTTCATTGCTGACTTCAGTCAGTACGCCCATTTTCAGGCTATGCGCCACGGCGGCGAGCTGACGATATTGCTCATCATCCAGCACCGACAGCATCAGCAGGATGGCATCGGCCTGATAGTGGCGCGCCAGGTAGATTTGATAGGGATCGATAATGAAGTCTTTGCACAGCACCGGTTGAGTAATCGCGGCGCTGACGATGGGCAGAAAGTCAAAATCACCCTGGAAATACTTCTCGTCAGTTAAGACGGAAACAGCCGAGGCGTGATGACGATAAACCCCGGCAATGGTCGCAGGATCAAAATCTTCACGGATCAAACCCTTCGACGGTGACGCTTTTTTGCATTCCAGGATGAACACCGTGCGTGTGCCGCGCAGCGCATCGTAAAAGTGGCGTCCTGCAGGCTGCAAGCTGTTCTGGAAGGTTGCCAGCGGCTGCTGTACCTTGCGCGCTTCAACCCAGACGGCTTTATCCTGAACAATTTTCTCTAAAACGGTGCCCTTGATACTCATCTCATCCTCTCGCTGCCAGAGCAACAACGCGTTCGTAAGCCTGACCACTGCGAATTGCAGTGATGGCGCGCTGAGCGTTGTCGCGCAAATCTTCATTTCCGAATACTTTCAGCAACATTGCGACGTTCACCGCAACGGCCTGCTCATGGGCCGGCTGGCCTTTACCCTGGAGCAAACGCGCCAGAATGTCACGGTTTTCTTCCGGCGTGCCGCCCGCCAGTGCTTCTTTATCATGGAAGCCAAAGCCGAAGTCTTCTGGCGTTAACTGATAACCGGTGATTTCACCGTCACGCAGCTCAGCAACCTGGGTCGGACTGTGTAGCGCCACTTCATCCATTCCGCCGCCATGCACCACTGCCGCACGCTGATAACCGAGCACTTTCAAAGTTTGAGCAATCGGCAGCACCAGTTCCGGGCTGTAAACGCCGATGACCGCAAGAGGAGGCCGTGCCGGGTTAATTAAAGGGCCCAGCACGTTAAATAAGGTGCGGGTTTTTAACTGTTGACGCACCGGCATCGCATGGCGGAATCCGCTGTGATATTGCGGGGCGAACAGGAAGCAGACGTTCAGATCGTCCAGTGCCTTACGCGCTTTTTCCGCCGGCATATCCAGATCGATCCCAAAAGCGGCCAGCAGATCGGAAGAGCCGGATTTGCTCGAGACGCTGCGATTGCCGTGTTTTGCCACTTTCAACCCGCACGTTGCCGCGACAAAGGCGCTGGCGGTGGAGATGTTAATGCTGTTGCTGCCGTCACCGCCGGTGCCAACGATATCGGCAAAGGTGTAATTCGGACGGGGGAACGGTTTCGCGTCTTCCAGCAGTGCCGTAGCGGCACCCGCAATCTCTTCCGGGCGTTCGCCACGGACTTTCATGGCAATCAGCGCGGCGGCTAATTGGGTTGGCTCCAGCTGCCCTTTAATAATGGCGCTAAAAAGCTGGTGGCTTTCCGCCTGGCTCAGGGTTTGTGCCTGATAGAGTTTTTCCAGAATAGTTTGCATCATAATCTCCCTATTATTTCGCCAGCGCCCAGGCCAGCGTTTGCTCTAACAAACGAGCACCTTGGGTGGTGAGAATCGATTCGGGGTGGAACTGGAAGCCACACACACGGTCTGCATCATGGCGAACGGCCATGACCATGCCGTTGTAGCTGGCGTTAACGGTCAATTCGGCAGGTGTATTGCTGCCCACCAGCGAGTGATAACGGGCCACCGGCAGCGGATTACTCAGGCCGCTAAACATCGCTTCGCCATCATGATTAATCGAAGAGGCTTTGCCGTGCAGAATCTCACCGGCCTGGCCTACATGACCACCATAAGCCTCAACAATCGCCTGATGACCGAGGCAGATGCCAATAATCGGCAGGCGACCTCGCAGGGCTTGCAGCAGCGCAGGCATGCAGCCGGCATCTTTCGGTGCACCGGGGCCAGGGGACAGCATCAGCACCGGATTCTCCATCTGCTGCAGGCGTTCAATCAGTACGTCAGCAGGGACGTTATTGCGGTAAATCACCACGTTGTGGCCAAAGGTACGCAGCTGATCAACGAGGTTATAGGTAAAGGAGTCGATATTATCGAGCAACAGGATATCGGCCATCAGAAAATCTCCTTGCAATGATGGGCTGTGGCGATGGCACGTAATACCGCGCGCGCTTTATTGCGGCTTTCATCCGCTTCAGCCTGAGGCTGAGAGTCCAGTACCACACCGGCACCGGCTTGCACGGTGGCAACACCGTCTTCCACCCACGCGGAGCGAATCACGATGCAGGTATCCAAATCGCCGTGTGCGGTGAAATAGCCGACCGCACCGCCATAGCTGCCACGACGCGTACCTTCTTTCTCAGCGATTAACTGCATAGCACGCACTTTGGGTGCGCCGCTTAAGGTGCCCATGTTCATACAGGCGCGATAGGCATGCAGGACGTCAAGATCGTTACGCAGCGTGCCGACCACGCGAGAGACCAGATGCATCACGAAAGAGTAACGATCGACTTTGGTCAGGTCTGCCACATAGCGGCTACCGGGAACGCAGATGCGAGCCAGATCATTACGCGCCAGATCCACCAGCATGAGATGTTCTGCCAGCTCTTTATGGTCGGTGCGCATTTCCAGTTCGATACGGCTGTCGAGATCGCGATCCAGTGAACCATCGGCATGACGGCCACGTGGACGCGTACCGGCAATCGGGTAGATCTCAATCTGACGTGAAGTGGCGTCATACTTGAGTGAGCTTTCTGGTGAAGCGCCAAACAGCGCAAAGTCCTGATCCTGCATAAAGAACATATATGGGCTGGGATTACTGTGCTTCAGCGTGTCATAAGCGGCCAGCGGAGAAGGGCACGGCAGCGAGAAGCGGCGCGATGGCACCACCTGGAAGATTTCGCCGATACGAATCGCTTCCTGCATTTCACGCACCACGTTGCAATACTCTTCATCGCTCTGGTTGGTGCTCAGTGCCATTTGCTCAACGCGCTGAACTGGCAACGCCGGGGCAGGCTGCGTCATTTGACCGCGCAGTTGCTCAACACGGCTCTGCAAGCGCTGGAATTCGCTGGTGGACGGGCTGAACAAGCTCGCCTGCAGACGAGCGCTGCGCGTCTGGTGATCAATCACCAGCAGGGTTTCAGCCAGGTAGAAGCAGTAATCCGGGCAGCTTTGCTCGTTACGCAGTTCAGGTAAATCTTCGAATCCGGCCACCAGGTCATAAGCAAACAGGCCGCCGAGGAACATCGCTTCACGCTCTTCCGCCGGGCTGTTCACCAACTGCGGAATCAGGCGCAGCGCGTCGAAAACGGACAAGGCTTTCAAACGTGAATCTTCATCGTGCAGGCCCTGAGGCAGCGGGAAATGCAGCACGCGGCCATCCGGACGTGCTTCAATTCTGACATCCTGCGGCAGTGCTTCATCCAGCAGCGGCAGAATGGTGCGGCCGTTTTCTGACAGCGCCTGCAATGTCACCACGTTGCCCAGTGCGCTGATGCGCAGGGCGCTATCCACAATCAGTAAGCTTTTCAGATTCTTTTTGCTGTCGATATCGGCCGATTCAAGCAGCAGAGTTGCCGGACGTGCGCCGCAAATTTGATGGAACACTGCGGCCGGATCTTCGCGGTAGGGCGCGGTACCGGTAATCAACTTCAATGTAGGTTTCGCATTAGCCATTATTGTCATCTCTGAATTTCGCTCAAAAAAAAGCCCGCTCGGTGGCGGGCTCAGGTATCTGCACAGTGGTTACGCATGTTGTGCACGACGACGTCGCCCGTTTAAAGGATTATCGCGCCACCAACCTTTTGCATGCGTACCAAAATTAGCCATGATGAGATACCCGTTACGTGTGAACTTGTGTACTAGTTAACTGGTTCAGGTGAAAAAAGTCAATACCCTTTTTCAGTCAGGGGCAAAATCGTTATCATGCCAGCCGAGTTAAGTTGCTGCTGGAGTTACCTTGTCGGATATTGCCCGTTTTCCCCTTTACGATTTACACAGCCATACCCAGGCGTCTGACGGTTTGCTGACCCCAACCGAGTTGGTGCAACGTGCCGTCGAAATGAAAGTAGGGGTACTGGCGATTACCGATCACGACACCATTGCTGGCGTGGCAGAAGCGCAAGCCGCCGTGCTGCAACAGAATCTACCGATTCGTATTCTAGCCGGATTAGAAGCCTCTACATTGTGGGAAAACCACGAAATTCATATCGTAGGTTTGAATGTGGATTGCCAGCACCCGGCGCTGACCTCGTTTCTTGAGCAACAGCATCAATGCCGTGTTGAACGGGCTCAGCTGATCGCAGAACGCCTCGAACGTGCCCGCATTCCTGACGCGTGGGTTGGGGCGCAACGCCTGGCGCAGGGCGGTGTCATCACCCGCGGTCATTTTGCCCGTTATTTGGTCGAGATCGGTAAAGCCGATAACATGGCGCAAGTGTTCAAGAACTATCTTGCCCGTGGGAAAACCGGCTATGTGCCGCCGCAATGGTGTACAATTAAACAAGCTATTGATGCCATTCATCATTCTGGCGGCGTTGCGGTACTCGCACATCCGGGCCGCTATGGATTGTCTGCAAAGTGGCTTAAACGACTGATTGCCCATTTCGCCGAGGTCGGTGGTGATGCAATGGAAGTGGCGCAGTGTCAGCAGGCACCCAACGAGCGCACGCAGCTCGCGACATATGCGCGCGACAATAAGCTGGCGGGATCGCAGGGATCAGATTTTCACCAACCCTGTCCGTGGATAGAACTGGGGCGCAAATTATGGTTGCCAGGCGGCGTTGAACCCATCTGGGAGCGCTTTCCTGCGCTAGCGCCCGCCGTAACTCTTGCAGACAGGTGACATGAGGTTTTTATGAGTCAATTTTTTCACATTCATCCAGATAACCCGCAACCGCGCCTCGTCAATCAGGCGGTCGATTATCTCAATAAAGGTGGCGTGATTGTCTATCCCACTGATTCGGGTTATGCGCTGGGCTGCCGACTGGAAGAGAAGAACGCCATGGAGCGTATCTGCCGTATCCGGCAGTTAGATGGCAACCACAACTTTACTTTGATGTGTCGCGATCTGTCTGAGCTCTCGACGTATTCGCAGGTGGACAATACCGCGTTTCGTATTCTGAAAAATAATACGCCGGGCAGTTACACCTTCATTCTTAAAGCGACCAAAGAAGTGCCGCGTCGTTTGATGAATGACAAACGTAAAACCATTGGTTTGCGCGTACCTTCCAACCCGGTGGCGCTGGCGTTACTGGAGAGATTGAATGAGCCGATGATGTCTACTTCGCTGATGTTGCCCGGTAATGACTTCACGGAATCGGATCCGGAAGAGATTCAGCACAGCATCGGTAAGCTGGTGGATCTGATCATTGATGGCGGCACGTTAGGGCAGCAGCCGACGACGGTGATCGATCTCACCAGCGATGTCCCGGTTGTGGTTCGTGAAGGGGTCGGCGACACGCGCCCGTTCCTCTAATCACGCGTGGTCAGGCGGCGTTAACGTCGTCTGGCCAATATTTTTTTCTAACCAATGTTTAAAATCACCGTACGGAATATACAGTGAAACATCTTTGAGGATGACTTGTTTGCTGCGCACATTGGAAATTTCATGGCTGTAGCCCACAATCACTCCGCCAATTGTCTGGTCAGCATTATATACCGCGCCCCCCGACATTCCCTGCACAACGCCAGCATTTGATGCCATTGCCATGCACGGTTTTTTATTCCATTTATTGGTAATCGCTGTGCGCGCTAAATTAACGCCACTTGATTCCACGGGCATAGCAGAAATAAAGCTGTAACCGTACATCTTAATGGGCTCACCCACTTTACTGGTGCGGAATTTTGCCAGCGTTTCCGGGCTATTCTTATGATAAATAATCGCGACGTCGCAATAAGGATGATAAGCCTTAACACGCTGCACGGCAGTGGTGGCGACGTGCGCAGCTGTCAGGCTGTACTCTGGCGTTAAGGGGATGGTTGTACCAAGGATACCCAGACCCAGTACCGTCGGGATGCCTGTCACGCTCATATCCACGTGTTCAAGCGCCGCGCGACTATACTCAGTATGGCCCACGGAACAGCCGCTCAGTGCCAGCGCCGCGAGGGCAGGCCAAAGCAGAGAGGTTTTCATGATAGTCATCTTCTTTTAAGCATGTCAGGAAAATCCCTGGTGAAGACTTTCGACATGCAAATTAAATTCATTCCGTGAATGAATAAACGCGTCAATTCCTGCGTGCGCCGGTTTATATTATCAACAATGCCACAGTGATTTCGTTAAAGGCTTGTTAGAGAAACGAGTGTAAATAGTAAAGGTTACGCTTTTATAAATACGGCACACTCTGTTTCAGACTTAAATTTTACACAATTTTTAAATCAGAACAATTCATCAAATTTAATCTGAATCAAATAATGCGAAAATACAGACTTAATCCAACCTGCAGTGCCAATTAACTGGTAATTTAAATTTACTGGATTAATGAGCCTAATTTATCCCGGTTAATTAGTGGTTTATCCTGTTTTGCAGTTTGGGTTTAGATTTTATGTTTGGGATTATCCTTAAGCGTGGTGCGCAATGCTAGCAGACCAGTCTTGAAAAGCGCTAATGTATCACGGGTCTAAAGTGGGGGTAATAACCAGGTTTATATTGCCAGCAGCAAATGATAAAAATTCAGTCACTTGGCGCATGAAGAAGAGAAGTGCGGTTGGTGTATCTATCAGCAGCGTAAATGTATAGGCATAGGGCACTAAACGAGTGACGCAGCCTTTGGCCTTTATTATCGGCAGCAAAGGAAAAGGTGTTAACGAAACTTGCGTTAGTGTAAAATCGCGGGCCGCCTGAGATGGCATGCGCTATGCTCAGCGGTAACAGATTCTGATATGGGAACTGGTAATCCCCGTATCGTACCTCTTCTTACCACGACGCCTGGGAAGGCGACAACGAGGCATCTCCATGAGTGAGAAACTACAAAAAGTATTAGCGCGCGCCGGTCACGGTTCACGCCGCGAAATCGAAACGATGATTTCAGCCGGACGCGTCAGCGTCGATGGCAAACTGGCGACGCTGGGCGATCGCATTGAAAATGATAAATCCCTGAAAATTCGTATTGATGGCCATCTGGTTTCAATTGCTGAATCCGCAACCGAAGTCTGCCGGGTGCTGGCGTATTACAAACCAGAAGGCGAACTCTGTACCCGTAACGATCCTGAAGGGCGCCCGACGGTATTCGACCGTCTGCCACGTCTGCGCGGTTCACGCTGGATCGCTGTGGGTCGTCTGGACGTTAACACCTGTGGTCTGATGTTATTCACCACCGATGGTGAACTGGCGAACCGCCTGATGCACCCAAGCCGTGAAGTTGAGCGTGAATATGCGGTGCGTGTATTCGGCGAAGTGGATGACGATAAAATTCGTCAGCTCAGTAAAGGTGTGCAGTTAGAAGATGGCCCGGCATCGTTCAAAACCATTAAGTTTGCTGGCGGCGAAGGCATCAACCAGTGGTACAACGTCACCCTGACCGAAGGTCGTAACCGTGAAGTCCGCCGTCTGTGGGAAGCCGTAGGTGTGCAGGTTAGCCGTCTGATGCGCGTCCGTTATGGCGATATTCAGCTGCCAAAAGGCTTACCACGCGGTGGCTGGATGGAGATGGAATTACCGTCGGTTAACTATCTGCGTACGCTGGTGGATATGCCGGAAGAGACGGTGACGAAAGTCGCGGTTGAAAAAGACCGTCGTCGTACTAAAGCCAATCAGATTCGTCGTGCGGTAAAACGTCATAGCAATGTGAGCGGCAGCCCACGTCGCGGTGGCAGCAGTAGCAGCCGCAACAGCAGCACGCGGACCAGTGGAACCAACAAGCGCGGTTCCTGATATGCCCGTGACGCCGCATGCAGCGGCGTCACTGTTTTACCAATCTATTCCCTGCTGAGCCTGAATGCCTGCATCAAACGCATGCTTAACCGGGCGCATCTCGGTCACGGTATCCGCCATCTCCAGCAAGGTTCGATGGCAGCCGCGACCAGTGATAATCACACTTTGCTGAACCGGACGTTGTACCAGCACGCGCACCAGTTCATCCAGATCCAGATAATCCATGCTGACCATGTAGGTGATTTCATCGAGGATCACTAAATCCACATGCTCATCGGCAAGCATACGTTTTGCCTGTTGCCAAACTTGTTGGCAGGCGGTGGTATCGGTCTCCCGATTCTGGGTATCCCAGGTAAAGCCGGTGGCCATCACCTGAAATTCCACGCCATGCTGCTCCAGCAAATTGCGCTCACCATTTGGCCATTCACCTTTAATAAACTGCACGGCGGCAACGTTTTTACCGTGTCCGCAAGCGCGTAAAGCTGTACCAAAGGCGGCGGTGGTTTTGCCTTTGCCATTGCCGGTGAACACCATCAAAATGCCGCGCGCTTCTGTCGCGGCGGTAATGCGCGCATCAACCTGTTCTTTTAAACGCTGCTGTCGCTGCTGATGACGGTCACTCATGCGCTGGCAGGCCCCGGTTTGCGTCCCGGCTGTGCATCAAAACTGATGCCGGTTTTGCGACGGCTATCATCGCCCATTAAATAAAGATAAAGCGGCATCAAATCGGCAGGCGTTTTCAGTAAACTGGCATTTTCTTCCGGGAAAGCGCTGGCACGCATTTTAGTGCGGGTGCCACCAGGATTGATGCAATTCACCCGAAGATGGCGATTTTTATACTCATCGGCCAGCACCTGCATCATGCCTTCGGTGGCGAACTTCGACACCGCATAGGCTCCCCATCCCGCACGGCCGGTGCGACCCACGCTGGACGTGGTAAACACCAGTGAACCGGCGTCTGATTTTAGCAGTAGCGGCAGCAATGCCTGAGTTAAGTAGAAGGTGGCGTCAAGATTGATCTGCATCACCTGGCGCCAGACCTGAGGATCGAGTTCAGCCAGCGGGACGATTTCACCCAGAATCCCGGCATTGTGCAGCACACCATCGAGCCTTGGCACCAAAGCGGCAATCTGATTGGCCACCTCGGCACAGTTTTCTGGTGTGGCATGCGACAAGTCCAGCAGCAAATGTGATGCGGGCTGCTTATTCAGTTGATTGATGGCATGTTCCGTTTGTTGCAGCGTCTCGGCATTGCGGCCCAGCAAAATGACACGTGCGCCGTAGCGCGCATAAGTCAGTGCTGCTTCACGGCCAATGCCGTCTGAAGCACCGGTCACGAGGATAATGCGATTTTCCAGCAGATCGCTTTTCGGTTGATAATGCACAGCGATGTCCTTTGGCAGGTCAGAGGGTTTTTGGCTTTATGCCTCAATTTGGCGTCAGGTGCAATCATCGCGCCTCGCAATCTGTGCCGCCTGCGGGCATTTCAGGCGACGAAAGTCGCTAAAGCGGTTAAACTCAGCCTTTGTTTGTAATTCACTGTTTAATAAGGCGGCAGAATGGATTTACTCTCCAGTTATGGATTATTTCTGGCCAAGGCCGTCACCGTGGTGGTGGCGTTCGCAACTATTGTTCTTATTGTGCTCAATGCCGCGATGCGTAAACGCCACAGCGGTGGTCAACTGCGCTTGACTCATCTCGACGATGATTATCGTGAAATGAAGGAAGACCTGCAGTTGGCGAAGATGAAGCCACAGGCGCAAAAAGTGTGGCTGAAGCAGCATAAAAAAGAAGAGAAGCAAAAAGCCAAAATCGAGAAGCGCAATGCCAAAGCCGGAGTGAGCGAAGCCACTAAATCCACTCTCTACGTGCTGGAGTTTAAAGGCAGCATGGATGCGGGTGAAGTCAGCTCTTTACGTGAGGAAATTTCCGCTGTGCTGGCGGTGGCAGTGCCGGGAGATGAAGTCTTGCTGCGTCTGGAAAGTCCGGGTGGCGTGGTGCACGGTTATGGCCTGGCCGCATCTCAGTTGCAGCGCCTGCGTGACGCGGGCCTGCAGTTGACCGCAG
Source organism: Pantoea sp. SM3 (assembly GCF_000963995.1). Lineage (NCBI taxonomy): Bacteria > Pseudomonadati > Pseudomonadota > Gammaproteobacteria > Enterobacterales > Erwiniaceae > Pantoea > Pantoea sp. SM3. Next base: position 16,765 of record NZ_JZRD01000009.1, read on the forward strand.
TCGTCGATAAAGTGGCGGCGAGCGGTGGCTATATGATGGCTTGTGTTGCGGACCGTATTGTTGCGGCGCCTTTCTCCATTATTGGCTCAATTGGTGTGGTCGCGCAGATCCCCAACTTCAACCGCCTGCTGAAACGCAATGATATTGACGTTGAACTGCACACTGCGGGTCAATATAAGCGCACGCTGACCTTGTTTGGTGAAAACACCGACGAAGGCCGTGAGAAGTTCCAGGAAGATCTCAACGAAACTCATCTGCTGTTCAAAGAGTTCGTTCAGCAGATGCGCCCAACATTGGATTTGGAAAAAGTGGCCACTGGTGAACACTGGTATGGACGCCAGGCGCTGGATTTAGGCCTGATTGATGAAATCGGCACCAGCGATGCGTTAATCATCAAACAGATGGACCGATTCAATGTGTTGGGTGTGCACTATGCACGGAAGAAGAAAATGATGGACCGTTTCACCAACAGCGCCAGTCTGGCGGCCGAGCGGTTAATTCTGAAAATATGGCAGCGCGGTGATAAGCCGCTGTTGTAAGCGAGCCCGGCAAATGCCGGGCTTTTTTATGCCAGGTGATAGCGTGAGGAGAGTTCAACGGCAAGGGATTTAAACACGTTAAACACGGCGGTAGTTTTCGCGCTCGGCAGGCCTTCATCATCCAGGAACCAGGGGCCACGAAACACCAAAACGTTGCCCTGCTGTGTCACGTCATTGGCTTCCATCCCGGCTAAATAATCGTCGTGCTGCTTGATCATTTGATTGGCTAATTCCAGTAACGCCTGGCGTGAAATGGATTCCGTTTCTACTGACATTGTTCACCTCTTTTTTGACAGCAATCGTTCTCCTTCTATATTACTAGCGAGTTGGGCTGTTCATCAAATCAACGTCCGTCAGCAAAACTGGCGCAAAATTAATCAGAATGCTAATTAAGTTGCGTAACGGATTTTATCAGGTAGAGTGTGGGCGATTCAGCTTTCAGGGAGATCACACCCGGATGTGTGGTGCTGTCAGATGGAAAACCCGCTTCTAATCATAAAGTTGCATAAGTCGATGCAATCTGACCTGAGATTATCCCCGCTGCCTTGAAATGTGAAAAGTTGGCAGCAATATTGAACCCGTTGGGTTTTGGGGCACCGAATCCTCTCCCGTTTATCAGGACGTTTCAATTAGGTAAAGGTACATATGGGTAAAGCACTCGTAATCGTTGAGTCCCCGGCAAAGGCCAAAACAATCAATAAATACCTCGGTAATGACTACGTGGTGAAATCCAGCGTCGGTCATATCCGTGATTTGCCGACCAGCGGTTCAACTGCCCGTAAAACTACCGACGGGGAAAAGGCGAAAACAGGAAAAAAGGTTAAGAAGGATGAGAAGGCCGCATTGGTCAGTCGCATGGGTGTCGATCCCTGGCATGGCTGGGAAGCGGACTATCAGATTCTGCCGGGTAAAGAAAAAGTCGTAGCCGAACTGAAAAGCCTCGCCGCCGATGCTGACCACATCTACCTCGCAACGGACCTTGACCGCGAAGGGGAGGCCATTGCCTGGCACCTGCGGGAAGTGATCGGTGGCGATGACAAGCGGTTTAGCCGTGTGGTGTTCAACGAAATCACCAAAAATGCGATTCGCCAGGCGTTTGAAAAACCGGGCGAACTGAATATTGAGCGTGTTAATGCACAGCAGGCGCGTCGCTTTATGGACCGCGTGGTGGGTTACATGGTTTCCCCGCTGCTGTGGAAGAAAATTGCCCGTGGTTTGTCTGCGGGTCGTGTTCAGTCTGTGGCTGTGCGACTGGTGGTTGAGCGCGAACACGAAATTAAAGCGTTCGTGCCGGAAGAGTATTGGGAAATCGATGCGGATTTCTCTACGCCGAAAGGCGACGCGCTGGCGATGCAAGTCACGCATCAGGGCGATAAAGCGTTCCGTCCGGTTAATCGCGAGCAAACTTATGCTGCGGTATCCGTGCTGGAAAACGCGCGTTACGAAGTGCTGGATCGTGAAGACAAACCGACCAGCAGTAAACCGTCTGCGCCTTTTATTACCTCGACATTGCAACAAGCGGCGAGTACACGTCTCGGTTTTGGCGTGAAGAAAACCATGATGATGGCGCAACGTCTCTACGAAGCGGGTCACATCACCTATATGCGTACTGACTCCACCAACCTGAGTCAGGATGCGGTGGCGATGGCGCGCGGCTTTGTCGAGCAGAGTTTTGGTAAAAAGTATCTGCCAGAATCACCGATCACCTACGCCAGTAAAGAGAATTCGCAGGAAGCACACGAAGCGATCCGTCCTTCGGATGTCAATATTCAGGCAGAACAGCTGAAAGATATGGAAGCTGATGCGCAGAAACTGTACCAGCTGATCTGGCGTCAGTTTGTGGCCTGCCAGATGGTGCCTGCGCAGTATGACTCCACCACCCTGACGGTGGGTGCAGCAGACTTTAAACTGAAAGCGAAAGGCCGCACCTTGCGTTTCGATGGCTGGACAAAAGTGATGCCAGCCCTGCGTAAAAACGATGAAGACTTGACGCTGCCACCGGTCAATGTCGGCGATATGCTTGACCTGAAGGAGCTGATGCCAAGCCAGCACTTCACCAAGCCGCCAGCCCGCTTCAGCGAAGCTTCCTTGGTCCGTGAGTTGGAAAAACGGGGTATCGGCCGTCCATCGACCTATGCCTCAATTATTTCCACCATTCAGGATCGCGGTTACGTGCGGGTAGAAAACCGCCGCTTCTATGCTGAAAAGATGGGTGAAATCGTCACCGATCGTCTGGAACAGAATTTCCGTGAGCTGATGAATTATGACTTCACAGCACGCATGGAAGACAGTCTTGACCAGGTCGCCAATAACGAAGCGCAGTGGAAAGCGGTGCTGGATTCCTTCTTCAGCGATTTCAGCCAGCAGTTAGGTCAGGCCGAGAAAGAGCCTGAAGAGGGCGGCATGCAGCCGAACCAGATGGTGCTGACCTCGATCGACTGCCCGACCTGTAGCCGCCAAATGGGTATCCGTACCGCCAGTACCGGTGTGTTCCTCGGCTGCTCCGGTTATGCGCTGCCACCCAAAGAACGCTGCAAACAGACCATCAATCTGATTCCGGAAAACGAAGTTCTTAACGTACTGGAAGGCGATGATGCTGAAACCAATGCGTTGCGTGCCCGTCGTCGTTGCCAGAAGTGTGGCACCGCGATGGACAGCTACCTGATCGACAATCAGCGTAAGCTGCATGTCTGTGGTAACAACCCGGAATGTGACGGCTACGAAATCGAACAGGGCGAATTCCGCATCAAAGGTTATGACGGCCCGATCGTAGAGTGTGAAAAGTGTGGTTCTGAAATGCACCTGAAAATGGGGCGCTTCGGTAAATACATGGCCTGCACCAACGACGAGTGTAAAAACACTCGCAAGATTCTGCGCAATGGTGAAGTTGCACCACCGAAGGAAGATCCGGTGCCGTTGCCTGAGCTGGCGTGTGAAAAGTCAGATGCCTACTTTGTATTGCGTGACGGTGCGGCAGGGGTATTCCTGGCGGCCAACACCTTCCCGAAATCGCGTGAAACGCGTGCGCCGCTGGTGGAAGAGCTGCAACGTTTTGCTGACCGTCTGCCTGAGAAGCTGAAATACCTGGCGGAAGCGCCAGCGGCGGATCCGGAAGGCAATAAAACGTTAGTGCGTTTTAGCCGTAAAACTAAGCAGCAGTATGTTTCCTCCGAGAAGGAGGGCAAAGCGACTGGCTGGTCGATGTTCTATATCGACGGTAAGTGGCAGGAAGCGAAGAAGTAATTCCCCTCAAGGCCAGCTTCTGCTGGCCTTTTCCTCATCCTTATAGCTAATCGTTCTACATTCTTACGTTAACTGATATAGTGGTTATAGCTTTTTTCGTTTCGCTGACATGCTTTCCCTCCCTATACCTTAATTAAGGCGGAAACACGCCTGCAGGGATGACCCTCTGTCGCTACCGGGAAGATATAACTATGAAATTGCAGCAGTTGCGTTACATCGTCGAGGTGGTTAATCACAACCTCAACGTCTCCTCCACCGCTGAAGGTCTCTATACTTCACAACCGGGCATCAGTAAGCAAGTGCGTATGCTGGAAGATGAACTCGGCGTGCAGATTTTTGCGCGTAGTGGGAAGCATCTCACTCAGGTTACGCCAGCGGGTGAAGAGATCATCCGAATTGCTCGCGAAGTATTATCCAAAGTGGATGCGATTAAGTCTGTCGCGGGTGAGCACACCTGGCCTGATAAAGGCTCGCTGTATGTGGCGACCACACATACTCAGGCGCGTTATGCCTTGCCTGGTGTGATCAAAGGGTTTATCGAGCGTTACCCGCGCGTTTCGCTGCATATGCATCAGGGCTCGCCGACGCAAATTGCTGAAGCCGTGTCGAAGGGGAATGCTGACTTTGCGATTGCGACTGAAGCGCTGCATTTGTACGACGACCTGATTATGTTGCCTTGCTATCACTGGAACCGCGCGATTGTCGTCACGCCAGATCACCCGCTGGCAGGCAAATCGAATGTAACGATTGAAGAGTTGGCCGATTTCCCGCTCGTGACCTATACCTTTGGCTTCACTGGCCGCTCAGAGCTGGATACTGCGTTTAATCGTGCAGGATTAACACCACGTATCGTCTTTACCGCCACCGACGCTGATGTCATCAAAACGTATGTGCGTCTGGGCTTGGGCGTGGGAGTGATTGCCAGTATGGCGGTGGACCCGGTTTCCGATCCGGACCTGGTGCGAATCGAAGCTTCAGAAATTTTTACCAATAGCACGACCAAAATTGGCTTTAGGCGTAGCACTTTCCTTCGAAGCTATATGTATGATTTTATTCAACGTTTTGCACCGCATTTAACCCGTGATGTCGTGGATGCCGCGGTCGCATTGCGTTCAAATGAAGATATCGAAGCGATGTTCCGCGATATCAAGTTACCTTTTAAATAATCCCCTAACTCATTATTTTCACAAGGTGTCCAGTGGGCATCTTGTGAATACCCCCCTCGTTAGCGCCACAAGAATCTCAAAAAATTTCATTATTTTTTTGTAAATGAAACATCGATCACATGTTTTTTCATTGTTATTTCTTAAATGAGAAACAGTACACAAAATTTACGCTGCCGCTTTGCGGACCGCCAGGAATATTCCCATACTCCAGTTATCAACTGATGAGAAAGGGCTTTTAGTCTGGTCCTTAAAATTAAACTCAAATTTAGAATGGCACTAAATTTGTTTTAACCCAAATTTACAAAGTAGTTATTTGATGAATAGTTTGATCAGTAATTAAATTTATCTCATCAATATTTTGGGTTTTGATAAATAGCGTTAATCGTTGTACTCAATAAAAATAACTGGATTTTCGGACTTAACAAGTTTAGGATTCGTCCTAAATCTTAATCGTTATCAACAATCGTTTTATTGAGAGTGATTATCAAAAACTATGAATACTAGACTGACTGTACAACAAGATTTTCGTACTAAAACCGCCAAGGTTGAGCGCTCTGGTAATGTGCGTCGCAAGGCTTGGTTGACCGTCTTCGCTGCTTCAGCACTGTTCTGGGTAGTGGTGGCATTGATGATTTGGCGTATGTGGGGTTAAGCCATGTGGGCAAATACACTCAGCCGTAAGTCTCCGGTTTCTGCGCGTCAGCCGAACACGTCAGCGTGCAAAGCGAAAGAAGTAAAGAGCGTTGAACAGCCCGTGGCGATTCCTGCGTCGTGGGAACTGAGTGAAAACCAGCGTAACTTTATCGAATCGTTCATGGATCCGAAGTCGAAATAACGCAGTCTGCGTTCTGTTCTATATATAGACATCCATACCTCTCTTTACCGGATTATCCGGTGGGCATTTTAAAAGCCCGTCCTTTAACACTCAGCATTCAAAAAACGGTGTCATCAGTACAACGCTGAAGACGGTGGACTTTTTTTGCCCGGAATCCGGGAGGGAGTGACTCGATGAATACAACGACTTTTTCATGGTTCGGCGTTTATGCCTTTTCCTTTGCATTTTGGGCCGCGGCCGTGTGGGCAATGATCTAATCCAATAACTCAAATTGTACTGACTTCTATTAATGCCCTGACAAACGTCGGGGCATTTTTCTTTGTGCCTTTATGTGTCATTTCGTGTTGTTATCAAATCGTTAACGAAATTGTGGTCTATCTTTAAGCTAAACCTTGTGGTTATTGAGGTTTAAAAGAGAGGCCCATAAAAGGAGGAGCTATGTCGTTAACGTTACGGGAGCACAGTCAGGATACGCTGGACGTTCGGGCAAAAAAATATCATTACTACAGCCTGCCAAAAGCTGCCCAGCAATTGGGTAATATCGATCGCTTACCCAAATCAATGAAGGTGTTGCTGGAAAACCTCCTGCGCTGGCAGGATGAGGATTCCGTGACCGCTGAAGATATTCAGGCTCTGGTTGGCTGGCAGAAAGATGCTCATGCTGACCGGGAAATTGCCTATCGCCCCGCGCGCGTGTTGATGCAAGATTTTACTGGCGTGCCAGCGGTAGTCGATTTAGCGGCGATGCGTGAAGCGGTAAAACGCCTCGGCGGCGATGTGGCCAAAGTTAACCCCTTATCGCCGGTCGATTTGGTTATTGACCACTCGGTGACTGTTGACCATTTTGGGGATGAAGACGCCTTCGAAGAAAACGTGCGTCTGGAGATGGAGCGCAACCACGAACGCTACGTTTTCCTGCGCTGGGGGCAAAAAGCGTTTAACCGCTTCCGCGTAGTGCCGCCCGGCACCGGTATCTGCCATCAGGTTAACCTGGAATATCTGGGGAAATCCGTCTGGCATGAAACGCTAGAGGGTAAAGAGGTCGCTTATCCTGATACCTTAGTCGGCACAGACTCCCATACCACGATGATCAACGCGCTGGGTGTATTAGGCTGGGGTGTCGGCGGTATTGAAGCCGAAGCCGCCATGTTAGGGCAGCCCGTGTCTATGTTGATCCCCGACGTTGTCGGTTTCAAACTCACCGGCAAACTGCGTCCTGGCATCACTGCAACCGACCTGGTTTTAACCGTGACGCAAATGCTGCGCAAGCATGGTGTGGTGGGCAAATTCGTTGAATTTTACGGTGATGGCCTGGCCGATTTGCCGCTCGCCGATCGCGCAACTATCGCCAATATGGCACCGGAATATGGTGCCACCTGCGGTTTCTTCCCGATTGATGAAGTGACCCTGAGCTACATGACCCTGACCGGGCGTGATGCCGAACAAGTCGAGTTAGTCGAAGCTTATGCTAAGCAACAAGGGATGTGGCGAAATCCGGGCGACGAACCACGGTTTACCAGCTCACTGGCACTGGACATGGCAAACGTTGAATCCAGCCTTGCGGGTCCAAAACGTCCGCAGGATCGTGTCTCCTTAGGTGATGTGCCCGCCGCTTTTGATGCCAGCAACGAACTCGAAGTCAATCATGCGCAGAAAGCGCACAAGACCGTCACTTATCGTGACAGCGAGACCGGCGATAACTATCAGCTGGAAGACGGCGCGGTGGTTATTTCGGCCATCACCTCTTGTACCAACACATCCAACCCCAGCGTCTTAATGGCGGCGGGTCTGCTGGCGAAAAATGCAGTTGAGCGCGGATTGATGCGCAAACCCTGGGTGAAAGCGTCGCTGGCACCGGGATCAAAAGTGGTGTCGGATTACCTCGCGGTGGCCCAGCTGACGCCATATCTGGATGAATTAGGCTTCAATCTGGTGGGGTATGGTTGCACCACCTGCATTGGTAATTCGGGCCCATTGCCAGATGAAATCGAGAGTGCCATCAAAGAAGGCGATCTGACCGTGGGTGCCGTGCTATCGGGTAACCGTAACTTCGAAGGGCGCATCCATCCGCTGGTGAAAACGAACTGGCTTGCATCGCCGCCGCTGGTGGTGGCTTATGCGTTGGCCGGTAACATGAAGCTCAACCTGCAGAACGATCCCATCGGGCAGGATAGACAAGGCAACGATGTCTACCTGCAGGATATCTGGCCATCACCTGAAGAGATTGCCGACGCAGTGCAGAAAGTGACCAGCGATATGTTCCATAAAGAGTATGCGGAGGTCTTTGACGGTACGCCGGAATGGCAGCAAATCAAAGTGAGTGAAGCCGCAACCTATGACTGGGATGAGGGATCGACATACATCCGCCTGTCGCCGTTCTTTGACGATATGGGCAAAACGCCGGAACCGGTCAAGGATATTAAAGGCGCGCGCATTCTGGCAATGTTGGGTGATTCTGTCACCACTGACCACATCTCACCGGCTGGCAGTATTAAAGCGGAAAGTCCTGCTGGACGCTATTTGCTGTCGCATGGTGTTGAGCGTACCGATTTCAACTCCTACGGTTCGCGTCGTGGTAACCACGAAGTGATGATGCGCGGGACCTTTGCAAATATTCGTATTCGAAATGAAATGGTGCCGGGCGTGGAAGGGGGATACACCAAACACTTCCCCAGCAATGAACAGCTGGCGATTTACGATGCGGCCATGAAATATCAGGCAGAAGGTGTGCCACTGGCAGTGATCGCCGGGAAGGAGTATGGCTCAGGTTCCAGCCGCGACTGGGCTGCGAAAGGCCCACGTTTGCAAGGTGTGCGCGTGGTCATTTCTGAGTCGTTCGAGCGTATCCACCGCTCTAACCTGATCGGCATGGGGATCCTGCCGCTGGAATTCCCCGCTGGCGTCACGCGCAAAACATTGGGATTAACCGGGGAGGAGTTTATTGATGTCGAAAACCTTTCACAGTTGAAACCCGGTTGTACTGTGAATGTCACCCTGACGCGCGTCGATGGTAAAAAAGAGACGCTGGAAACCCGGTGTCGTATCGATACCGGCAATGAGCTGACCTATTACCAGAACGACGGCATATTGCATTATGTGATACGTAATATGCTGAACTAAAGAAAAAGCCGGGAGATTTCCCGGCTTTTTGCTATCTGCATTACGCTTTTGGCAGCAGATGGCCCATTTTTTCTGCCTTGGTATCAAGGTAGTGAGCATTTTTGGGGTTGCGCCCAACCACTAACGGCACGCGTTCTACAATATTAATTCCCGCTTCGCTCAGGATCTCAACTTTGCGTGGATTGTTCGTCAGCAGGCGGACTTCATTGACGCCCAACAGTTTGAACATATCTGCACACAGGGTGAAATCGCGCTCATCGGCGGCAAAGCCCAACTGATGATTCGCTTCCACGGTGTCGTAACCTTTGTCTTGCAAAGCGTAGGCGCGGATCTTGTTCAACAGACCGATATTACGGCCTTCCTGGCGGTGATATAACAGCACGCCACGGCCTTCTTCAGCGATAGCGGTGAGCGCTGCTTCCAGCTGAAAACCACAATCGCAGCGCAGACTGAACAGCGCATCACCGGTTAGACACTCAGAGTGAACGCGCGCCAGCACTGGATTGTGGTCGCTAACATCACCGTAAACCAGCGCGACATGATCCTGGCCAGTTGCCAGTTCTTCAAAACCAACCATCAGGAAATCTCCCCATGGCGTGGGCAGTTTGGCTTCTGCTACCCGTTTAAGCTGCATGTGACTCTCCAGAACCTTCAGAGGATGCGCTATCATCATGATAACGCACGGGCCCGACTGGCCCGACAAAACTGACAATATTGTGCCACAACCTGTACCCGGGCCGTTAATCAGTCAGAGTTATTGTAGTGATAAAGCACAATTATCTAAGCCGCAACGGGTATGTTATTCTTTTTTCAGCTAAAGTTATGCCACCCACGCGATTACCCACGGATCTAAAAGGAAACGGATGTTAAAAATTGCGCAGCGAACCACCCTGGGAATGCTTTTATTATTAGTCATGCCCGTTGCTGTCTGGCTCTCTGGCTGGCAATGGCAGCCAGGTGAGAGTAGCGCGTTTTTGCGGGTGCTTTTCTGGATGACAGAAACCGTCACCAGCCCCTGGGGTATATTGACCAGTATTATCCTCAGCACCTGGGTTTTATGGTGCTTACGCTTCCGGCTTAAACCCGCCATATTGCTGATTATCTTCATGAATGGCGCAATTCTTGTCGGTCAGTACACCAAATCTTTCATTAAAGAGCAGGTACAGGAACCGCGTCCTTATGTCGTTTGGCTGGAGAAGAGCCACGGTATTGATGAAGCGGCGTTTTATCAGCAGAACCGTCAGGGGCGCAGTCAGTTAGTGTCGACATTATTGGCTAACGATACTCAACTGCCGCAATGGCTGAAAAACCACTGGGCGTATGAAACGGGCTTTGCCTTTCCTTCGGGACATACCATGTTTGCCGCCAGTTGGGCATTGTTGGTGATTGGCTTACTCTGGCCACGGCGGCACATAGTGACCGTGGTGGTGCTGTTTGCCTGGGCCACCATGGTCATGGGCAGTCGTTTGCTGCTGGGCATGCATTGGCCGCGCGATTTGGTGGTGGCCACTCTGATTTCCTGGCTGCTGGTTACGGTGGCCACATGGCTGGCGCAGCGTTTTTGTGGTCCGCTTACGGTGCCGCGCGAAGAGCAGCAGGAGATCGCACAGCGTGATGATGCATTGTAATTTTCGCGCGCGACCCCATATGATTGATTGCGCTTACGGAAAATGCGCTAAGTGATGTGCTGATAAGCAGCATCGACGGCACTTTTTTGGCATACTTCTACTGGATAACCTCACGACAGGACGCATTGTGAAATATTTGCTGATTTTTCTCGTGGTTTTGGTCATTTTTATCATCTCCGTCACGCTTGGAGCGCATAACGACCAAATCGTCACTTTTAACTATCTGCTGGCGCAGGGTGAATTCCGCATCTCCACATTGCTGGCGAGCCTGTTTGGTGCCGGATTCCTGCTCGGATGGGCAATTTGCGGTCTTTTCTGGTTGCGGATACGTGTTTCTCTCGCTCACGCGCAGCGCAAGCTGAAACGCATGCAAGCGCAGAATGAACAATCAACGGCTGTGACAAATTCTTCCACTGCTGGTCGTCGGGATTAAGTTTCGATGCTTGAATTGCTGTTTTTGCTTCTTCCTGTTGCTGCGGCATATGGCTGGTACATGGGCCGCCGAAGTGCACATCAGGATAAGCAACAGGAAGCGAATCGCCTGTCACGTGAATACGTTGCCGGTGTAAACTTTCTGCTTTCCAATCAACAGGACAAAGCTGTCGATCTCTTTCTGGATATGCTGAAGGAGGACAGCGGCACAGTCGAAGCCCATCTGACGCTCGGCAATCTGTTCCGATCACGCGGCGAAGTTGACCGCGCCATCCGTATCCACCAATCGCTGATGGAAAGCGCTTCCCTGAGCTATGAACAACGCCTGCTGGCGATTCAGCAGTTGGGACGTGATTACATGGCCGCAGGGTTGTACGACCGCGCTGAAGACATGTTTAGCCAGTTGATTGATGAAACCGACTTCCGCATCGGTGCATTACAGCAACTTCTACTGATACATCAGGCAACCAGTGACTGGCAGAAAGCAATCGAAGTGGCGGAAAGATTGGTCAAGCTGGGCAAAGACAAGCAGAAGGGTGAAATTGCCCATTTTTACTGTGAGCTTGCGCTACAGGCATTGAGCAGTGACGATCTGGATCGCGCCATGACGTTGCTGAAGAAAGGCGAATCGGCCGATCACCAGAGTGCACGCGTTTCCATCATGATGGGACGCATATTTATGGAGCAGGGGGAATACGCCAAAGCAACGGCTCGCCTGCAGCGCGTACTGGATCAAGATAAAGAGCTGGTGAGCGAAACCTTATCGATGCTCGAAACCTGCTATCAGCGACTGAATCAGCCTGAAGATTGGGCTCAGTTTTTACAACGCTGCGTCGAAGAGAATACCGGCGCGGCCGCTGAACTGTACCTTTCTGACATCCTTGAACAGCAGCAGGGCCCGGAAGCGGCGCAGCTGTATATCAACCGCCAGTTGCAGCGCCATCCGACCATGCGCGTGTTCCATCGCTTGATGGATTTCCACCTGCACGAAGCAGAAGACGGTCGTGCCAAAGAGAGCCTGATGGTGCTGCGTGATATGGTCGGTGAACAGATTCGCACTAAACCGCGCTATCGCTGCCAGAAGTGTGGATTTACCGCACATGCGCTTTATTGGCATTGCCCATCCTGTCGCGCATGGTCTTCGGTGAAACCGATTCGTGGACTCGACGGCCAGTAACGGCCGTTTTTTTATTTATCCTGTTAGATAGTTACAACATACTATTGGGCTGATTCATCAACCGAAACTGCAGCATTGTGCAGCGTTCAGTCTATCATCGGTATTAACCGCGCTGTGAGATTGTCGGGAAGGGCACGCACGGGTAGAATGCTTGCCGTTTGTCCATTGCGCCTGCGGGTGCCTGCCTTTGAGGAAACGTTATGCCTGTAACCACTTCACCGATTCTGGTGGCACTCGACTATCATAATCTCGACAGCGCACTGCAGTTTGTGGACCGCATTGACCCGAGCCAGTGCCGCCTGAAAGTCGGCAAAGAGATGTTTACGCTATTTGGCCCGTCGCTGGTGAAAACACTGCAGTCGCGTGGTTTTGACGTTTTTCTCGATCTGAAGTTTCATGATATTCCCAATACTACCGCGCATGCGGTAGCCGCTGCTGCCGATCTCGGTGTGTGGATGGTCAATGTTCACGCCAGTGGCGGAGCGCGGATGATGAATGCGGCTCGTGAAGCGCTGCTGCCTTTTGGTAGCGATGCGCCGTTGCTGATTGCGGTAACTGTACTGACCAGCATGGATGAAGACGATCTCAGAGGTCTCGGCATTACGCTTTCTCCCGCAGAGCAGGCAGAACGTCTCGCTCGCCTGACGCGTGAGTGTGGCTTGGATGGCGTGGTCTGTTCCGCTCAGGAAGCTGCGCACTTTAAACAGGTGTTGGGTCAGGATTTCGCGCTGGTGACACCAGGTATTCGTCCGGAAGGCAGTGATGCGGGCGATCAACGCCGTATCATGACGCCGCAGCAGGCAAAACTGGCTGGCGTGGATTACATGGTGATTGGGCGTCCGATCACCCAATCAAATGATCCGGCTGCAACGCTGCACACTATCCTGCAAAGTTTACAGGAGGCCTAATGGCTCAGGACAACCGACTGGTTTACTCCACTGAAACTGGCCGTATCGCACAGGAAGAAGAAAAAGCGCCGCGCCCGCAAGGAGATGGCATAGTGCGTATTCAACGCCAGACCAGCGGCCGTAAAGGCAAAGGCGTCTGCCTGATTACGGGTATTGATCTGGATGATGATGCGCTCACTAAACTGGCGGCAGAACTGAAGAAGAAGTGTGGCTGTGGTGGGTCACTCAAAGAAGGCGTCATCGAGATTCAAGGCGATAAACGCGATCTCTTAAAAGCGCTACTTGAAGCCAAAGGCATGAAGGTTAAATTAGCCGGCGGTTAATAAAAACGGGCCGCACACTGTGCGGCCCGTGATGCTGTAGATGCGCTGCGTAGCCTGAATCTTTATCGTTATTTAGAAACCTGATGGCCGATAATACCGCCAACGGCTGCACCACCCACGGTACCGAGTGCACTTCCGTTAGTCAGAACAGAACCACCGATTGCACCCGCACCCGCGCCAATGGCGGTATTACGGTCGCGTTTTGACCAGTTCGAACAACCACTCAAGGCAACAACCAGGGTGGCAGCTAATACCGCAACGGTCATACGTTTCATTGTTGTCGTCATCTCTTTCTCCTTGATTGTATGTACAGAGGCAACCTTGTAAGTATAGTTGTTGCGCAACGAAGTACGTCATCCCAGCGTGTCATTCATTGCTCACTTTGATGCCTGTATACAGCGCTTTAATGGGCGAATTAACCGGTAGAAACCGTACCGCTCCTGACTTTAGCCACCTGAAGCAAAGCTAAATGCCGCGAAGATAGAAAATTCTGAATTCACGCCACACTTCTCCGGTCTCAGCGACTTTCCGCTGCTTTTACAGCGATTCGCTCCATAACGTTTTCTCTGCTCGTTCAGCACAATTCAGCTATCACAGTTCGCAGGAGAAATAATTATGCTGGAATTGCTCAAGCAGCAGGTGCTGGAAGCCAACCTTGACTTACCGCGCTATAACCTGGTCACTTTTACCTGGGGTAACGTCAGCGCCATTGACCGCGACCATGGCCTGCTGGTGATCAAACCTTCGGGTGTGAAATACGAGAATATGCAGCGCGACGATATGGTGGTTGTGGAGTTAGCGAGCGGCAAGGTGGTGGAAGGGGCGCTTCGCCCATCATCCGATACGGCCACCCATCGCGCGCTGTATCTCGCCTGGCCGGAGATTGGTGGCATCGTACATACCCATTCACGCCACGCCACAATTTGGGCGCAGGCCGGGCGCGACATTATGGCGCTGGGGACAACGCACGCGGATGATTTCTACGGCACCATTCCCTGTACGCGTGCGATGAAGCGTGAAGAGATACAGCAAGAGTATGAATGGAACACCGGGCAGGTGATTATTGAAAGCTTTGCTCAACGCCGCATTAAGCCAGCCGACATCCCTGCTGCGCTGGTCAACTCGCACGGCCCCTTTGCCTGGGGTAAAGATGCAGCTGCAGCTGTGCACAGTGCGGTGGTGCTGGAAGAAGTGGCTTACATGGCACTTCACACGGAACAACTGCGCAGCGAACTGCCTCCGATTTCGCAGAATTTACTCGATCTGCATTATCTGCGTAAACATGGCAAGAATGCCTGGTACGGGCAGAATTGAACATTGAAACTTTATTGAGGCGCCTGAGGGCGCCTTAATTTTTTGCCATTTAGCACTGGTATGGCGATGCACATCATAAAAAAGAAATGCCTAACCTATAAAAATAAAACAGCGTTTCATTAATATCGATTCGATCACTTTTTTCCTGACTGTCAGTGGTTATCTTGCCTGCCATGCCATCCGGCGAACGATAACGCACCTCCTTCTGGCTCAGTAAAGGTGACACAACTATGCATATCAAACGTGCAATCGATAAGATTCCAGGCGGTATGATGTTAATCCCGCTGTTTTTGGGCGCGCTTTGCCACACATTTTCACCCGGCGCAGGAAAATACTTTGGCTCTTTTACTAACGGCCTGATGACGGGCACTGTGCCGATTCTGGCGGTATGGTTCTTCTGTATGGGGGCATCGATCAAACTCAGCGCAACCGGAACCGTGCTGCGTAAATCTGGCACCCTGGTATTAACCAAAATCGCGGTTGCCTGGGTCGTGGCTGCCGTGGCATCCCGCATGATGCCGGAAAATGGCGTAGAAGTCGGTATGTTCGCCGGTTTATCCACACTGGCATTGGTTGCTGCCATGGACATGACCAATGGCGGCCTTTATGCCTCCATCATGCAGCAATACGGTTCAAAAGAAGAAGCCGGCGCGTTTGTGCTGATGTCGCTGGAATCGGGTCCGCTGATGACCATGGTGATCCTGGGGACTGCAGGCATTGCTTCGTTTGAACCACACGTGTTTGTTGGCGCGGTGTTGCCCTTTATTGTCGGTTTCGCGCTTGGCAATCTTGACCCGGAATTACGCGAGTTCTTCGGCAAAGCCGTTCATACCTTGATTCCGTTCTTTGCCTTCGCTTTGGGTAACACCATCGATTTGGCCGTGATTGCACAAACCGGTTTGTTGGGCGTATTGCTCGGTGTAGCAGTCATCATCATCACCGGTATTCCACTGATTATTGCCGACCGCTTGATAGGTGGTGGTGATGGCACGGCGGGGATCGCAGCCTCCAGCACCGCAGGCGCGGCAGTGGCCACGCCGGTACTGATTGCAGAGATGTTGCCTCAGTTTAAACCGGTCGCTCCTGCAGCGACTGCACTGGTAGCGACATCCGTTATTGTGACTTCTGTATTAGTGCCGATTATCACCGCCGTCTATTCGAAACGCGTTAAGCGTTCTCATGTGGCGGTGGGACAGCGCGCTGCCATCAAGTAAGCCTGCTTATCTTTCCCCGGCCCTATGGTCGGGGATATCTCTGGATTTTACTTTATAAATCAATCTCTCATTTGGTCTGGCCTCACTCTGGATTACGCTGATGTTGCGTTTAACGCATCACATAACTAGAGGATGAGACTATGACAGTAATTAACCAACCAACTTGCAGATTGTTTACCGAAGTCGGACAAACTACCCAGCTGGCGGCCTATTATGAGGAGGGCCGACACACCATGTGGATGATGCTGCGTGCGCAGCCACGGCCCAGTTTCAACCACGAATTAATCGAGGAAATCATGAATCTGAGCTATGCCGCTCAGCGTTCGGGTTTGCCGATTGATTTTTGGGTGACGGGTTCGCTGGTGCCGCAGATGTTCAACGCTGGTGGCGATTTGCGTTTCTTTGTGGAGTGCATTCGTAACAACCGTCGTGAAGCGTTGCGGGCCTATGCGCGCGCCTGCGTGGATTGCATCCATTCGGCAGCGCGGGGGTTTGATACCGGAGCGGTGACGCTGGCGATGATTGAAGGTAGTGCATTGGGTGGTGGCTTTGAAGCCGCGCTGGCCCATCACTTCATTCTGGCGCAGAACTCTGCACGGATGGGGTTCCCGGAGATCGCGTTTAACCTGTTCCCTGGCATGGGCGGCTATTCACTGGTGGCACGTCGTTCTGGCATGAAGCTGGCCGAAGAGCTGATCTGTGAAGGGGAGTCGCATAGCGCGGAGTGGTATGAGACGCGCGGTCTGGTGGATAAAGTCTTCCAGCCAGGCGATGCCTACCGCACCACGCGTACCTTTATCGATACCTTGCGTCCGAAGCTGAATGGTGTGAGAGCCATGCTGAAAGCGCGCCAGCGCGTGCTGCAACTCTCACGAGCAGAGCTGATGGATATCACGGAAGATTGGGTGGATTACGCCTTCACACTGGAGCCTAAAGACATTGCTTACATGGAACGACTGGTGCAACTACAGAACCGTCATAGCGCATCCCTGCGCAAAGCCGGATAATCGAGAGCAGCGTTAAACGCGGGCAGGATGCTTAGCCAGCCAATGCCCGAGCTGTTCTGCGGGCATTGGTTTTGCATAATAATAACCCTGACGCCCATCGACACCGTTGGTCATAACAAACTTCTCTTCGGCTTTGGTTTCAATTCCTTCCGCAATGACTTGCAGATCGAGGGTTTTGGCCACGGCGACAATGGCACGAACCAACGATTGCGCCACGGGTTGTTTGTTGATGTTACGTACGAAACTTTGATCCAGTTTGATTGCATCAATGGGCACGCGAGCCAACTGGGAAAGCGAGGAATAACCGGTACCAAAGTCATCAAGATGAACCTGAGCACCCAGTTCCTGGAACTGCTTCATCAGCGTGAGTGCACCGGCTTCGTTCTCAATCAGGCAGCTTTCGGTGAGCTCGATATCAATAGGACAATCAGTGAGACCAGCTTCGTTCAGCGCCTGCTTTAAATCGGTATAAATACTTTGGTCAATCAATTGTTTAGCTGAAACATTAACGGCAACGCGCAGGTAAATTCCCTCGCTGCGCCACTGAATAATTTGTTGCAGAACGTTCAGCATCACCCAGCGGCCAAGCGGCACGATGAGGCCCGATTCTTCAGCATACGAGATAAAGTCGCCAGGCGGCACCAGACCGCGCTCTACGGAATTCCAGCGCACCAATGCTTCTGCGCTGCGCACTTCGCCGTCACGATCTAATTTTGGCTGGTAATACACCACCAGATGCTCCAGTTCCAGTGCTTTACGCAGGTTGGTATCAAGCCACAAGTATTCGAAAACACGCTGATTCATCTCGTTGGCGAACACGCAGAATTTGCCGCGCCCATTCTCTTTGGCGTGATACATCGCGGTATCGGCGTTGCGGATCAGACTTTCCCGATCCTCGCCATGCAGCGGGGCCAGGGCAATGCCAATCGAGCAACCGCTGTAGACTTCTATCAAACCGACGCGGAAGGGTTGACGCAGGCGCTCAAGAATACGTGATGCCATGGCTTCCAGCGCAGCCTGACTGGTATGTTCTGCCAGTACCACGAACTCATCACCACCAAGACGGGCCAGCGTCTGATCTTTGCCCAGACAGCTGAGAATGGCGAGGGAGACCGCTTGCAGCAGTTGGTCGCCAAACATATGGCCGTAGGCGTCGTTCACCTTCTTAAAATTGTCCAGATCGAGATAAACCACGCCAGTTTGACTGCCATTGGCTAATTCCAGTGCCAGACTAATTTGTTGATGGATGGCATTGCGGTTCGGTAAACCGGTCACCGTATCGGTGTTGGCGAGAACACGTAAGCGTTCCTGAGCGCGTCGCTCTTCTGTGATGTCGGTTCCAGAACAGATGAGGAAAATTTCATTTTTCCCGCTACCGCTGTGCACAAACTTATTACGAAACAGAAACAGTCGCTGACCTTTTTTGGTTTTGATCCAGCGTTCCACTTCATAAGAATTGCCATCGCGGAAGAAACCCGAAATGTTGCGCCGTGAAGCCTGCGCCTCCTGCTTGGTCATAAACAGTTGAAACACGTTACGGCCGATCACTTCCTGCTCTTTCAGACCGGTGTACTCTTCGCTTAAGCGATTGAATCGCTGAATATTCCCACGTTGATCGAGGATCACAATCACCGAGTTTGCTTCGGAGACCACTTGTTCAGCAAAAGACAATCCGAGTGTTAAATCACGCGCCACGGAGGAGGTATCACCCCAGGCGGAAGAGGTACCAGCCCATGTTGATTGGTTCACCTTGCGGCCGACAAAGTGCATAGGCACCGGCGCACCGCGCAGGGAGAGGGTCAGGTTGATACTGGAAGTGATCACCGTCATCGCACGCAGCAAACTGGCCTGCGCGGGGGTTAATGGAACCGCCAAATTGGTATTGGCATTCTCATCTTCGGCAAAATGCAAAGCATCGCTATCTGAAGTTAAACGCCAATGAGGGCTGGTTGTGCCAAACAGGGTGTATAGCAACGTTTGCCCTTGTTCATCGGTCATGGAAACTTCCTCCGGGGAAATGCTGAGCAGGCGGTATCTCATTATTTTAGCAACAGTATTCAACCTCCTGCGTTAGCACAAGATGCAAACCAAATATATTTTTGTTTTCACTAAAGAATGGCACGAAAAAGCCCCGAAAATCGGGGCTCAAAAATGTCAGCAAGGACACTTGCCGAGCTTGCCCGCCTGGCTGGGAAAACGGGCCTCAAGGCAGTAGCGATGAAAGGCTCGCTCATCCATCGGCGTTTGCCCGGGGTGGTGCTCGTGCATATGCTTCAGATAAGTTTGATAGTCGTGAACGCCAACCATTAAGCGAAAACTTTGCTTCAATCCCTGCCATATTCGTTGCCAGCGATTAAGAGTTTGCCCGGTAGCCTGGGGTGCGATCGGTAAGCAATGCTGAATGTGCCAGGCACCAATCGGTTTTTTCCAGCGATGAATGGACTCAGACATTCCGCACCTCCTTACGCAGGGAGACTTCGGACTCATGGGTGGTAGGGACCTGGCTGCCCAGGGCACGGCGGATAACAAAGAACGCTGCAATCAACATGGTGACGGCCACCAGCATAAAGAAGCCACACAGGGCCGCGTTAATTTGATTGCTAAACACGATAGTTTGCATGTCCGCCACGGTTTTCGCCGGGGCGATAATCACACCCTCATCAATCCCTTTACGGAACTTGTTGGCTTGCGCAAGGAAGCCAATGGAGGGCTTCTCGTGGAAAATCTTCTGCCACCCTGCAGTCATGGAGGTCACAAACAGCCAGGCGGTCGGTAAAATCGTCACCCATGCGTAACGCTGCTTCTTCATTTTGAACAGCACCACGGTGCCGAGAATCAACGCCATCGAGGCCAGCATCTGGTTGCCAATGCCAAACAGCGGCCAAAGGGTATTGATGCCGCCCAGCGGATCGACCACACCCTGGTAGACAAAGAAGCCCCATCCGGCAACGGCCACCGTGGTGCCCGCCATATTGCCCAGCCATGAACGGTTGTTGGCCATGGAAGGCACCACGGTGCCGACCAAATCCTGCACCATAAAGCGACAGGCGCGGGTACCGGCATCGACCGCCGTCAGGATAAACAGCGCTTCAAACAGGATGGCGAAGTGATACCAGAACGCCATCATTACCCGGCTGTTAAATACCTCGGTGATGATGTGCGCCATCCCCACGGCAAAGGTCGGTGCGCCTCCGGCTCGGGAAAGCACGGTACTTTCACCCACATCGCGCGCGATGCCGCTCAGCATCTCCGGCGTGACGACAAAGCCCCAGCCGTTAATCACCTGCGAAGCGCTCTCAACGGTGGTGCCGATCAGTGCTGCGGGTGAATTCATCGCAAAATAGACGCCGGGATCGAGCACTGAGGCGCAAATCAGCGCCATGATCGCCACAAAAGATTCCATCAGCATCGCGCCATAGCCGATAAAGCGGATGTGACTTTCGCGCTCAACCAGTTTTGGCGTAGTGCCGCTGGAGACCAGCGCGTGGAAGCCAGAGATGGCGCCGCAGGCGATCGTGATAAACAGGAACGGGAACAGTGCACCGGAGAACACCGGCCCGCTACCGTCGATAAATTTGGTCACCGCCGGCATTTTCAGTTCCGGCATGGCGAACAGAATCCCAACCGCCAGCCCGATAATGACACCGATTTTCAGGAAGGTTGACAGGTAGTCACGCGGAGCCAGCAGCAGCCACACAGGCAGTGACGAGGCGACAAAGCCATAGATCACCAGCACCCAGGTCAGTTCAGTGCCTTTCAGCGTGAACAGCGGTCCCCAATAGGGATCGGCTGCCACATCGCCACCGTAAATAATCGCCGCCATCATCAGCACAAAGCCGATAATCGACACTTCAGCGATCTTGCCGGGGCGCAGATAGCGCATATAGACGCCCATAAACAGCGCGATCGGAATGGTGGCGGCGATGGTAAACAGCCCCCATGGACTGTTGGCAAGCGCTTTCACCACCACCAGTGCCAGCGCCGACAGGATGATGATCATCACGCCGAGTGCACCGAGCATGGTGACCACGCCTGCAAACGACCCCAGCTCCTGACGTGCCATTTCGCCGAGCGAGCGACCATCACGACGGGTAGAGATGAACAGGATCAGGAAATCCTGCACCGCACCGGCCATCATCACGCCGACCAGAATCCAGATGGTGCCGGGCAGGAAGCCCATCTGCGCCGCGAGGATCGGCCCAACTAAGGGACCCGCACCGGCAATCGCCGCAAAGTGGTGGCCGAACAGTACCCATTTATTGGTCGGCACATAATCGAGACCATCATTGAGCCGCTCAGCAGGCGTGAGGCGACGGTCATCCAGTTCGAAAATACGTTTAGCGATAAACAGGCTGTAGAAGCGATAAGCAATGCTGTAGCAGGCAACGGATGCAATAACCAGCCAGACGGCGTTGACGTGTTCGCCACGGCTGAGGGCCAGCATGGCAAACGCACCCGCACCAATTAACGCCACCGCTAACCAGATCAATCCGGTTTTGACGTTGTTCATGAGTTAACTCCTTGTAGAGACCGGGAAAATAGGCGATCGGATACAACAAGTTAAAAGTAATGTAATGAATTGTTAACGACAGGGAATCGAATCAGAAGTGTGAAGCGGAAGGCAAATTTAACATCAGATAAAACGTAGAGGGAAAAATGCGGGATAACGGCTGTTATCCCGCAGATATTCATGCTCAGGCAGCAGGGCGCGCCACAACGCTACGGGTTTCCATACGCACTTCGGCAATGGTCACGTCGATAATGTCGGTCACATGATAAGCGACTTCGCCTTTAATCTGCACGGTGCCGCTCTCTTGCGAGCACACCAGCTCATCACGCACCGCGTGGATAAACGGGGCAGGGATAAAGGCAACGGCGCCGTTCTCCAGCAGACGTACGCGCATACCACCACGAGACACATCGATGATCTCGGCGCTGAATTTGCGATCGGTCCCGGCATATGGCGCGAGGAAACGCGCATACAGCCAGTCACCCACGTCACGTTCAGCCATGCGGTTCAGGCGACGGCGCTCACTCATAATGGTGGTGAACTCGTCCTTTGGACGCGCAATGCTGTCGCCGCGCACAATGGCTTTCAACAGGCGATGGTTGATCATATCGCCGAATTTACGAATCGGCGATGTCCAGGTCGCATAGGCTTCGAGACCCAGACCAAAGTGCGGACCCGGTTCGGTGCCGACTTCAGCGAAGCTCTGGAAGCGACGAATGCGGCTGTCGAGGTACTGAGTTGGCTGGGCATCCAGCTCACGACGCAGCTGGCGGAAACCTTCCAGCGTGGTGATCGCCTGTGGATCAACGGTGATACCGTGACCGGCAAGCACGCCAGCGGCTTGCTCCGCATTGGCCAGATCGAAACCGGTGTGCAGGTTATAGATACCAAAGCCCAGCTTCTCCTGCAGCACTTTGGCCGCGCAGACGTTAGCCAGAATCATCGATTCTTCAACGATGCGGTTGGCGATGCGACGTGGCTCAGAAATGATATCCAGCACTTCGCCTTTGTCACCCAGCACAAAGCGGTAATCAGGGCGATCTTTAAACACCAGCGCATGAGTTTGACGCCACTCGCTGCGCGCCAGGCACACACGATGCAACAAGCGAATCTGCCCGGCAATCGCCTCATTCTCAGGCTGCCAGCTCCCGGCGTTTTCCAGCCAGTCTGACACTTCGTCGTAAACCAGCTTGGCTTTGGATTCGATCCAGGCCGCGAAGAACTGCACTTCGCCCGCTACACTGCCATCTGGCGTGAGCGAAACGCGGCAGGCCAACGCCGGACGACGTACGTTTGGACGCAGTGAACAGATGTCATCAGACAGTTCGCGCGGCAGCATCGGGATGTTGAAGCCAGGTAGATAGTTGGTGAAGGCGCGTTTAGAAGCCAGTTTATCTAGCTCGCTGCCTTCTGCCACGTAAGCGGTCGGATCGGCAATAGCGATGGTCAGCTGCAGATTGCCGTCAGCCTGCTCTTCAACATACAGCGCATCATCCATATCTTCGGTGCTGGCGCTGTCGATGGTGACGAAGTTGAGCGCGGTAAGGTCTTCGCGCTGCAAGTGCTCATCCAGCATTTCGCCGAAGCCAACTTTCGGGGCTTCGCGCTCCAGATTATGGCGCGACAGGGTGACCCACCACGGCGCAAGATGATCGTCGGCTGTGACAATGAATTCGGTCAGTTCAGCATAGAATCCGCGATCGCCTTTCAGTGGATGGCGGCGCATTTCACCCACGGCCCAGTCGCCATTCTGAAAATCATGGGTCACGTCACGGGCAGCGCGGCACTGAATCGCCTCTTTCAGCAGCGGATGGTCAGGCACAATCGATAAACGATCGTCCTTCTTCTGCACGCGGCCAACAAAGCGGCTCAGGAATGGCTCAATCAGGGTTTCCGGCTCGGCGCTCTCGCGATCTTTATCAGTGTGGATCACCGCAGAAATACGGTCACCGTGCATCACTTTTTTCATCTGCGGAGGGGGAATGAAGTAGCTTTTTTGAGCATCGACTTCAAGGAAGCCAAAGCCTTTTTCCGTGCCTTTCACAACACCTTCGGCGCGCGGGGTTTGCGCGTGAAGCTTCTCTTTCAGCTGCGCGAGCAGCGGGTTATCCTGGAACATAATATATTTAGTTTCGTGGCCTAAGAGCGGTGGACAGTTTTACGCGAATCAGGGGCGCGCGGCAAGGCCAAAACAGGCTAAAAAGCCGCATTACGCGGCTTTTTACCTTCTGATAACGCTGAGGACTCAGGCGATACGTTGGGTCGGTACGGCAGCGGTTAACGCCAGTTTGACCGGTATCGATTTCGAGGTCGGTGTCCCGCTGCCATCACCGTAGCTGGAGAGCGGCACCAGTGGGTTGGTTTCCGGATAATAGGCCGCGAGATTACCACGCGGAATGTTATACGGCACCAGCTTAAAGCCACTGACACGGCGCGTCAGGCCATCATTCCACAGCGTTTCGATATCCACTAACTGGCCTTCACTAAAGCCAAGTGACGCCATATCATCCGGGTGGATAAACACCACTTCACGCTGGCCATAGACACCGCGATAACGGTCATCGAGGCCGTAAATCGTGGTGTTGTACTGGTCATGTGAACGCAGGGTCTGCAGTGTGAACGGCACTTCGACATCATTACCCAACTGCGGGAACAGTGAAGCGGGCAAGGCCGCCGCGCTGAATTCCGCCCGTTGACTTGGCGTATTGAAACGCAACTCTGCCGCCGCGCTACCGAGATAGAACCCGCCCGGAATATCGCATTTGTTATTGAAGTCGGCAAAGCCTGGAATGGTGGCGCCGATGTGATCGCGGATCACATTGTAATCATCGGCCATGCCCAGCCAGTCAATCTTGTCACTGCCCAGCGTGGCGTGTGCAATGCCTGCCACAATCGCCGTTTCGGAGCGTTGGGTGTCTGCCAATGGAATGCCCACACCTTCTGAGGCATGCACCATGCTGAAAGAGTCCTCAACGGTGATGAACTGGTTACCGCTGGCCTGACGATCGCGCTCTGTACGGCCCAGCGTTGGCAGAATCAACCCCTCGTGGCCCGGCACTAAATGGCTGCGATTGAGTTTGGTGCTGATGTGCACGGTCAGACCGCAATGCTGCAATGCTTCCTCTGTCACCGGTGAGTCGGGTGCAGCAGCAGCAAGATTGCCACCCAGGGCGATCAGCACTTTCACTTCATCACGCAACATCGCGCTGAGTGCTTCAACGGTGTTATGGCCGTGTTCACGCGGCGGTTCAAAACCGAAATGTGCGCCCAGTGCATCGAGGAATGGCTTATTGGGTTTCTCATCGATACCCATGGTGCGGTTACCCTGCACGTTACTGTGGCCGCGCACTGGACACAGGCCGGCGCCTTTTTTACCCAGTTGGCCAAACAGCAGTTGCAGGTTGGTGATTTCACGTACGGTATCAACAGAATGCTTATGCTGGGTCACACCCATCGCCCAGGTAATGATGACGCGCTCAGCACTCTGGTAGATCGCTGCCGCTTCCCGAATCTGCGCTTCGCTCAGTCCGGATTGACGCACGATATCTTCCCAGCGCGTGTTATCCACGGCAGCCAGATAACCCTCAATGCCATGGGTATTAGCATCAATAAACGCCTGGTCGAAGATCCCCGGTTCACCGGCCGCCAGACGCTCACGCTGGACTTCCAGCAGGGTTTTCACCATGCCGCGAATGGCCGCCATGTCACCGCC
The DNA here is from genome assembly GCF_000963995.1 of Pantoea sp. SM3. Classification (NCBI taxonomy): domain Bacteria; kingdom Pseudomonadati; phylum Pseudomonadota; class Gammaproteobacteria; order Enterobacterales; family Erwiniaceae; genus Pantoea; species Pantoea sp. SM3. Next base: position 41,893 of record NZ_JZRD01000009.1, read on the forward strand.
AAGATTGGGCTGGTAATAGGCAGAACTAATCGTACCGGCTTTAGAGGTGACGATTTCCAGCGGTTTTTGCGGATCGGCAAAACGTTCCAACCCGCGCTCGCGCAGCGTGTTGAATGTCACGATTTTCGCACCGTGATCGGCCGCGTGGCGCAGGCTGTGCAGCATACGTGGATGGTTAGTTCCCGGATTTTGACCGATAACGAAAATCGCATTGGCGTGGTCAAAATCATCGAGACGAATGGTGCCTTTCCCGACGCCGATACTGCGCTTCAAGCCGGTACCGCTGGCTTCATGGCACATGTTGGAACAGTCAGGGAAGTTATTGGTGCCCATCACACGGCCAAACAGTTGATAGAGCCATGAGGCTTCGTTACTGGCGCGCCCGGAAGTATAAAGTTCCATCTGGTCGGGATGATCCATCGCCTTGAGATGACGAGCAATCATCGCTAGCGCATCGTCCCAGCTGATCGGTTCATAGTGATCGGTGGTGCTGTTATAGCGCATCGGATGGGTCAGGCGACCCTGATACTCCAGGAAATAGTCGCTCTGTTGATACAGGGTGCTCACGCTGTGTTGGGCAAAGAATTCAGGTTCCACTACGCGGCGGGTCGCTTCCCAGGTCACCGCTTTGGCGCCGTTCTCACAGAAGCTGAAGGTACTTTTATTGTCATCACCCCACGCACAACCTGGGCAGTCAAAGCCACGCGCTTTGTTCATGCGCATCAAATTGCGCATGTTTTTCAGGGCGGCTTTACTATCAAGGACGAAACGGGTGGTTGCTTCCAAAGAGCCCCAGCCGCCAGCAGCGGCACGATAAGGCTGAATTTTACGTTTAAATTTCATAGTCGTTGCAGGCTTATTGTTTATGAATTGTTATCAGAATATGACTTCTGTTGTGGGAAAGTGTGCGACTGACAGCAAAAGTTGTCTAATTGATTGGTTTAATGGTGCGATAGGCGGCGTCTATCGCGCTCAAGCTGGCAGAAGCGTGATGCAGTTCAAATTTTACCCGCTGGCAGGACCGGGCGGCGACGTGAGAATCCAATAACTGGCTAATAATTGCTCTTTCCATCGATGAAAGGGCGCGCACCATGAAGAATCTTGCCAGCCAAATTCATGCCTTCGGTAAAGCATTAATGATGCCGATCTCCGTTATTGCCGCTGCCGGTATCTTTCTCGGCCTGGCTGCCGCGATGCAGAACCCCGCGGTCACCGGCGATGCCTTTGCCCATCTGCAGGTACCACAACTGATTATTGGCTTTATCCGCAAAGTGGCGGCGGCCTTATTTGCCAATCTGCCCGTGTTCTTCGCCGTTGCCAGCGCCATTGGTCTGGCGAAAGCGGAGAAGCCTACTGCGGCTTTTGCGGCAGTCATTGGCTATGTCGTGATGAATGTGGGCATCAGTGCTACGCTGGCGGCCAAAGGGCTGACGGCGGCTACCACTACCCCAGAGGCCTTGCAGCAAGCAGGTCTGGATCAAACCACGGCGATGATGACCTCGGCAGAGTACATCGAAATGCTGGGCATCTTTACTTACAACATGAGTGTGCTTGGCGGCGTGATTGCCGGGCTGGTCACCGTGGCACTGCATAATCGCTTTTACACGCAACAATTGCCGACGGCGATTAGCTTTTTCGGCGGGCGGCGCTTTGTACCCATCGTCACCGTTATCGTTTTGCCGCTGATTGGCGTGCTGCTGGCGCTGATCTGGCCCACGATCGGCGAAGGCATTGCCTGGGTCGGCAAGATGATTGGGAAAAGCGGCCAGTACGGCGCGTTTCTGCTGGGAACCGGCGAACGCCTGCTTATCCCCACGGGTTTGCACCATATCCTCAATGAAACGGTGCGTTTCACCCCCATCGGTGGCATGGCGACGGTGGACGGGCAAACCATTGTCGGTGCACTGAATATCTTCAACACTTCGCTCACCAATCCGGGCGCTATACCTGATGAGACGGTGCGTAGCGCCACCCAATTCCTGGCTCAGGGTAAAATCCCGGTGATGATGTTCGGCTTACCTGCGGCTGCGCTGGCGATCTACCACACCGCGCGCCCGGAGCATAAACAGCGGGTCAAAGCGCTAGTGATGGCAGGTGCGTTGACCTCCTTCACCACCGGCATCACTGAACCGCTGGAGTTCTGTTTTATCTTTGTGTCACCGGTGCTTTATATCCTGCATGCGTTGTTGACCGGCCTGTCATTTATGCTGATGTCGATGCTGCATTTAATGATCGGTAACGTGCAGGGCGGCGCGATCGATCTGGTGGTGTTCGGTATTCTCGGCGGCAGTAAAACCCAATGGTGGTGGACGGTAGCGCTGGGGGTGATATATGCACCGATCTATTACTACGGCTTCCGTTTTGTCATCACGCGCATGCGAGTGGAAACGCCTGGACGAGAATCGGATGAGGAGCCGCAAACCGCGCAGGTGACAGCGGATGAACGCACTCAGGTGATCATCAGCGGGTTGGGCGGCGAGGCCAATATAGAGGACGTCGATTGCTGTTTCACACGCCTGCGGGTGCGCGTGAAAGAGATGAAAGAGGTGGTGGATCAAACGCTGCTGACCACCGGCGCTAACGGGATCAACCGTGTCAGCGAGCACGATGTCCAGGTGATTTATGGTCCGCAGGTGGAGAAAATTGCTAACGAAGTGAAAAGCGCATTAGGCGTGGCGTAACACATTTAGTTACCAGGCTAATAATAAAATGAGCAATCAATGTTAAATCCAGTTCGCCATAATTTGCGAAGATGCATTTGCCCCTTCAAGAGCTAAGCCATTAAGAGTGCCGGAGATAAGCGCCGGGTGGGGCATTAACTTTCAATCGAAGGCTGCCGCAGGGCGGCCTTCGTGCTTTTTGCGCCGTTAACAGGATAAAGCGGTGCGGGTTTGCTACCATAGCGCGATCGTGACTTTAAGGTGGATGCCAAAATCGACATCAAGCAATTGATATATCTCTGTAATTTAGAGCGTGAGCGCCATTTTGGCCGCGCGGCAGAGGCCAGTTTTGTCAGCCAGCCGACCTTATCCATGCGGTTAAAAAACCTTGAGCGTGAGCTGGGTTTATCGCTGATTAACCGCAGCAATAACTTTGACGGCTTTACGCCAGAAGGGGAACGCGTGCTGACCTGGGCGCGTGAGATCGTTTCGGTCTACTCGGGCCTGAAGCTGGAAGTCGAATCGCTGAAGCATGGCGTCAACGGCACACTGCGCCTGGGCGTGATGCCACAGTGCAGTGTCGCCTTGCCGGCGTTATTAAAAGCGGTTGAAACGCGTTATCCGCAGCTGGATTATCGCGTCTCCGCCATGAGTGCGGACCAACTGCTGGAAGCACTCAATAGCCATACGGTGGACGGTGGCATTGGCTTCTTCGAACTCACCGCTCTGCGAGAATTACACTTTCAGACCGCGCTGTTAAAAGACCCCGGCGTGGAGGCGATTTTTAATCCTCAGCACTTCCCGGATTTACTTCAACAAGAAACGGTTTCACTTTCGCAACTGGCGCAGCAACCGCTGTGCCTTGCCGAACCCACGCGCTATTTCCGTCGTTACGTGGATAGCCAACTACGCGAAACCGGTTTGTTACCGCGAGTGATTGTGGAAAGTGCCTCGATTATGCAGCTATTACAGAGCGCGCAGGTGGGATTAGGCGTGATGGTGTCGCCGCGCGGACATTTACTGCCGGAGATGCTGCAAAATCTGGCGCGGAGGCCGATTGAGATGGCGCCCATGGGACGCCAGGCCGCGTTAGTGATTGCTGAGCCGGGCAGGGCATCGCCGCTGGCTCAACATTTCTTTGACGAAGCGCGGCGCCATCTGCCGGATTAACGTGTTTCACCCAGCGCCATCCATAACCGATCCTGCCAGCTGGCAAACGCCACTGTCTGCAACAGCGTGAAAATGCGCTCGGTTCCCCATCCCGCATTCAGCAATGGCTGCAGGTGTGCTGCGCTAAAGCGCTCTGGCATACGTACCAGCTGAGCGCTAACGCCAATCACCGGCTGCACTTCTCCCGCTTTATCGACATCTGCAAGCAACGCTTCGCGCTGGCTAGCGGCATGGCGCGTGAACGGGCGCTGACAACCCAGGATGCGCGCGCTGGTTGCCAGCGCCAACGCGGATTGCTCGTCATGATGTTCGCCGATGCGCTGTTGCAAAGTCGCCAAGCCATACAGCGCCTGCGCGTCATGCACCAGCAACCAAATCGCGTCCTCTAATCCTTCGATGCCCTGACAAAAGGTTATCGCCGCCAGTTGATCGGCACTGGCATAGCGCAACTCAACCGGTTTGAGCGCGTGCTGCCATGCGGTGTCTTCGTTAAAAAGCGCCGGATCGGCATCCGCGGGTGGTGATACGCCGGGTATCCAGCGTACCGGCAAGCCCATCATGGCCTGCAGTGCAGCGACGACTCGCGCCTGATAGCTGACGAATCCCACCAGTTGATTAAGAGTGACGATATCTGGCTCTGTGAGCCCGACGGCATCCAGGGCGCTGATACCCGTGGCATTGATCAGTGCCGGTTGCATCGCCAACTGACGCGCGTACTGGGTGATTTGCGTCAGGCGGTTGTTACTCTCGCGGGAGGAATCCGGGCCCGGCAGTGGATTGAGGCGCGCGGAGTAGTGATTACACAGGCGCTGCACACCGGCAACCTGCGCCACCGTCAGCGCGGTACTGAGGCGATCGTAGAGCGTTAAGGTATGCGTGAGCGAGTTGCTCAGCGTATCCGGCAGCAAAATCTGGCTCAGATCGCGCGCGGCCAGTAACGCCGGCTGGAAGCGAGTAAACAGGGGCTGAAGAGCAGTGGCTTCCTGTTGCAGACCTAATAAAAACCGATCTTCGAGATAGGCGGCTTCGGGCACTAATGGCGCGGTGGCCTGGGTGTGCGGGCGAGTCTGGCTTTCATAAAACCAGTGGTCATGGCCGGGAGAACGGCGTTGTTCCATGGTCATTCCTTGCGCAAAAAACGGTCTGGGTACGCGACGGGCAAATCTGAAAAGCGCATCGCCACCAAAAGGCTAGCTTATCGTCGCTGAAGCACTGGCTGTGGCAAAAGAATGAAGGGGAATAATTAAGATCGAATGAATCTATACGCCTGAAATTTCAAGCGGTAGCTAGCAGGAAGAGGTGAGTTTGCGGGAGCAGTCAGGCGAAAGTGAACAGGGCGAAAATCGGTCAGGACAGCCGAGACTTCGCTAAGAAAAAAGGCGAGCACCAGGCTCGCCTTCAGAACTTATTTCAGTTCCAGCTCGTTCATCGCGGCAATGCTGAAGCCGCCATCAACGTGAACCACTTCACCGGTGATACCACCCGCCAGATCAGAGCACAGGAAGGCCGCAGAGTTACCTACGTCTTCGATGGTGACGGTACGGCGAATCGGGGTAACGGCTTCACAGTGAGCCAGCATCTTACGGAAATCTTTGATGCCTGAAGCTGCCAGGGTACGGATTGGACCCGCGGATACGGCGTTAACACGCGTACCTTCAGGACCCATCGCGTTCGCCATGTAACGCACGTTGGCTTCCAGAGACGCTTTAGCCAGACCCATCACGTTGTAGTTCGGGATCGCGCGCTCTGCACCCAGATAAGACAGGGTCAACAGGGCTGAATTCGGGTTCAGCATCGCACGGCACTCTTTCGCCATCGCAACGAAGCTGTAGGCAGAGATGTCGTGAGCGATTTTGAAGCCTTCACGGGTCACGGCGTTCACGTAGTCACCATCCAGCTGATCGCCAGGTGCGAAACCAATTGAGTGAACAAAGCCGTCAAATTTTGGCCAGGTTTTTGCCAGTTCGGTGAACAGCGCAGTGATGCTCTCGTCTTCTGCCACATCGCAAGGCAGAACAATGTCAGAACCCAAATCTTTAGCGAACTCTTCCACACGACTTTTCAATTTGTCGTTCTGGTAGGTGAAAGCCAGTTCTGCGCCCTGTTTGTGCATCGCCTGTGCAATACCGTAGGCAATGGAGAGTTTACTGGCAACGCCAGTAATCAGAATGCGCTTACCGGAAAGAAAACCCATAGCTGTAATCCTTATGGTCATTGTTGTTGGCGGTCGCAATGATTAAATAGTAGGCGACCGACGTTAATCGACGTGCGGATTCTAGCACGTCTCTCTCAAATGCGGTAAATCGCACCGCGTTTTCGCGATGTGATGAACAATCAACGAACTTTGCGCCAGGCTTCGGCGGTTAAGGCTTCGCCAAAATGGCTGGTGATCAGCCGTTTTGTGAGATCATGCAGTGGCGAGGCCAACACATCAGCCGTGCCGCCGCGTTCCACCACTTCACCCTGATGCATCACCAGTACCTGATCGCTAATGTGCTTCATCATGCCGATATGTTGCGTCACATAAATATAGGCGATGCCGTGCTTCTCCTGCAGTTCCAGCATCAGATTCACCAGCTGCGAACGCATCGTCATATCCAGTGAGGCGAGCGCTTCATCCGCGACAATGACCTTCGGCTGCAGGATGAGTGCGCGAGCCAGCGCCAGACGTTGTTTCTGGCCGGGGGCCAGCATATGCGGATAGTAACCGGCGTGATCGCGCAGCAAGCCCACCTGACGCAGCGTGGCAATAATGCGCTTCTCCCGCGCTTCATCATCCAGATCGGTATTCAGGCGCAGCGGAAAGTCGAGAATCTGACTGACGCGCTGACGCGGGTTGAGTGAGGTCGATGGATCCTGAAAAATCATGCGAATACGCTGACTGCGATAACCGTAATCGCCATACTCCAGCGGATGATCGTCAATCAGCATCTCACCTTCCGTCGGGGCCACCATGCCGCTCAACATTTTCGCCAGCGTGGATTTCCCTGAGCCGTTCTCACCAATGACCGCCAAGGTCTGCTTCTCACGCAAGGTGAAGCTTACCCCTTTCACCGCCTCAACATGCTGTCTGCGAAACAGACCGGTGCGATAGCGATAGGTTTTACTCAGGTTGCGCACTTCCAGCAGGGTTTCCATGCTCATTGCCCCTCAACATTTAACGGGAAGTGACAGGCAAACAGATGCGATTTGGTACCGGTGAGACGCGGCGTCTCAATACACTTACGCTGCGCATAGGGACAGCGTGGCCCTAGTCGACAGCCAATCGGCAGATGTTCAAGCGAAGGAATGGCACCGGACAGTGTGTTCAGGCGGCTTTTATGCGGCAGTGCACTGCCAAAGTCGGGCATTGCGCGGATCAGCGCCTGGGTATAGGGATGGTGCGGCGTATCCATTAAATCTTCACTCTGCGCGGTTTCAACGGTCTGTCCGCAGTACATCACGTTAATGCGATCCGCCCACTGGCTCATGGTGCGAAGGTCATGACTGATCAGCAAAATCGTGGTGTTGTTATTTTGGTTGAGTCGGCTCAACAAGCGGAATATTTGTGCCTGCGTGGTCGGTTCCATAGCATTGGTCGGCTCATCGGCGATCAGCAGACGCGGCTGATTGGCCAGCGCAATGGCGATCATCACTTTCTGGCATTCACCTTCCGTCAATTCATACGGGAAACTGCGCATGATGTCTTTGTGGTCTTTAATGCCCACGCGGTGCAACAGCTCGATGGCACGCGCTTTGCGCCAGAACCACAAACGCTGATACCAGCGCCCTTTAAAAGTCCAGCGTGGGATCGCCTGCATCAACTGGCGGCCGATGCTTTCAGAGGGATCCAGACAGGATTGCGGTTCCTGGAAAATCATCGACACGTTATGGCCGACAATGCGGCGTCGTTCGCGCGGCGACAAACGCAGCAAATCGATATCATCGAACACCATACGATCGGCGGTGACGCGCCAGTTATCTTTGGTTACGCCGCAAATCGCTTTCGCAATCAGGCTTTTGCCAGAGCCGGACTCACCCACTAACCCACGCACTTCACCTTCACTGAGCGTCAGGTTAATGCGATCAACGGCTTTCACCGGACCTTCTGAGGTCATGAACTCGATAGTGAGATTACGAATATCCAGTAACGGCATTATTCAGCTCCCGCTTCTACGGCGCGACGGATGCCATCGCCCAGCAGGTTAACGATCAACACACTGACCATCAGCGCGACGCCGGGCAGCATCACGGTCCAGGGCGCAACATAAATCAGCTCCAGCGCATCGCCCAGCATCGCTCCCCATTCAGGTGAGGGCAGCTGTGCCCCTAAATCGAGGAAACCGAGTGCGGCAATGTCGAGAATGGCCATGGAGAGTGAACGCGTAAATTCCCCGACCAGCAGCGGCAGGACATTGGGCAGCACGGCGTTCCACAGAATATTCAGATTGCGCGCGCCATCCAGACGCAGCGCCACCACATACTCTTTTTCCATCTCGTTATGTACCGCAGTATAGATCTCCCGCACCAGGCGCGGAATGATCGCCAGCAATACCGCCAGCATGGCGTGTTCAAGGCGTGGGCCTAAAAAGGCCACCACAATGATTGCCAGCAGCAGCGAAGGGATGGAGAGCAAGGTATCCAGCACGTGGTTCATGACCGCAGATCGCAAACCGTGGGTAACGCCAGCCAACACACCCAGGATCAGGGCGCAAATCGCGGCTAAAACCGTCACCATGATGGCCGAACCGACAGTAGGCGCGACGCCGCTCAGCAGGCGGCTCAATACATCGCGGCCCAAATCATCGGTACCGAGGAAGAAGGAGACATCCCCGTAACGCGACCATGAAGGGGGCAACAGCTGATAGCCGAGGAACTGCTGATCGATGCCATAGGGCGACAATAAGCCGCCAAACAGGCACAGGAATAGCAGGGTACCAAAGCCGTACAATCCGATCATGCCGCTGGTATCACGATAAAAACGCTGCCAGAACAGACGAAACGGGCTGGGCAGCCGCTTCTCTGCATAGATATTATCGTAAGGCATACCATTCCTTGTGTTTCAACGGATTAAGCGCCGCACCCAAAATATCTGACAGCACGCTGACCAGAATCACCAGACCGCCTACCACCATCACACCTGCAGAGATGGCCGCATAATCCTGCTGACGAATGGCGTTGATCAACCAGCGGCCAATGCCCGGCCAGTTGAACACCACTTCCGTAATCATCGCCAGCGTCAGCATGGTGGAAAACTGTAAACCCAGACGCGGGATCACGGGCGGCAGCGCGTTGTGCAGTACATGGCGGCGAATCACGGTGAAGCGAGATAATCCGCGCGTGGCCGCCGCTTTCACATAGTTTTTATCCATCACATCGCTGGTGCTGCTGCGCAGTAAACGAATCACCTCAGTGGTCGGTGCGACGGCCAGTACCACCACCGGCAAAATCATATGAGTCAGGGCACTCATCAACATCTCATGGCGCCACGGTGAAGGGCTCAGCCAGGCATCAATCAGTGCAAAGCCTGTCACGTTTTGTACCGGGTAGAGCAGATCAAAGCGTCCGGAAACCGGCAGCCAGCCCAGCGTCAGGGAGAAGAACAGGGTGAACAGCAGTGCCAGCCAGAACACCGGCATCGAGAAGCCGAGCAGAGCCAGTGCGCTGATGGCTTTATCCTGCCATTTTTTGCGCATCACGCCCGCGCAAATTCCCAGCGGGATACCCACCAGCAGCGCCAGCATAAAGGCCAGTATGCAAAGCTCTAGCGTGGCGGGGAACACCTCGCGCAGTTGCAGGTCGATCAGCTGGCCGTTGGTGCTGGAAACACCGAAGTCGAATTGCAGCAGGCCTCTAAACCAGAACCACCATGCATCGAACAGCGAGGCACCTTCCAGCGGCGCATTCGGCGTAAAGTAGCTCAGACTGAAACTCACCAGTGACAATAATAACAGGGTGATCAGCAACAACAGCAGGCGACGCAGTATATAGATAATCATGCTTATTCCTCGCTGCTCTCATCACGGTAAACCCCGGCAAACGAGGCATTCCCAAACGGACTGAGCACCAGACCTTTAATATCATGGCGATATGCCTGTAAACGCAACGATGACGCCAGCGGCAACACCGGTAATTCCTGTGCCAGAATTTGCTGCGCGTGATCGTAGCTGTCGATGCGCGCCGAAAGTTGCTGCGACAACAACGCCCGTTGCAATGATTCATCAAAGGCCGGTGAACACCAGTGCGCAAAGTTGGTTTGCGAGCGGATGGCTGCACAGCTCAACAGCGGCCGGAAGAAACTATCCGGGTCGTTACTGTCTGTCGCCCAGCCGGTCAGCGTCAGATCATGATTCATCGCCATCAACTGCGCTTCCTGGAAACGGCCCTCCACCGGAGCGATGGTGACGCGCACGCCAACCTGAGCCAAATCGGCTTGCAGCAGTTCAGCGGTTTTCAGTGGGCTGGGGTTCCAGGATTGTGAGGTGGTAGGCACCACCAGTCGCAAGTGCAGATCTTCCAGCCCGAGCGCTTTCAGCGCTTCACGGGCTTTCGCCGGATTGTATTCGGTGACCCGCGCATCATTATCATACGCCCAGGACGCTCGCGGTAAAATGGAGGCGGCGGTTTCAGCGGTGCCGTAATAGATCGATTCCATCAGGCGTTCGTTATTTATGGCCAGTGCCAGCGCGTGACGCACTTCCGGGCGATCCAGTGGCGGTTTACGCGTATTAAACGCTAAATAGGCGATGTTCATGCCAGGACGCAGCGTCATGCGCAGACGCGGGTCATCACGCAAAATCGAGAGCTGGCTGGCCGCCGGATAAGCCAGCACATCACATTCACCTGTGAGCAACTTCGAAAGACGTCCTGTTCCACCCACGCCAAGATCGATCACCACCTGTTGCAGCCGCGGCACACCTTTCCAGTACTGCGGATTACGCGCCAGGCGCAGATATTGCCCGGTACGGTACTCGCTCAGCTGAAACGGCCCGGTGCCCACCGGCTCGCGATCCAGGCGCTCCTGCTGGCCTTTCGCCGTCAACTTGTCGGCGTATTCCTGCGACAATATCGGCGCGTAATGCGTAGCAATGTGCCAGAGGAAAGAGGCATCCGGACTATTGAGACGGATTTCTACCGTGTCGTTGTCGAGTTTTTTAACGCTTTGTACCGAGTCAGAGAACTGCAAACTATCGAAATAGGGGTAGCTGCCACCGTTGACGTTATGCCACGGATGCTGGCGATCAAACATGCGCGCAAAGCTGAACACCACGTCATCGGCATTCATTTTGCGTGTGGGTTTAAACCAGTTGGTGTGCTGGAAAGAGACATCTTTGCGCAGATGAAAACGGTAAGTGGCGCCGTTATCGCGCACTTCCCAACTCTGTGCCAGGTCAGGAATCAGGCGATAAGTGTAAGGGTCCACATCCAGCAGGCGGTCATAGAGCTGTGCCGCCAGCGTATCCACCACAAGGCCGCTACTGACCATTTGTGGGTTAAAGGTATTGACCGTGCCATTGACGCAATAAACAAAACCGCTATTACGGATGTTATTGGTTGGCGCGGCCAGCGCAGACGCACTCAATACGCTGAGACCGAGCAGCAGCGAGGAGAATAATTTTGGCATAGAACTCAACGATTCTGAGGCAATAGCGTGAGTGTATCGCAAACGTCACGCACTCCCCAAATTCATGATGGTTCTGCGTTGTTTTTCGCCAATCTGGCGAGGAGGTAATCACAATGTTAGTGTGGAAATGAGAAAAATTCTCAATTAGGGCTTTACAGATGATAATAAGAATGATTATTATTCTTCTGCGCTTCGACGGTGGCTCTACTGAAGAAGAGCACGACATTGCTCACATTGCTTCCAGTATTAAGTTGCCCGCATCTAATGCGGGCTTTTTTTTGTGTGTCGTTTTTCCCGTCATCTTTTGCGCTGCTGCTGCGTTAGCTGCGCGCGCTAACCCCGGTCACATACTGATGTATGCTCCCGGGGATTAGCGCACTTGCCGCCTTGCATCAGCACAAAAGCTATCGGGAAAACCAACCCACACCTGAGCTGTCTTTAAAAGCACTTCGATAGGTAAGACCATGATGTGGTGAGTTATCTGTTAGCAGCGAAGCAACGATGTGCTCCCAGATAATCACCAGACTGCGTTTTTTTTAGGCTAATCCTCATCACGTGCCTGGATGCCGTGCTTTTTCATCATGGCGCGTAATTGATGGTAGGTGACCCGCAGTAACTCGGCGGCACGGCGTTGGTTGTATTTTGCCTGTTGCAAGCTGGCTTCGACCAAATCGCGCTCCTGCTGGTTTTGCCACTGGCGCAGATCGAGTGGCAGGGCGGGTAAGCCGCTGGTGTTGGGTTCGGAGGGGCTTTCAGGCACGGCGCTGCGCGGGGCGAACGGGTTGATGATGATATTATCCAGTTCCTGCTCTGCGCTGTGATGGCGATACACCGAGCGTTCCACCACATTCTTCAATTCACGTACATTACCGGGCCAACTGTGGGTGAGTAGCGTGAGCTGAGCGCGCTCGCTGAAGCCGGGAAACAGCGGCAGGCCGAGTTCGCGGCACATCTGGATAGCAAAATGCTCGGCCATCACCAGAATATCGCTGCGACGTTCGCGTAACGGTGGGAGTTGCACCACATCAAAGGCGAGACGATCGAGTAGATCCGCGCGGAATTTTCCTGCCGCAGCCAGTGCGGGCAAATCTTCATTGGTTGCACACACCAGACGCACATTGACCTGCAAGGACTGATTGCCCCCCACACGTTCCAGCTGACCGTATTCAATGACGCGTAGCAATTTCTCCTGCACCAGCATCGGCGCGGTCGCCAACTCATCGAGGAATAATGTGCCGGCGTCAGCACGCTCAAAGCGGCCAAGATGACGTTTTTGCGCGCCGGTAAACGCACCGGCCTCGTGGCCAAACAGTTCAGAATCCAGCAGGTTTTCATTCAGTGCCGCGCAGTTAAGCGACACAAAAGGCCCTTGCCAGCGATCGGAGAGATAGTGCAAGCGACTGGCAATCAACTCTTTACCGGTTCCTCGCTCGCCAATCACCAATACCGGTTTTTCCAGCGGCGCGAGACGGGAAACCTGCTCCAGCACCTCCAGAAAGTTGTTTGATTCGCCCAACAGGTTGTCACTGCCATTTGCCATGATGAATTTCGCCACTGGTTAATCAATTTCACTACATTAATGGATGCTTACTCGAATGTAAAATGTGCAAACTGTGTAAAATCAATAAATTAAAAGTTGGCACGCCATTTGTATTAAGAAACCGTGCACCGCACAACCACATGACAATCAGAGGAACATCATTATGGGTATTTTTTCTCGTTTCGCCGACATCGTGAACGCTAACATCAATTCCCTGCTGGAACGCGCCGAAGATCCGCAGAAACTGGTACGCCTGATGATTCAGGAAATGGAAGACACGCTGGTGGAAGTTCGCTCCACGTCAGCGCGCGCGCTGGCAGAAAGGAAACAGTTGCTGCGCCGAATTGAGCAGGCCGAAGTTCAGCAGGCTGAATGGCAGGAAAAAGCCGAGTTGGCTATCAGCAAAGAAAAAGAAGATTTGGCGCGCTCTGCGCTGATTGAAAAACAGAAACTGACCGATCTGATTGCAGCACTCAAGCAAGAAGCCATTCAGGTTGAAGAAACATTAGATCGCATGAAAGGTGAGATCGGTGAGCTGGAGAATAAACTCAGCGAAACCCGCGCACGCCAGCAGGCATTGATGCTGCGTCATCAGGCAGCGTCCTCATCCCGCGATGTGCGCCGTCAGTTGGACAGCGGCAAGCTGGATGAAGCCATGGCGCGCTTCGAATCGTTCGAACGCCGCATTGACCACATGGAAGCGGAAGCGGAAAGCCAGCGTTTTGGTAAGCCAAAAGGTCTTGACCAGGAGTTCGCCGAGCTGAAAGCTGACGACGAAATCAGCCAGCAGCTGGCGGCGCTGAAAGCCAAAATGAACCGCAGCGAGTAAATGGGCGTGGGGCTCTACGCTGAGCCCCGTGACCAGGGTGTTAATGATTAAGGAGAGTCAATGAGCGCACTTTTTCTCGCCATACCCCTGACGATCTTCGTGCTCTTTGTAGCGCCGATCTGGTTATGGCTGCACTACAGCAACAAACGCAACGGTGGCGCGGAATTGTCATCAGGCGATATGCAGCGTCTGCAACAGTTGACCCAGGACGCGCGCCGCATGCGTGAACGCGTGGAAGCACTCGAAGCGATTCTGGATGCAGAACATCCGAACTGGAGGCAACCATGATGAATGGCCGCAAATTGTGGCGCATCCCGCAGCAGGGGAAAATTCGCGGTGTTTGCGCCGGTCTGGCCGAGTATCTCGATATTCCGGTGCGCCTGTTGCGTGTGATTGTGGTGCTGTCACTGTTCTTTGGGCTGTTTATGTTCACCGTGCTGGCGTACTTCATCCTGGGCTTTGTGCTGGATGAAAAGCCCGCGGATGCGCCGGATCAACACACGCCAACGGCACGTGATTTGCTGGATGAGCTGGAAACATCGTTGAAAAGTGATGAGCGCAACGTGCGAGATATAGAGCGTTACGTCACTTCAGAGACCTTCAGCGTGCGCAGTCGCTTCCGCCAAATCTGATTATTTCCGCCGGGCCCACAGCGGGTCCGCTTCATCGCATATTCTTAAGGAGTGGAGATGTACAATCCGCGTATGACTGCTCTGCGCCGCCGCGCAACACCTGCGTTGAAGTCGGCGGGGAAATTCATCATCATCAGTGCAGTAACCTATGGTCCCGGCGGGTTAGCTGGCTGGGCAGTGAAATCGGTGGCGCGTCGCCCGTTGCGCCTGCTTCTGGCGGCCGCCCTGGAACCGTTGCTGAGTAAGGCATTCAAACGCCTGTCCGCACGTTTCGTCAGGGAGATGGATGAAAAGACTGCAAAATGAACTGGCCGCGTTGATGAACCGCGGTGTTGACCGCCACTTACGCCTTGCCGTAACCGGTCTGAGCCGTAGCGGAAAAACCGCGTTTATCACCACGCTGGTGAACCAACTTCTCAATGTACACAGCGGCGCCCGTTTGCCGCTGTTTTCCGTGGTGCGTGAAGAGCGCCTGCTCGGCGTCAAACGGGTGCCTCAGCGGGAACTGGGCACGCCGCGTTTTACCTATGACGAAGGGCTTGCGCAACTCTACGGTACGCCTCCCGTCTGGCCAACGCCGACACGTGGTGTCAGCGAAATGCGTCTGGCGCTGCGCTATCGGCCTGAACAATCGCTTTTGCGCCATTTCAAAGATACCGCCACGCTGTATCTGGAAATCGTCGATTACCCTGGTGAATGGTTGCTCGATCTGCCGATGCTGGCGCAGGATTATCTCAGCTGGTCGCGACAGATGATGGGGTTGCTGCAGGGCGATCGTCAGCAGTGGGCGTCACACTGGCACAGCTTGTCACAGGGTCTCGATCCCTTTGCCCCCGCGGATGAAAATCGTCTGGCGGAGATCGCTGCTGCCTGGACTGATTATCTGCATCAATGCAAAACCGAGGGATTGCACTTTATCCAGCCAGGCCGCTTTGTGCTGCCGGGCGATATGGCAGGCGCCCCGGCGCTGCAATTCTTCCCTTGGCCACAGGTCGATGAGATTCACGCCAGCAAGCTATTGCAGGCTCCTGCAGGCAGTAACTTTGCCGTGCTGCAACAACGTTTTAACTACTACTGCCAGCACGTGGTGAAAGGTTTCTATAAAAATTATTTTCTGCGCTTTGACCGCCAGATTGTGCTGGTGGATTGTCTGCAACCGTTAAACAGCGGACCCCAGGCGTTCAATGATATGCGCCTGGCGCTGACCCAATTGATGCAGAGCTTCCATTACGGGCAGCGCACGCTATTCCGTCGTCTGTTTTCCCCGGTCATCGACAAACTCTTGTTTGCTGCCACCAAAGCTGACCATATTACGGCCGATCAGCACGCCAATATGGTGTCGCTGTTACAACAGTTGGTTCAGGATGCCTGGCAAAACGCGGCGTTTGAAGGGATCAGCATGGATTGTCTTGGACTGGCGTCGGTGCAGGCCACCGAAAGTGGGCTGGTGGATCATCGTGGCGAAAAGCTGCCCGCGCTGCGCGGTCATCGTCTTCATGACGGCGAAGCGCTGACCTTCTATCCGGGTGAAGTGCCGCCACGTTTGCCCGGACATCAGTTCTGGCAACAGCAAGGATTTCAGTTTGAACAGTTCCGGCCGCAGCAGTTGGATGTCGATCGGCCGCTGCCGCACATTCGCATGGATGCCGCGCTGGAATTTTTACTTGGAGATAAATTGCGATGAGCGACGAAATCCCTTTAAAACCGCGCATTGATTTTGCACGACCGCTCGAAGCGGAGGCGCAGCAACCGCTGCGGGCGGCACACACTTTCAGTGAGGAAAGCGAGGGCGCGTTTCTTGCTACCCAAGAGTCGGAGCCGCTGGCAGAGGGCGAAGGTGAAAAAGTGGTTGAGGCCGCGCTGCGCCCCAAACGCAGTTTATGGCGCAAGTTGGTAGGTGCGGGTCTGGGGATTTTTGGCATCAGCGTGGTCGCGCAGGGCGCTCAGTGGATGCATGATGCCTGGATCACGCACGATTGGTTTTCGCTCGGCACCGGTGTAGCAGGAAGTCTGATTGTGATTGCCGGAGCCGGGGCATTGATTGGCGAATGGCGTCGACTTTACCGGCTGCGCCAGCGAGCAGAAGAAAGGGATATCGGACGAGAGTTGCTACACAGCCACGGTATCGGTAAAGGGCGTGCTTTTTGCGAAAAGCTGGCCCAACAGGCGCAACTCGATCAGGCGCATCCGGCACTGCAGCGATGGCATGCGGCGCTGCATGAAACCCACAATGACCGTGAAATCGTGATGCTATACGCGCAACTGGTGCAACCGGTGCTGGATCGTCAGGCGCATCGTGAGATCAGCCGCCACGCTGCGGAATCCACGTTGATGATTGCGGTGAGTCCACTGGCGCTGGTGGATATGGCATTTATCGCCTGGCGCAACCTGCGACTGGTCAATCGCATTGCGGCTATTTATGGCATCGAGTTGGGGTATTTCAGCCGCATCCGCCTGTTTCGTTTAGTGTTGCTGAATATGGCCTTTGCCGGCGCCTCAGAGTTGGTGCGTGAAGTGGGGATGGATTGGATGTCGCAAGACATCGCCGCACGCCTCTCAGCCCGCGCCGCTCAGGGCATTGGCGCCGGTTTGCTGACCGCGCGTCTGGGTATCAAAGCCATGGAACTGTGTCGCCCGCTGCCATGGCTGGAAGATGATAAGCCGCGTCTCGGAGATTTCCGTCGGGAACTATTGGTTCAGCTAAAAGAATCCCTGTCTAAGAGTGGGGGTAAAGCAGGGCAGGCTGCTAAATAATGTCCTGTTGCTCACCTTTCACGCTGCCAATCAGGTGGAAGGTGAAATTATCTTTGTTAAATGTGATATTTGGCGGGATTATTGTGGGTTGTTCCGCTACACTTCTTCGCGTCACCTGCCTCAAGCTGTCAACTTTTCATGACAGGCCTCTTCTGAGGCGCTGCAAGTTAGCGTATTATCTCTAAAATCAAAACCTGACTAAGGCTCATCGCAATGCGTTTGGAAGTTTTCTGCCAGGACCGCATCGGTCTGGCGCGCGAGCTACTCGACCTGCTGGTTGCGCGCAACATCGACCTGCGCGGTATTGAAATTGCGCCACTCGGTCGCATCTATCTCAACTTTTCTGCCCTTGAATTCGAACCCTTCAGTACGCTGATGGCGGAAATCCGCCGTACACCGGGCGTAACAGATGTGCGCACCGTAAGCTACATGCCCTCTGAACGTGAACATCGCGCGTTGAGTGCACTGCTCATTGCTATGCCGGAACCGGTGTTCTCTATCGACCTTAAATGCAAGGTGGAACTCGCCAACCCGGCAGCGCAGAACCTGTTTAATCTCGATGAACAGAAGCTGCGTAATCAGAACGCCGCAACCCTGATCACCGGTTTCAATTTCCAGCGCTGGATCGAGAATGAGCGAGTGGAAGCCCAGGCACATCACGTTGTGATTCAGGGACGTGATTTCCTGATGGAAGCCCGACCGATTTATCTGGCAGAAGAAGAGGGGCAGAGCGATCAGCCCGTCGGCGCAATGATCACGCTGAAGTCCACCGCCCGCATGGGCCGCCAGCTGCAAAATCTCACCGTGACGGACGAGTCGGAATTTGACCACATCGTGGCAGTGACGCCGAAAATGCGTCAGGTGATCGATCAGGCACGTAAACTGGCGATGCATGATGCGCCGCTGCTGATTGTCGGCGATACCGGCACCGGCAAAGATATGCTGGCACGCGCCTGCCATCTGCGCAGCGCACGCGGTAAAAAACCCTTCCTGGCCCTTAACTGTGCGTCTCTGCCGGATGATGTGGCTGAGAGCGAGCTTTTTGGTCACGCGGCGGGCGCTTATCCGAACGCGCTGGAAGGCAAGAAAGGCTTCTTTGAACAGGCCAACGGCGGCTCGGTGCTGCTGGATGAGATTGGTGAGATGTCACCGCGCATGCAGACAAAACTGCTGCGCTTCCTCAACGATGGGACTTTCCGTCGCGTGGGTGAAGAACATGAAGTACATGTGGATGTGCGCGTCATTTGTGCCACGCAGAAGAACCTGATCGAGCTGGTGCAACGGGGTGAGTTCCGTGAAGACCTGTTTTACCGCCTTAATGTACTGACGCTCAATTTGCCGCCGTTGCGAGAGCGTCCGCTGGACATCCTGCCGCTGACGGAGATGTTTGTGGCGCGCTTTGCCGATGAGCAGGGGCTGCCGCGTCCGCGTTTGTCACCGCAGCTCGCACCGTTCCTGACGCGCTATAACTGGCCAGGTAACGTACGACAGTTAAAGAATGCACTGTATCGTGCACTGACGCAGCTGGAAGGCTACGAGTTGCGTCCTCAGGACATCATTCTGCCTGAGCAGGCATTAGATGTGACGTTGGGCGAAGAAGCGATGGAAGGTTCGCTGGATGAGATCACCAGCCGTTTCGAGCGTTCGGTGCTGACGCGCCTCTATTTGTCTTATCCCAGCACGCGCAAACTGGCAAAACGCCTGGGTGTGTCGCATACCGCGATAGCCAACAAATTGCGCGAATACGGTTTAGGGCAAAAACGTGGCGAAAGTGAATGACCTGCTAGCGCATAGCTCGCAGCCATAAAAAAGGGCGCACTTCACAAAGTGCGCCCTTATCACATCATCTTAATACTTACTTCAGTGCAGCCAGTGCCGCATCATAGTTTGGCTCTTCGGTGATTTCGTTCACCAATTCGCTGTAAATCACTTTGTCGTTTTCATCCAGCACCACTACAGCACGTGCAGTCAGGCCTTTCAGTGGGCCATCAGCGATTGCCACACCGTAATCTTCTTTAAATTCAGCACCGCGCAGCGCTGACAGAGTCACGACGTTGCTCACGTTTTCTGCACCGCAGAAACGAGACTGGGCAAACGGCAGATCGGCAGAGATGCAGAGCACCACAGTGTTGTCGGATTCGCCGGAACGCTCGTTGAACTTGCGCACTGATGCCGCGCAGACGCCGGTATCAATACTTGGGAAAATGTTCAGAACTTTGCGTTTACCTGCATACTGAGAAAGGGAGACGTCACTCAGGTCCTTTGCGACCAGACTGAAAGCTTTAGCCTGTTCGCCAGCCTGCGGGAAGTGACCTGCAACCGGGACCGGATTGCCCTGAAAGTGAACATTCTGAGACATACGATTTCCTTTTAGCGATGAAAAAGTCTGGCATTAAGCCTGCCAGAGCAGATATAGCGTTTGTTTATGACATAATTTTGAAGGGTTTACGAGCGCATTTCGTCGCGATAGCAGAAGCACATCGCAATTAAGCCACGGATTTAAGGAGAATTAATGAGAACAGTGAAGAGTTATCCAGAGGCCTGGCCGTTGCATTCGCCGTTTGTTATTTCACGCGGGAGCAGGACAGAAGCGCATGTTGTGGTGGTCGAGATTGAACAGGATGGTCTGAAAGGCGTGGGTGAAGCCACGCCTTACGCACGCTATGGCGAAAGTGAAGACTCGGTGCTGCAACAAATCGCCACGCTGTTGCCCGCTATTCAGGACGGTATGACACGTGGCGAACTGCAACAGGCATTAGCGGCGGGTGCCGCGCGTAATGCCCTCGATTGTGCCTTATGGGACCTGGAACGCCAGCAACAGAGTAAAAGTTTGCAGGCGCTGTGCGGTGTTGAGTTGGCAGAGGAGATCATCACTGCGCATACAGTGAGTATCGATACGCCGGAAGCGATGGCCAGCAGCGCGTTAGCGTTGTGGCAGCATGGTGCGCGTTTGCTGAAGATCAAACTCGATCATCATTTAATCAGTGAGCGCCTGGTGGCAATTCGCACTGCCGTACCGGAAGCGACGCTAATTGTGGATGCCAATGAATCCTGGCAGGCTGAAGGGCTGGCGGCGCGCTGCCAGTTACTGGCAGACCTGAACGTCGCGATGCTGGAGCAACCGCTTCCGGCGGCTGAAGATGCTGCGCTGACAAACTTTGTGCACCCACTTCCCATCTGCGCAGATGAGAGCTGTCACACCCGGGAGAATCTGGCGCAGCTGAAAGGGCGCTATGAGATGGTCAATATCAAGCTGGATAAAACCGGAGGATTGACCGAGGCGCTGGCGTTGGCCACCGCGGCGCGTCAGCAGGGCTTTACGGTGATGTTAGGCTGTATGTTATGCACCTCACGGGCGATTCGCGCCGCGCTGCCGCTCACGCCGCTGGCAAAATTCGCCGATCTTGACGGCCCAACCTGGCTGGCTGCCGATGTTGAGCCGTCGCTGCATTTCTCACACGGCGTGCTTAAACCTGCGGCTGCCAGCGCAGCAGGTTAATCATCGCATCAAGATAAACCTCGGTGGCTTCATCTACCGAAATAGGCGGCATCTCGGCGGTTATGCACAACAAGCCGAGATCGTCGCACCAGCTGCCAAATGAGCCCGGCGTGGCATAGCCCACGCTACTCACCACCGGTAATTGCGTTTGTTCAGCCAGCCACTGCGCGAGGTGACTGTGGTGTGGATCATCAATACAAGCCAGTGGCTCATGCCAGGACACCACCCAACGCGGCTTAATCTGATGAATCAACTGGCAGAGTGCGCGTGTTTCCGGTTCAGAAGCGGGGCTGCTGCCCGTCGACAGCACCACATCACGTTCGTCCGCTGCGCTGTTCCAGCGATAGACCGTGTCGCCATTTTGCCAATTGGCGGCCGGGAAATTGCGGTTGAGATCGACCCCGTTCGCATTGGCACGCAGCCCCAACTGGCAACCATCCGGATTCACCGCCAGCACCACATGATGACGGCGCAGTGGCTCCGGCAGCGTGCGCATTGCACCGGATAGCGTCGCGACGGCGGCATTTTCATCACCGTGCGTGCCGGCAATGATCAACCCACTGTCGGCATCGGCCGCCGGGGCCGGGAACCACAGCAGCGGTGCACCGAGCACCGATTGCCCATATTGTTGCCAGACCGCGTCGAGTTTGCCGCGCAGCGGGCGGGGATGATGTGACGACATGACATTCCTCTCTGAAATCGTGCAATGAGCGCCAGGATGGCCAGGCGCTTCAGGATTAAAAAATGTGACCGACAATTCAGCCTCAACATAACGGTAAACAGCAGACAGGGAAATAGCTATATATCAATCAGCAATTTGCGATAGAGTCACCAAAGACGCTGGCGACGCAGACCTCTTCGCAGTCGCCATTTTTTTTGGGTAAAGGAGTGGTGATGAAATTAACTTTCCGCAAGACGCTGGCCGCCGTAATGATTGCTGGTGTTTTCTCACCGGTGTTTGCCGCTAATGTGCCAGCGGGCGCACAGTTAGCGCCAACACAGGAAATTGTTCGCCATATTAAAGACGAACCTGCTTCTCTGGATCCAATGAAAGCCGTGGGTCTGCCAGAAATTCAGGTCATGCGTGATCTGTTCGAAGGGCTGACCAATCAGGACGCACACGGAAAAATCGTGCCGGGCGTGGCTGAAAGCTGGCACAGCAACGACAACAAAACCTGGATTTTCACGCTACGCAAAGATGCGCGCTGGTCAAATGGCGAACCGGTGACAGCGCAGGACTTCGTCTACAGCTGGCAGCGCCTGGTGGAGCCGAAAAACAGTTCTCCCTTTGCGTGGTTTGCCGCGCTGAGTGGCATCGAAAACGCGGATGCCATTACCAAAGGGCAGATGAGTGCCGATAAGCTGGGCGTGACAGCCACTGATGCGAATCATCTTAAGGTGACATTGTCACGCCCTGTGCCATGGTTCCCGAGCATGGTCGCGAATGCCGCGATGTATCCCGTCCCGCAAAAGGTGATTGAGCAAAACCCTGATAGCTGGACGGCGCCGGGAAAACTGGTGGGTAACGGCGCCTATCAATTGCAGGATCGTGTGGTGAATGAAAAGATTGTACTGGTACGAAATCAACACTATTGGGATAACAGCCATTCCGTACTGACCAAAGTGACCTTTATCCCTATCAATGAAGAGTCCAGCGCGACCAAACGCTACCGCGCGGGCGACATTGATATCACCGAATCCTTCCCGAAAAATATGTATGCGCTGCTGAAAAAAGAGCTGCCGGGACAGGTGTATACGCCGGATCAGTTGGGCACCTATTACTACGCTTTTAACACGGAAAAGGGACCGACTGCCGACGTGCGCGTGCGCAAAGCGTTATCATGGAGCATCGATCGCCACATCATCGCGGAGAAAGTTCTGGGCACCGGGGAAAAACCGGCCTGGCACTTCACTCCGGACGTCACCGCAGGGTTTACAGCGCAGCAAAGTTATCTCCAGCAGCACAGCCAGCAAGAGCTCAATGCTCAGGCAAAAGCGTTGCTGACCTCCGCCGGTTATGGCCCTGGCAAGCCGCTGCATTTGACGCTGCTGTATAACACCTCGGAAAGCCATCAGAAGATTGCCATCGCCGTGGCGTCAATGTGGAAAAAGAACCTTGGAGTGGACGTTACGCTGCAAAACCAGGAGTGGAAAACCTACATCGACAGCCGCAACAGCGGTAACTTTGATGTGATTCGTGCGTCATGGGTCGGGGATTACAATGAACCGTCCACTTTCCTGAGTTTGTTGACCTCAACGCACACCGGCAATATCGCCCGTTTCCACAGCACGGATTATGATGCGGTGCTGACCAAAGCCAGCATGGAAACTAGCGTGGCTGCACGCAATACCGACTATGACAAAGCGGAGCAGATCATTGCCGATCAGGCGCCGATCGCCCCGATCTATCAATATACCAACGGGCGCTTGATCAAACCGTGGGTCAAAGGTTATCCGATCACCAATCCCGAAGATGTCGCATACAGCCGCGAACTGTGGATCGAAAAGCACTGATTTAGCGACGCTAATCAGCAGAGTGGCGTGATGGTGTGCGTCTCCTTAACCGGTGCAACGGATTAGGGAGGCGCATCCAGTGACGTTGTTGCCGCTCTCGCTTTCAGCGGATGCTCACCTCTGCCTTGTCATCTTTGCTCACAGCCTGATGATTGCAACTCGTCGCCGCCACGCTAGACTGTATCGTATTGATTTTGATAGTGAGGCGAGTCAGTGAACGTCATTGAAGGAAAAGCGCTAAAAGTATCGGATGCGATTATCTCCTGCCAGCTGGACGGCAAAGGCGGGATGATTCCGATTGAAGATAAAGATGTGATCAACTGTGAGCGCCCGTGCTGGTTGCATCTGAACTACACGCAACGGCAAAGTGCCGAGTGGCTGCAAAATACCCCCTTGATCCCCGATTCCGTGCGTGATGCACTCGCGGGCGACAGCATGCGTCCCCGTGTCACTCGCTTAGGCGATGGCTTTATGATTGTGCTGCGCAGCGTCAACCACAATGCCGATTCACGCCCCGATCAACTCGTCGCCATGCGCGTGTTTATCAACGATAAAGTGATTGTTTCCACGCGCCGGCGAAAGGTGTATGCCATTGATGAAGTGCTGGCCGATTTGCATAACGGTAACGGCCCGGTGGATGGCGGCAGCTGGTTAGTGGATGTCTGCGATGCGCTGACCGATCACGCCAGCGAATTTATCGAAGAGATGCACGACAAAATCATCGAGCTGGAAGATGCGCTGATGGATCAACAGGTCCCGGCGCGCGGTGAGCTAGCGCTGCTGCGTAAGCAACTGATTGTGATGCGTCGTTATATGGCGCCGCAGCGTGATGTTTATGCCCGTCTGGCGAGTGAAAAACTGCCATGGATGAATGATGACGATCGCCGTCGTATGCAGGACGTTGCCGATCGTCTGGGACGCGGCCTGGATGACCTCAATGCAGGCGTAGCGCGAACGGGGATACTGGCCGATGAAGTCGCGTCTTTGCTGGCAGAATCAATGAACCGCCGCACCTATACCATGTCGCTGATGGCGATGATTTTCCTGCCTGCGACATTCCTGACAGGATTGTTTGGCGTCAACCTTGGCGGTATTCCGGGGGGTAGTTGGCCGCTGGGCTTTACCGCGTTCTGCGTACTACTGCTGGTGATGGTGGTGGGTGTGGCGATATGGCTCAAACGACGCAACTGGTTGTAATGTAAGGCTCAGGTTATAAGCGTTAACCCGCTGTTAAATAAAGTGCCGCAAGCAAAAAAGCGGGAAAAACCTGATCGATATCAATAAGTGGATCGCCTAACAGGGGCAAACTCTCTCTCGCAGGTGAATGCAACGTCAAGCGATGGGCGTTGCGCTCCATATTGTCTTACTTCCTTTTTTAGAATTACTGCATAGCACATTTGATTCGTACAACGCCGGCTAATCCGCCGGCTTTTTTTTGCCCGCTTGGCTTGGCCGCGCTTCATTACCTATGCTTTAAGGACATTCAGCAATAAGGAGCAGGGCATGCAAGAACTCATTGCGAGCGATCCCATTCCAACCGATCCGCCACCGATTCCAGAACCGATTCCTCATCCGCAGCCGATTCCGGAACCTGATCCTCCCTACGATCCCGAGTTTCCACCGATCATCGATCCGCCTCCCCATCGGTAACAAAAAAGGCGCAGAGCCGAAGCGCTGCGCCTGTTTTTAATTCGTCTGCCAATTACTTAATTTCTAATACATCCAGACGAACGCTCATTTCCGGCGCGTCTTCTTCGTCCGGCTGCCAGCCCGCAGGTTTCACCGGCAGTTTTTCGCGATCAAAGCCAATATCGCCGCCGTCGACCACTTCATCGCCGTGCTGGATGCCTTTAAAGTCGAACAAATTAATGTCCGCCATGTGCGAAGGCACAATGTTCTGCATCGCACTGAACATGGTTTCGATACGGCCAGGATAGCGTTTATCCCAGTCACGCAGCATATCCGCAACGACCTGACGCTGGAGGTTCGGTTGTGAACCGCACAGATTGCAGGGAATGATCGGATACTGGCGCGCTTCAGCAAAGCGGATGATGTCTTTTTCGCGGCAATAGGCCAGCGGACGGATGACAATATGTTTGCCATCATCACTCATCAGTTTTGGTGGCATGCCTTTCATTTTGCCGCCGTAGAACATGTTCAGGAACAGGGTCTGCAGGATATCGTCGCGATGATGGCCTAGCGCAATCTTAGTACAACCCAGTTCAGTGGCGGTGCGGTAAAGAATCCCGCGACGCAGTCGTGAACAGAGCGAACAGGTGGTCTTGCCTTCCGGAATTTTCTCTTTAACGATCGAGTAAGTATCTTCGTCGACGATTTTATACTCAACACCCTGTTCTTCCAGATACGCGGGCAGAATATGCGCCGGGAATCCTGGCTGTTTCTGGTCGAGATTAACCGCCACCAGTGAGAAGTTAACCGGCGCGCTCTTCTGCAAATTGCGCAAAATTTCCAGCATGGTATAGCTGTCTTTACCGCCAGACAGGCAGACCATGATGCGATCGCCTTCTTCAATCATGTTGAAATCAGCAATGGCCTCACCCACGTTGCGACGCAGACGCTTCTGAAGCTTGTTCAGGTTGTATTGTTCTTTCTTTGTTACTTCTTGATTTTCTTGCATTATTAACTGTCTCAGAAAACAAAAGGGGCATGCAATGGGCAAGTCATTTCAGATCGCCAGTTTGCTGTTGAGCATATCTACCTGCTCGCCATTCATCTCTTCAATCCATGTCGCGTAGATTTTACACACCATCTGCGCGTTCTCATGTCCCATCTGATTCGCTATGAAAGACGGGTTTGCGCCTGCCGTCAAAAGCCAGCAGGCAAAAGTATGTCGCGTATGGTACGGATTACGGCGGCGAATTCCAGTTCCAATCTGATTATTAATATGAATTTTCAATGTCCGGCTCTGGAGCTGTTCTGGGATTGAGCTTAAAAAGCAATCTTTCTGCCTCTGCTAAACTTTTGTCTGAAAACATGAAAATACACGATTAAAAGGATAGACAATGGCAAACGCAGAGCTGATCCCAAATAAAGGTTCGGATAAGATCGAACATAAACTTGTTCTACAGAGTGGGGCAGCATGGAATAAGCAGTCTTATGAAGCGTATCTCCAAGGCAAGCCACTCATATCGGTTATGCGTATGTCTCTACCTCCTGTTACCGAACTGCCCTGGCATACACATGCCATACCTAACACGGCCTACGTTCTGTCGGGACAGTTGACGATTGAAAACAAGAATACAGGCGTCACATATCGCGCTAAAGCGGGTGAGGCGATTAATGAAACGGTAAATAGCGCACATCGCGGGTATACGTCCGAACTGGGGGCTGAACTGGTTTTTTTTACGCAGGAGTTGAAGGTCAGGAGCTTTCAGAACCTCTGCCTGGAGAGAAACCTGAATATTAGGCCCTGATTTAAAAGACCACAGTACTCAGAATTTTACCCTACATTTTGGTGAGGGTTGTGTTGCACCGACCCGTCGAACTCATTTCATATTCGAACGTGCCGGGCATCACACCAGAACATAACAGTGCTGTTAATTCACTAAGCACCAGTTGCTATAGGCGTACCCTGATGGAAATTCAGAGACCACTGGCCCTCTTTCGAAGTTAGCCAGTAAGAGCAACGTAATGCGGGTCGGCTCCCGTCAGCATCAGACGTATGGTAAAGAAGTATTACGCAACTTTCACTTATTTCGATCAGCCGGAAGTTGCTGCTTACGATTGGACTTGAAGTTTTCTCGCTCTTTAGCGACATGATCGTGTCTGAGCGATCGACCATCATGCCTGAACGTGTAATCTCCAGGAATTCAGGATGAAGAAGATGCTCGAGCCAATTCCGATCGTTGCGTTTTTCACCGTGAAGGCTGCATTCAAGCCACATGAGCTTTTCAAGGAGCATTGTAATTGACCTCTAATGATTTAGCAGGACGTTTTTTTGAATTGAAAGGGTGTCAATGAGTTATGGCGCCGCTCACTGGGCAGAAAAGTACTACTCTTTGTAGAAGTTATCATAATTTTAACTGGAGAGTATGTATGGAAAATATACCGACGCGCGCGCCAAGCAGGGGCATAAACCATGTAGGGCTTACCGTTCCCGACCTGCAAATGGCAACTGAATTTTTACAGAAGGCGCTGGACGCGAGGTTTGTCTATGACGGCCTAACAGACCATGATCATCCACGACAGGGGGCAGATACAGAGAAACAATTAGGCTTAAGCTCTGGGTCAATGATTATCAAGCAGCGCTTGCTACGGATTGGTAATGGTCCAAATCTCGAGCTTTTTGAGATAAAAAGTGAAGAACAGGAGCAACCTGTAAGGCTGCAGGATATTGGCTGGAATCACATATCTCTTTACGTGGACGATATAAATTATGCGGTGGAAAGGGTCAGAGCAGCGGGAGGAAGGCTTCTTTCAGAAATACATGGGAACTCCCGTCATGAAGATACAGAAAATAATGCCAGCGTATACTTTCAGGCTCCGTGGGGCAGCCTGATTGAACTTCAATCAATACCGAATGGTTACTATTATCCCGATGATAGCGAAGCAGAGACATGGACACCTACACCGTAGTTATCATCTCAGGTAAGGGTGCTTGACTAAACCGGCTCCCACTCCCGCAGTTCGTGTCTGAAAACTGGCAAATACTTAACTATAGCTGGCTTAAGCACTGTGTCAGCTATGTAGTCAGCCCTCTTACTCTCATCATCAGATGTCTCTTCTGAGTTCTGCTCAGATCAAACAGAGTATTGGCTCACTCCCCCGGAACCGGTAGTTAAAGTGAAGACTGGATTTATTTCACTAATCTTTAGTACCGACGAGGGAATATTAAGTACGAGGAGGGGCAGTTAATCTTGCATTGCTATTACATCGCGTTATTAAATTGCTTTTACTTATGCTAGTTAAGACTTTATTCGGGTAGTCACCTCATCATTAATGACGCCAGGTATTTATTTAAGTCGTTTACATAAGCATTGAGAAATTTCGACCCCTTAATGTCATAATTGATTGTTATACAATAGAAAACTCTAAATCACCCCCAGTCTACCATTATTATAAATAAATGATAAGATTGTTACATGCAATAATAATTCATATATTTCACATATTTAGAGAGGTTAAGAAAAGTTCCTCCATTGAGTTACATCTTTAAATAGGCATAACCTATCGGGTGAATAATATAATTAGGGAGGTTAATGCTATAATAATGGTGTGGTAAATAATTTTCTCTAATTCATTAGCGAGGTGTAAACGTGTTGTACAGCGAAGACATGACCGGTCACGCAATTATTGGTGAAGCAGCAGTCAATCTAGCCGTGCGTGACCAGGATATAACCGTCGATGCGCTTATCTCAGAATTGGCCGCGATGCTTAAGGCGGACAGTAGTCACTCGAGAGACCAGGCAATCAGGGGAGCCATTAACTGGTTGCGAGGACACCGTAGTATCAGCGCTAAATCAACTGGCGAAGATAGCTGGATTTTACCAGATGCAGGCCATTCAGGCACTACATCGCAGGAAAGCACCATCCGCTTGATGACAGATGACGATAACTTAAGATAACTACACACTGTGGCGGCAGGTACGGTTATGCCTGTCGCTTTCGTATGTGTCAGTGCCAGGATTTTACTTACCCATATAGCCGCTTATTCTGAATCTGTGCTTGCTGGTTCCGCAATACATTTACTGCCATATACTTAACCTTAGCGGCAGTATTTATGACTGCAAGGCTATAATCTTTAACTTTTTATCCAGCCAATGCGTAATTTAAACCAACGCGAATCGCGCGAGCATTCAGGGATCATCACAGCATGAGAGAAACCAATACGGTTGCACACATACAGGCATGCCTTATGGTTAAAGGTGACCGTTATGCATTACAGAAAGAAGCGCTGGATAACATGATCCGCAGCCTAATTTACATAGGGGTACCGGTGAATAACAAAACCATTATGCAACGTATCATGAATCAGCTCATGGTTGAAACTAACGCCGAAAGGCAGGAAACTCTGCGCGTCCTGCTCCAATTGGTCGTGAGATTTACTCCGGACGAACCCGGTGTCTGAAAGCGGCTGGCGCCGCATAATTTCAATTGAGTTTTTTTGCCAGTAACCTAATGGCCCGCTCACAGGAGTCGCGCGTTATTTTGTCCGGGGTGGACTCCTTCAGGCGCCAGAGGGCAGCGATGAGTTCATGCACATGTACGGTCCCGTTTGGACGCAGAAGTTGTTTCAGCGCGACCGCCACAGCCTGATGCATAAGATCATCTATTTCATTTCCGGTTTTCAGATGCGCTCCGCTTATTGGGGATATATACAGTATATCCCCAATAAGCGGTGCTGATAAACATGCGGGAAAAAAACAGCCTGATGGCAGTTCAATCAGTAAGGGGATATACGGTCAGGTGGAATATCATGATTGCCGCCAGGTGCTTCGTCTTCATGACCTGGCAGCGGTATAACGACATCATGAATACAATGTTCTGACATGATTATTCCCGTCATCTTTAAATACACGACATTAAGTTTAGCTGCGTTACTTTACCGAGCATGAATCATTATCGGGAATGTGACTTAGGATTAAAAGAGTTCAACGCGCATGAAGTGTGAGCGAAGAGTCCCGCGTATCGGACATACTGTCATCGATGCACAAACGACAGATGGAGGCCCATACATTCAGACGTTGCGATGCAATCTGATAGGCGTGCCTATAGGTGAGCGCAGACCCTAGAAATTGACGCTCCGGATGATCTTCCAGGCATACGCATCCTCTGGCGTGTAACTGGTAATGCTGTCCTGCATTGAGAATGTAATAAAACTGGGGCATACGTTTTTCCTTCCGGTTAAAAGAGATACTGTATGCTGGGATGTCAGGTAGTGAAATTCATTTTTTAAAGCGATATAAGTCGGAACTACCGGAGGGTGTCGTCCTTGACAGGTTCTCCGGCCGGTGCACGCCTTGGCGAGACCGGTGAGGTCATCTTCATCGTCGTCTTCCGGCCAGAGCCGGACTACGTCCTTTGGCGTCAGTTCTTCTCGTCGTTCAGGTCTGCAGAAGTCTGCAGGTACGGCAGATACCGGACGGCCTGATCAGGCTCATGGAAGCTTTTCAGCCAACTTCTGGCTTCCGATATTTCCGTGAGCCGGTTATCGCTGCCGCCGGCTTGTGCCATGCTTCCAAGCTCAGCAATAAGCGATTGTACGCTTATCTCTTTTTCACCCAGCGCAAGGCTCAATGCCGCTTCGCCAATAATGACGTGCCCTTTCCCGTCGTGATGATTAGACAAATTAACTACCTCCATTTCACGTTGATGACAGCCTCACGTCACACTGTAGTCGCTGATGGTGAAAGTGCCCGTAGGTAATTCTGAAAAAAGCTATATTCGTAATAATTTGTATCAATTGCTGAGTTTATTGGACCCTTCATGCAAAAAATCTACTTACGTAATCCACTAAGAATTAACCGTGGCCTGATGAATTGATTCGCTGATAATTAAATCAGGCTGTTCTGTCCATCAGATTTTGTCTGCGTGAATGTGGGGGTGTGCTGCCCGTAACCTTGAGTCTTTCGCGGCGCGCAGATTCAGTACTGTTGATTAGGATTTGAGGTAAACGCATGCCGGAGGCGCTCAAATCGAAAGATATTACTTTGTGTACATATTTTGCTGTTGTACGTACTGGCTTTGCGAAGCGCGGCACCCTCATGAATTAATGCCAGTGTTGAGGACAAACAGGCTTAATGATGTCTGGGTCGTTGAAGTCGCGGTGTGGTGAGGGTGACTACCGGTCCGGTTTGAGAATGGTCAGCCAACTGCTATGGTGCCTGTGACAATCTGCGGTAATATGGAGCCAGAAATGCTTACAACAATTATTTACCGAAGCCATCTCGCCGATGAGGTACCCATCAACATCCTGCCGGGTATGGTTGAGAAAGCCAGCCTGCTCAACGCACGGCATCAGGTCACGGGGATCCTGCTCTTTAACGGCACGCACTTCTTTCAGATTCTTGAGGGCCCGGAGGAGGGCGTGCAGGACATCTATGGTCGTATCTGCGCCGACCGGCGTCACCACAATGTGGTTGAGCTGATGCGCGACTATTCACCGTCGCGCCGCTTCGGCAACCATGGTATGGAGCTGTTTGACCTGCGCCGCCATGACAGCGGCAGTGTGCTGCAGGCGGTGCTTGACCGCGGCACGTCTAAATATCGCCTGACTTACGACGATCGGGGCCTACAGTTCTTACGAACCTTCGTGGAAGCCCGTGAGAAAGAAAACTACTTCGAAGTTTTGCCCGCTGACTACTGGGACTTTGTACCGGATGAGAACGGTCCTTCGTTCCCGGCTGTGGGCGTCACCTTCCGCCCGGTGGTTGATCCTCTGGGTCGTGAAGTCACAGCCATCGAGGCCATACCCGATGACGCCCCGGATGGACTAACCGGCGAAGCGCTGTATGCGTATAACCTAAGCGTCGTCACAGAGGCACTGAACAAGGCAGGCAGATCGTGTCCCGACGACATCATGTTATACGTCAGCATATTGCCCATGACGCTGGTTAACCTTCCGGATGCCATCAGCCGGCTCATTAACGCAATTGACCGTGCTGAGCTGGTGCCGCAGCAAATAATACTCGGCGTCAGTGAAACAGAGGTTATCTCTCAGCTGGAATCATTCACTCAGGCGGTACGCCAACTGAAGCAAGCGGGTATCAGTATCTCTATCGACAACTTTGGTGACGGTTCGGCAGGACTGTCTCTGCTGGCGCACGTCCAGCCGGACCGCGTGCGCATCGGCGCAGCGATCGTGCGCAATATTCACCGCAGCGGTCCCCGTCAGGCGGTGGTACACGCGGTGCTTCGCTGTTGTTCAGCGCTGGAGATAAACGTCATTGCTGCGGGTATCGAACAGCCGGAGGAGTGGATGTGGCTGGAGGCAGCTGGTGTCACTGATTTCCAGGGTGCCCTGTTCACTGCAGAAGGCGCGGCTGTTGCCTGGCCGGAGACCCGCGAGGCAATCTGATGCACTGGAAAAGATAAGGGCCCAGGGCGGGCCCAGTAGAATTAAAGAGATGTGGTAAGGTAAGTTGAAGGCTGCGCGGCCGTAACAGCCGATACTTCAACCCTTTCATTCCGCATAGTTCTGCCACGATTCGCTTTTTCAAGCCAGATAATGAAATGCGTCATCATTGCCGAAGCGTGTTGTGTATCGGTCGTGCGGTAAATAAGCAGCCGGCTTTTGGTCTGATTTGAGAAGTCTATTGCATAAATCTCGATGACGGCATCTCGCTGCTCGCTTTCGATTGCTGTGAAATGCATGTCAGGCCAGCGGTTCACCTTCACCATAAATTCACTTAAAATCATTTTTCTTCGCCTTTTATTGTTTTAAAATCGGTACTCTTTTCACTGGTCTGCCCAGCGTAGAACTGGTTGCGGACTCTGCAAGCTGTCAGCACGGTATTAAGCGTAAAAATTTCGTAAAGGCAATCACTCAGCCCTCTTTCAGCGCCGCATATTTCTGCATCATGCGTAAGTGGGGCGTGTCCGGCAATACGCCGGCAGACTATCAGTGCAACAGGCAATAACGGACAGGGGAAGCAGCGATGATCAGCGAAGACCGGCTCAGCCAAATCGCCAGTAATCCGGACAGCCATGACGCGGAAGTCGTAACGATGGCGAAGGAATTACTGCAGTTGCGTCGCTCACTGGGTGAGCCCTGGGCCGTTGTACAGCCGCTGGGCGAGCTTTACGTGGAGGACGGTAACGCGGCGATGATCTGGCCGGTTAGCCTGGCGGAGCGTGGCGACGTCTGTCTTTACCGTCTTGACAGGAGGGCATCGGCACCGAATGTCACACCGTCCGCCTCTGAGCAGCGCGGCCTCAGAAAGAAAATACCGGCGCAGAAGTAAAATGCTTCCGGAGCACGTTATGTCGTTAAAGTTTTTGCAGGGCCTTTTCTCTGGTCGTGTTCGGGCTGGTGCGGCTGTGGTAAGCTCTTCCCCCGAAACCTGCTGCCGGATAATCCCATGAAAAATGACTTTGAAGAAAAAATGGCCGACATTATGCTTGGCGAGGCCGTCACGGCCCTGCTGGATGAAGAAGTGGCCATAAGCTGGGCGGCACTCACGGATCGCCTGCGGTCGGCCATTGAACATGAAACGGATGAAGATCGGATTCGCGCGGGTTTGCGTGCTATCGAAGAAGTACGGCGGGAAATGCGTCTTCGCGACGGTGAAAAGTACGGAGTGGGAAGGGCTGCCGGGCCAACAGAGCAGAAGCTGCACTGACTTCATAAGAGCTGCGGAATCTGGCACGGTGTATTTCTACTATACTGTACACTTATCCACCCTACGGACGGAGGTCATATGAATGA